>NZ_JBFUEH010000007.1:0-213130 GCF_056404295.1 Pedococcus sp. P2_D7
CCCCCACCCCCACCGGGTCGGGCCTGACCCTGGTGAAGTCCGCCACGATCAGCACCGACACCAACAACGACGGCCTGGCCGGCGTCGGTGACCAGGTCACGTTCTCCTTCACCGTGGCCAACACCGGCGACGTCACCCTGACCTCGGTCGGCGTGGCCGACCAGCTGRTCGCCCCGGCCGGCCCGGCCGTGACGGTCACCTGCCCGGGCACCACCCTGGCCCCGGGCGCCACCATGGTGTGTTCGAGCAGCCCGTATGTGGTGACCCAGGCTGATGTGGATGCGGGCGCGGTGCGGAACAGTGCGACCGCGTCCGGGACCCCGCCGACCGGCGGCCCGGTGACGACTCCGCCCTCGACGACCGTCACGACGGCTCCTGGGCCTGGGATCAGCATCGTGAAGTCTGCTGATCTCCGCGATCGGGATGGCGATCGCTTGGCCGACGCCGGCGAGCCGATCGTCTATCACTTCGCCGTGAAGAACATCGGGGCAACAACACTGCGTGCTGTGATGATCAACGATGACCGGCTGGTCAGGATGGGCCTCACAGTGACTTGCCCGGCCACCACCCTGGCCCCGGGCGCCACGATGGTGTGTACATCCTCGGCGTATGTGGTGACCCAGGCTGATGTGGACGCGGGCGCAGTGCTCAATGTGGCAACGGCCACGGCTACCAGCCCCGACGACACGGTCGTGACGTCGCCACCGTCGAGCACCAGAACGCCTACCGACCGAGGGCCTGTTCGGGACATCCTTGCCTTCACCGGCGCTAATGCGCCCCAGATCCTGCTGTACGCGATGCTGCTTCTGGGCCTGGGCGTGCTTCTGCTCATCGGACGACGAGCAATGGCTTCACCAATCCACGAGACGAAGTGAAAGAGAAATGATCGCGATGAGTACCACGACGGCCGGCACGCTTCCCCGACTGTTGACCAGGACAAGCACGAGCGTCGCAGTCTGCCTCATGGCTGCCGGTCTGGTGACGGGATGCACTGGCAGCGACGGTGGGTCAAGGACGACGACTCCCACCCCGACGGGCAGCACAATGACAGGGAAGGTTTCCGAGGGGACCGGAACAGTCGTGGGCGCCCGGAGGGAGCTCGAAGACTTCACGTGTTCGGCCGACTCCAAGGGTCAGTGGGCCGCCAAGGGCACCGTGACCAACACGGGCGACTCGAAGCAGCGCTACACCGTTCAGGTGCTGGTCGCGAACTCCAAGACGTCGACCGTCATCGGGAGCGCCGACAAGTCATTCGAGCTGGCACCGAAGAAGTCCACGGAGTTCACGCTTGCGAAGGTTGTCGTCTCCACCGCCAAGGGCCTCGCGTGCACGCCGGTGGTCACCAAGGAGCCGGCGAAGTAGTCGGTCTGGTGCCGGTCACGGATCGACCCGTCCTACTTCGGCCTCCAGCTCGCCAGCAGGTACAGCAGCCCTCCGAGCCGGTGCATGGCGCTCCCCGTGAGTTGCGACTAGCTGTAAAACTGACGGAGGTTGTTGACAGTCCGGGTCTCTGATGAATAGGAGACCTGCATGACTGAACGAGAGCTGGAGCGGCGAGCTAAGCACAAGCTCGCGGTGCTCAAACACGTCGAGGAAGTCAGCGGCAGCGTCTCGGCAACCTGTCGCTACTACGGCATCAGCCGGAATTGCTACTACAAGTGGCTCAAACGCTACGAAGACGAAGGCTTCGAGGGCCTCAAGGACCGCTCCAGCGCCCCGCACAACTCACCCAAGGCGACACAGGCCGACGTCGTCGAAAAGATTCTGTGGCTGCGCCAGCGCTACCACTTCGGCCCACAGAAGATCGCGATGTACCTGGAGCGGTACCACCAGATCAGGATCAGTCCGTCCGGAGTGTGGCGCATCCTGCACCGCGCCGGCGTCAATCGACTGCCAAGCTCCCAGCGCTACAAACGCCGCGAGACCCGGTGGAAGCGCTACGAAAAGCAGCGACCTGGCCACCAGCTGCAGGTCGACGTGAAGTTCATCGAGCCCCTCGGTCAGAAGGGCCGCAAGAAGCGCTACTACCAGTACACCGCGATCGATGACTGCACACGACTGCGCGTGCTAAGGGCCTACCCGCGCAACGACCAGCCGACCGCGATCTCGTTCATCGACCACGTGCTGTCCAAGCTGCCGTTCGCCGTCGACCAGATTCAGACCGACAACGGCCAAGAATTCGGGTCGGCCTTCCACTGGCACCTACTCGACAAAGGCATCGGCCACATCCGGATCAAACCACGCACCCCGCGGCTCAACGGCAAGGTGGAGAGGTCGCACCGCATCGACTCCGAGGAGTTCTACCGACTACTCGAGGGCGAGGTCATCGACGACGCCCGACTCTTCGAATCTCGACTCCAAGAATGGGAGGACTACTACAACTACGATCGACCCCACGGCGCACTCGACGGGCAGACACCCTACGAACGACTCCGACGCAAAGCCCAGGACCCACTGTCATAGGCGTCCGTCAGTTTTACAACTAGCTCCTGCGGTGTCGTCCGACGTGCGCGTCTCGTCGGGATCGGACCGGGCGGGATCGGACTGGCCGGGAGCCGGTGAGGATCCTGACGGAGAGCATCAGGGTGGCGGCGAAACCCATGATCGCGAAGATCGACCCCACGAGGTAGTGGCTGATCTCGAATCCCGGGTGGATGCCCCACGTGGAGGTTGCCCAGGCGATACCGCTGAGCCGCACGAGGTTGACCCCAACCAGGACGACGGCGCCGATGGACGCTGCAGCCATCACCCGAGGGATCCGCACGGTGCTCTTTCCCGCGACGGCAGCCATGATCGTCAGGAACGGCGCGATGAGCACGGACGTGGAGCACCCGGGGGTGATCTGAAGACCGAGAGCGGAGCGCGTGCCCAAGCCGAAGGTGACGACATCCTGCGTGGCGGCCACTCCGCCGCCGGTCACCCACGCGACCAGGGGTTGGGCTGCCCAGGCCTCCACGGCACGGAACTGCCCGTTGGCAGCGACGATGACGACCACGACCGCGAGAAGCCCGAGTGCCGGTATCCAGCGCGTTGTTCGCGAGTCGCTCACGGTGGAGGACACGCCGTCACGCATCGACCGCCACCGGACCTGCCAGCACCGGCTCGGCGTTCCGGCGGGTCTTGGCCCACCCGGTTCGGCCAGTCACGAGGCGTCCGAAGGCGCGCGCCGTGGTCGGGTACGTGTAGGTGAGGAAGAGGGCGTACTCGAGCCCGAGCCACACCGCCCGGAGCCGGCCCATGCCCGGATCGGCGACGCGTCGGTACAGCGGTCCCCACACCGCGAAGGGCGCGATGCCCGTGACGGCGGTGAGGACGGCCAGGAACCAGTAGTCGGCGGCGAAGGTGAGCGGACCCGCCGGGTAGGTCAGGCACTTGACGGACAGCAGGATGTACATCGCCGGCCAGTAGAGCACTCCGAACAGCTGGGTCCAGGGGGCGACGAGGAAGTAGGCGGCCTCCAGGGCCCCGGCGGTGCTCAGGTGCCTGGACTGCAGGATCCGGCCGAGGTAGAGCCGGGAGCACTGCATCCCGCCCTGGGCCCAGCGGGCCCGTTGGGCGATCAGGCGGCGGCCGCTCTCGACGGCCTCCTGGTAGACCTCCGCGGAGAAGACGAACCTGTTCTTGTACCCAGCCAGGAGGATGTGCAGCCCCAGCTCGTAGTCCTCGAGGAGCGCGCCATGCCACGGGGTGCCATCGCCATCCCGGAGGACGTCGAGGACGCTCAGCCGGCTGAACTGGCCGTTGCCCCCCAGCCCCACGGTGCCCGTCTTCTCCCGCAGCATCTGCATGGCGGAGATGGTGCCCACGAACTCGAGGTCCTGCATACGGACCAGGAAGCGGGCGAACCACCCGCCCAGCGCGGAGGAGGCGACACCATCACCCCGCGTGTGCCGGTTGGACATGCGCACCGAGATCTGGACCCCGCCGACGTCGGGGTCGCCGAAGACCCCAGGACCGGCAACCAGGTCCAGCACGTCGGGAGCCAGCGCCCCGTCGGCATCCACGACGCCGACGATGACCCTGGTCCTGTCACTGTCGACGGGCAGCCAGGTGCTCAGTGCCGAGTAGGCCGCGTTGAGCGCGTCGCCCTTGCCCGTCCGGGCTTCGGGGCGACGTCGCTGCACGAGGTGGACCCGTGGGTCGGCGGACAGGGCGCGGACGATGCGTGCCGTGCCGTCCTCACTGTCGTCGTCGATCACCCAGACGTGGGCCGCGGGGAACTCGAGCAACCGACGGATCGTCGGCTCGATGACGGCCTCCTCGTCCCGGGCCGGGACGAAGACGTGCCACTGGTATGCGGTGGAGTCACCCGGGACGTCAGGGCCTCGCCGCAGATAGGGGAGGACGATGGTGGCGACATACCCGGTGAACACCACGACCGAGAACAGCGAGAGGCCTTGCAGGAGGGTCCCTATCACTGTCGCAGCCCGCGGCGCCGGTATCCGAGGAGGAGCAGGATGGCAGCTCCACCCAGCAGCAGGCTGAGTCCCAGCCCGATCGTCAGGGGCAGGCCGTCAGTGCCGGTCATGGCCAGGCTGCCGCCGGTGGAGGCCACGCCGAGTCCGGCGCCTGAGATCTTGATTCCGCTTCCGTACATGCTTTTCCGCTACTTCCTCATGCTGACGTGAGCGACGGCGCCAAGTGCGACGTCCCCTGCTGGGTGGAAAGGCGAATGACCTCGACGACCCGCTTCGCAGAGCCCGCATCCCCGAACGGGCTCGGCAGGCCGGCGAGGCGGTCGAGCCACCTGTCGAGGTCGCCCAACCGGGCCCGAACCGCCGCGCCGATGTCGGGCCCCGGCCGCACGAGGACGGCGAAGTCGGCGAGCGCCTCGGGTCGTTCGGTCGACCGCCTCACCACGACCAGCGGACGCTTGAGCACGGTGCACTCCTCCTGGACCCCGCCGGAGTCAGACACCAGGACCGCAGCGTGCGCGGCCAGGGCCAGGAACTGACGAGAGCCGACCGGCGCGATGACGCCGAGAGCGCCGAGCTCGCGCTCGGCGCCAGCCCGCCGGGCTGCCGCCTGCGTGCGCGGATGCAGAGGCAGCACCACGCGGCAAGGCAGCTGCGCCAGCTCCGTGAGGATGGTGCGCAGCACTGCGGGGTCGTCCGTGTTCTCAGGTCGGTGGATGGTGGCCAGCACGTACGAATTCGGTTGCAGTCCAAGGGTTTCGACGGTCGCCAAGGTCTCCCGGGGTTCGCCCAGCTGGTCGATCACCGCCTCGACCACCGTGTTGCCCGTCAGGTGGATGCGATGGTCCGGGATCCCCTCGCGGCGCAGGTTGGCCACGTTGTCGGTGGTCGCAGCACACAACGCGTCCGCGAGGTGGTCCACCATCACCCGGTTGTGCTCCTCGGGCATCGCCCGGTCGTAGCTGCGCAATCCCGCCTCGACATGCACCAGAGGCACGGACAACGCGTTGGCCGTCAGGGCCCCGGCGAGGGTCGAGTTGGTGTCGCCCTGCACGACCACAGCCGACAGCTCGCGCCCCGAGAGGGCGCGGTCCAGGCCGAGCAGCATGACTGACAGCTGCTCGGCCCGGCCAAGGCCCCCTGCGTCGAGGTGGACGTCCGGACTGTCCAGCCCGTGCTCGGCGAGGAACACCCCGGACATCGACTCGTCATAGTGCTGCCCCGTGTGCACGACCAGGGCGGCGTCGCGCAGCTGGCGGATCACCGGGGCGAGCTTGATGATCTCGGGCCGCGTGCCCAGCACGACCGCGACGCTGCGCGGCGCCAACCCGGTCATCAGGCAGCGGCGCCGTGCTGCCGCCGGGACCGGCGCAGCGCCACGACCCCCAGGGCCCCGAGCGGAACCATCGCGAGGAGGACCCGCGGGTCAGCCACCGGGATCGGCTGCGAAGGGAGGACCTCGAACAGGTAGTCCTCGACCTCGCCGGCATCCGACGCCCCGATCGGTGACTGCGTCGCTGCGGCGTCGTACCCGACCCTGAACCGCGCGTAGGTGTTGCCGGCCTCCAGGCCGGTGATTCCCGACCACGTCAGGTTCGCAGACGTGGCGCCGGCAGCGAAAGCAGCACAGGCCCGCTCGGCCGGGTTGTCGAACGTCCCGTTGTGGTTGAAGTCGATCCACCCGCAGACGGTGCCCGGCTTGCTGGCCCCGCTGAGGGCGACCGTGGTCGAGTACGCCGTGTTGCCCACCGTCAGGGGGCCCAGCACCACGCCGTCGTCGGCCTGGTCACCGTTGGCGGACGCGCTGGCGTTCGGCGAGACCGTGCCGTTCGCGACGGTGGTGTTGTCCTGGGTGACGCTCGAGCCGAGCTTGAGGTCGGACAGCACCGCCCGTGCGGCGTTGCCCTGGTCGTAGGACGACGGAGCGTCGCCGAAGTCCTCAGGGACCGTGAAGGTCATCACGAACGCGTCAGAGTTGTGCACCGGGTCGTTGATGTCGTTGTTCGTGTACGCCGGGACCGCGCTGGTCGTCTGCGTGAACACGGCGCTCACCGTGAACGTCACCGACGTCACGACACCGTTGAGCTGGACCGAACCACACGCCGCGGTGTCCTGCGCGTCGTAGTCGTCGACGGCGCCGGTGACCTGGGCGGTGGTGTTGCACCGGTAACTCGTGCTGTGGTTGTCGGCCGTGATGCTGTTGCCGGACACCGCGAGGTTGCCGCCCGAGAGGTCCGTCATCGTGACGCCAGGTGTCGTCAGGGTCAACACGTCATGGAGCTGCGACTGTTTCACCACCGTGTTCGCGCTGTCGGCGAACCAGACATCGCCGCCGATACCTGCCACGTTCAGGATCGGGTTCAGGACCGGCTGGCTGAAGGTGATGGTGATCGTGCCCAGACCCGAGCAGGTGCCCACAGCCGGGCAGCTGTTCACGGCATCCGTGAGCACCTCCACGCTCGGGGTGGTCGACGTGAGCCCTGGCGTGTAGTCGCCGGCCACGTAGCCGCGACTACCCAGGGTGACGTCGTTGGTCACCTGCGTGAGACCGGTGCTGGTCACGCTCGCGGTCAGCCCGGAACCGGGCATGGTGAGCGTGCCGGTTCCGCCACTGACCACCGCCGCAGCCGTGGGCACCTCGACGGCCTGGGCCGGTGCGCTGACGGCGACTCCCAGCGCCACGGCAGCCATCGCAGCGCCCACGGCGCCGACGCGTACTTGTTGCTTGAACGTTCCAATTCGCATGCAGTGCTTCCCCTGGCTCGTGGTGACCGGTGGCCATCGACCGTGGTGATCGGTGGCCCCAACAGAACGTCGGAGGGTCCTGACCACGTGCTTCAGGCCTTCCGACATGGATCTAGAGTCGGGAGGCGGCGATCGGTGACGCGGCGGTCAGCCCGAACGCCTGCGGTGACCCGGACGAGACCGCAGCGCGTCCGGGACCGAAGTCAGTGGAGCGTGTCGGCTTCGGACAGGTCGTCGAGCGCTTTGCGCATGCCTTGTCGGGCGCGGCGGGCGACTTGGCGGGTCGCGTTGACGCTGACGCCGAGGTGGGCGGCCACCGAGGGGTAGGGCTCGTTCTCGACGTAGATCTTGCGCAGCACGACCTGTCACCGGTCCGGGAGGGTGGACAACGCCTCGTTCAGGCGGGTGTTGAACAGGCGCTCGAGAGTGGCCTCCTCGGGGCCGGGGTCGCGCTCCGCGATCCGGGCCGCCAGATCCGGGTTGGCGAGCGCCGCGTGCTCGATGTCTGACACCCAGCGCAGGGCTCGGTCCCTCTTCAACGCACTCAGGTGCAGGTTCAACACCACGGCGCGCAGGTACGCGGCGAACGCCTCCCGGGGCCCGCGCCCCATAGCCAGCTGCGCCCACGTGCGGGCGAACGCCTCGGCGACCAGGTCCTCGGCCTGGTGCTCGCGACCGGCCAGGCGACGCGCGTAGCGCCGCACCGAAAGCACGTGGCCGACATACAGCGCCGCGAACGCCGCCGGGTCGCCGGCGCGAGCCTCGTCCAGCAGCTGCGCGACAGCGACGGTGGGGGTGGCATCGTCTCCGGAGTGGACTGGCGGATCGGGCATGGGCTTCCCTTCGCCCTGCCTGCTGCCGCGACCAGTATCGCCCAGCGGCATCGACGTGTCACCACGCCTGCGGACTCTTCGAAGGGTTGACCACACCCTGTGAGGTGGTGAACCCGCCCACGACTTGGGCAGGCTGGCCGGACCAGACCGGCCGGTCCGGATCGGGCTCTCGCTGGCCCCGCTGCCAGTCGCGATCGCGAGTAGAGTCGAACCAGAAGGCTGCCCTGGACCCGGTGGCGCACCACCATTCCAGGAGTCCGGCATGAGCACCCTTCCCACTCCCGTCGGTCCTGCCTCGCTCGTCCCGCGGCCGCTCTACCCCGAAGTCGTGGGGGCGGTGCGTGCCGCCGGCCTCCTGGACCGACGGCTCGGCCCGTACCTGGTCCACTTCGCCGTCAACACCCTCGGTCTGCTGGTCGTGCTGGCCGCGCTGGTGGTGTGGCACGACTCGTGGTGGCTCATGCCGTGGGCCGTGGTGCTGGCGGTGGTGTCGGTGCAGATCGGCTTCCTCGGGCATGACATCGCCCACCGGCAGGTCTCCCGCCGGGCGAGGACGGCCGCCCTCCTCGGCCTGCTCCACGCGAACCTGTTGAGTGGGCTCAGCTACGGCTGGTGGGTCGACAAGCACAACGCCCACCACGCGCACCCCAACGACCTCGAGACCGACCCCGACGTCCGCGCGGGAGTGCTGATCTTCGACGTCAGCCAGGCACGCGAGCGACGCGGACTGGGCGCCATGGTCACGCGCCACCAGGCCTGGCTGTTCTTCCCGCTGCTGACGTTCGAGGCGGTGAACCTCTATCTCGCCGGCCTGCGGTCGCTGGCCCGGCCAGGTCTCCAGCACCGCTGGGCCGAGGTGGCGCTCATCGGCGTCCACACCGCGGCATACCTCTCGCTCATGGTCACCACGATGACCTGGGCGCAGGGACTGGTCTTCGTCGCGATCCACCAGGGCGTGCGGGGGATCTACCTCGGGGTCTCGTTCGCGCCCAACCACAAGGGGATGCCGGTGCTGTCGAGGGCCGACGAGGCGGATCCGTTCCTGCGCCAGGTGCTGACCTCGCGCAACATCCGGGGCGGTCCCGTCGTCGACTGGGCGCTGGGCGGACTCAACTACCAGATCGAGCACCACCTCTTCCCCAGCATGCCGCGGGCGAACCTCCCGAGCGCCCAGCGCATCGTGCGTGCCGTGTGTGAGCTCCACGCGGTCCCCTACGTCGAGGCGTCAGCACGCTCCTCGTATGCCGACGTGTTGCGTCATCTCCACGCCGTCGGGGCCCCGCTCCGGGTCAGTGGGCGAGGCTGAGACCGAGCCAGTCGGCGAGGTCGGCGACCTCGTGGTCGACGGCCCTGCGTTGGGCCGTGGACCACGGTTCGTCCTCGTGCACCGCGGTCACCCGCAGCACCCCAGCCGCGAGGTCGGCGGTGGCGTCGAGCTTCCCGACCAACCGGTCGCCGTGCAGGATCGGCATGGCCCAGTAGCCCCATCGCCGCTTGGCGACCGGCTTGTACATCTCCAGCTGGTAGTCGTAGTCGAAGAGCTCGGTCATCCGCTTGCGGTCGAAGACCAGCCGGTCGAGGGGTGACAACAGCACGGTGCGACCGCGGAACGGCTCACCGAGGCGGTCGAGCTGGGTGGGGTCGACCCGCCACTCGCCCTGCAGGCCCTCGACGACGGCGACCTCTCCCACCGGTCCGACGTCGTGGGGTTCGCCGTAGCTCTCGACTGCCTTGGCCCTGGCCACCCCGAGCGCGGCCAGCCGACGACGGGCCCGTTCGGTCAGGGCTTCGTCGAGCGGGACCGCCGGCACCGCGTCGCCGTCGGGGTAGACCCTCGCAGCCAGGTCCCACTGCCGCTCGCGTCCCTCGCGGCTGGCGACGGCGACCTCGCCGCGCGCCTCCATGAAGTCGAGCATCCGCTGGGTGTTCTTGTTGTTGGTCCAGCCCGTCGACCGCCATGGGACGACGCACGAGTCCGGCAGCCGTCGCGCGGACAGGGGTGCCTCCGACTCGAGCTGGTCGAGGATGTCGAGGCGGCACTCGTCGTTCGCCGACACCCACTCGGCGAGGTCCATCTGCCAGTCGCGCAGCGGTTCCGCTCCCGGCCACGCCTGCATCTCTGCGCGGTACAGCGCGATGTCCTCCGCCGGCCGCAGGAAGCCCCTCAGCTCCACGACGACGCGTTGCTGGAACAGGTCGTCGAGGTCACCGAGCTCGTAGTCGCGACCCAGCCGGCTCCAGCAGACGAGGTCGGCGCTGGGCGCGACCGCCGCCGTGAGGTCGACCTGCACAGCGCCCAGGCGCCGCACCACGTCGAGCACGTCGGTCGGTCGCGGCTCGTCGAGGAGCTGGGCGCGGACCGCGATTCGTCGCGCGTCGGCACGCGACAACCGGAGCTCGCCCACAGGTGAACCGTCAGCCGCGGCCGGACTCGATGGCCAGCCGCCGGTCGAGGACCTTCGCGAGGTAGTTCATCTGCTCCACGTGGGCCGAGTCGCCGTCGGTCTGGCGCACCGCGGGGCCGACGGCGTCGGTGATGATCGCCACGGCATACCCGTCGACGATGCCCATCTGCCGCGTCACCGTGTCGGCGCGCAGCCAACCACCCTTGAACGGCCCGGCGCCGATCGTGCCCAGACCCCACCGGTGCGCCGCGATCGGCCGCATCGACGAGAGGATGTAGGCGCTGGCGGCCTTCGACACCACCCGTCCCGAGCTGAGCGCAGCCATGAACCGCACCTGCTCGCGGATGGTCCACTGCATCCCGCCCTGGGAGGCGTCAGGGGCGACGGTGCGGGTGTCGCCGATGGACCGCAGGACCGCGGTGATGGCGGCCCCCGGGCTGCCGGGGATGTCGTCGCGCAGGGCGATGACAGCGTTCATGTCGGAGGCGGTGAGGGCGGCCGTGACCCATCGCTTCTGCTGGGCGCTGGCGTTGGCCGGGTCTCCGTCACACGCGGTGTCGAGGAACGCGGCGACGACGAGCACCTTGGACGTCGACCAGGCCTTGTAGCTCGACACCGAGCCCTCGACCGTGACGTTGCCCGGGTTGCTCAGCGGGGCGAAGGCGAAGGCGTCGTTGGTGTCGCCCTCGAGGCTGGTGCGCGGCTTGGCGGCAGACGGCTTCGGGGTGGGCTCGGGCACGGGCTTCACCGGCTTCGACGCAGTTGATGGGCGCAGCGTTGGTGAACGCGGCGTCGTCGTGGTGGTGGTCGTGGTCGACGCCGCCGTGCTGCTGGTCGCCGCCGTGGTCGCGGACGTCGGGCTGGCGGCCCGAGGGGTCTGCGCCGCGCCTGCGCAAGCGCTTAGCGCGAGACAGGCTGTGGCCAACCAGACGGTATGCCGCATGGTCACCGAGGGTAACCCGCGCTCGCGTCCTCCCGCTTTCCGGAGATAATCGCGCGGTGCCCTACCTCGTGAAGCAGAGCCATCGGGCTCGACCCGTGCGAAGGCCGATCCCGCCGGACCCGAGACTGCCCCGCGCGTGCGTGATCGGTGCCGGATCCTCCGGTCTGGCCGCGGCGAAGGCGCTCTACACCGCACGAATCCCCTTCGACTGCTTCGAACGTGGCAGCGTGATCGGCGGCAACTGGGTCTACGACAACCCGAACGGACTGTCGGCCTGCTACGAGACGTTGGAGATCAACACCTCCGGCCCGCGGATGGCCTTCTCCGACTTCCCCATGCCGGACGACTACCCGCCCTACGCGCGTCACGACCAGGTCGCCGCCTACTTCAACGCCTATGTCGACCACTTCGGCTTCCGCGACCGGATCACCTTCCACACCACGGTGACCGACGTCGCGCGCGGACCCGGCGCCACCTGGCTGGTCACCACCAGCGGACCCGACGGAGACCACGTGCGGGAGTACGACGCCGTCCTGGTCGCGAACGGCCACCACTGGGACCCGCGCTGGCCCCACCCGCCCTACCCCGGGGTGTTCGACGGCGAGCAGATCCACGCGCACGACTACCGCTCGGGGGCACAGCTGGCCGGTCGGGACGTCGTCGTCGTGGGGTCGGGCAACTCGGCGCTCGACATCTCCGTCGAGGCCGGCAAGGTGGCCCGGTCGGCCAACCTGTCGCAGCGCCGGGGACAGTGGGTGCTGCGCAAGTTCGCGCTGGGTCGTCCGAGCGACCAGGTCGCGCTGCCCGGCTGGCTTCCCTGGTGGGCCACAGCGCTGCGGCTGCGGATCGGGGCGCTGCTGTCCGGCAACGTCGCGAAGCTCGGCCTGCCGCAGCCCCACCACAAGCCCGGTCAGTCCCATCCCGTGCAGTCCGAGGGGATCCGTGACGCCCTCCGCACCGGCCGGGTCACTCCGCGCCCGGCGATCGAGCGGCTCGACGGCGACCACATCGTCTTCGCCGACGGCAGCCGGGTGCCGGCCGACCTGATCGTCTGGGCGACCGGCTACCAGGTGAGCTTCCCGTTCCTCGACCCCGCGCTGGTGTCGGCCAAGGACAACGACCTGCCGCTGTGGAAGCGCACCATCCACCCTGACCTGCCCGGGCTCTTCTTCATCGGGCTGGTGCAACCCGTCGGCGCCGTCATGCCGCTGGCCCAGGCGCAGGGGGAGTGGGTCGCCCAGCTCCTCACCGGTCGCTACGCGCCACCGCCGGACTCCGAGGTCCGGCGTCAGATGCGCGCCGACCACGAGCGCAACAAGCGGCAGTTCTACTCCTCGGTGCGGCACACCATGGAGGTCGACTTCGACCACTACCTGTGGGACCTGCGTCGGGAGCTGCGGCGAGGGTTCGACCGGGCGAGGTCAGCGGCACGAGCCTGACAAGATCGACCCATGGCTTCCAAGGCGCAGCAGTACCCGGACATGTGGGTCGACCCCGCGAACGACCCTCGTGAGTCGGCGGCCTCCAGGGCGACCGACGAGCGCAGCGTGCTCCTGGAGTACCTCCAGCACTTCCGCCTCACCTTCGAGATGAAGTGCGACGGGCTGGACGCCGAGCAGATGGCGCGCCGGTCGGTCGAGCCGTCGACCATGTCGCTGCTGGGGCTCCTGCGCCACCTCGCCGCGGTCGAGCAGACCTGGTTCCGGATCACCATGGCGAACGAGGACGTGCCCCGGCTCTGGGGCAAGGACGAGGACCGCGACGCCGACTTCGACCAGGCCGTGGCTGACGACGCCGTCGTCGCCGAGGCGTGGGAGGCGTGGCGCCGCGAGGTGGCGTATGCCGTGGAGTTCGTCGAGCGCGCGGGGTCCCTCGAGCTGCTCAGCACCCACGCGACGCGTGGGCCGATCACGTTGCGGGAGCTGCTGGTCCACCTGATCGAGGAGTACGCCCGGCACTGCGGTCACGCCGACCTCATCCGCGAGCGCATCGACGGGCGCACGGGACAGTAGGTCCGCCGCGACCGTCGCGGTGGTGGTTCTCGACGCTATGCCGTGCCCCTCAGGGCGGGGCAAGGGCGGCCCACCCTGAGGGGCACGGCATAGCGTCCGCGCAGCGCCTCTCCGCCTCTGGCGAGGCGCGCCGCTGCCTGCATGGCGGAACGTACTCCCGGAAGCCATAGCCTGTGCAGCGTGAGCAACGAGGCCGCAGCACCCGAACCGACCACCGTGCACGACGCGGTGCAGCGGTATGCCGCGATGCAGCCGGACCTGCGCGTGCCCACCGAACAGTTCGTCTCGCTCGTCACCTCGCTGCTCGACGACGCGGGCATCAACTACGTCAGCGTCACCGGCCGCACCAAGTCGGTGGCCTCGTTCGCCGCCAAGGCGTCCCGGACCCTCGACGGCGAGCCGGTCTACTCCGACCCACTGACCGAGATCACCGACCAGCTCGGCGTGCGCGTGGTGACCTACCTGCACGGCGACGTCGACGCGGTGGCCGGCCTGCTCTCCGACCAGTTCAGCGTCCTCGACGACCGTGACATGGGTCGCGAGACGGCCCGGCAGGGCCGGTTCGGCTACTCCAGCCGCCACCTGCTCGTGGCGGTCGACCCCGTGAAGGGCGTGCCCGCGGCATACGAGACGTTGAAGGGCCGCAGCGCCTCGGTGCAGGTGCGCACGATCCTCCAGCACGCGTGGGCCGAGTTCGAGCACGACGTGCGCTACAAGGGGACCATCCCCGAGGAGCACGTGCCCGACCTCGACCGGCGGTTCACCCTGGCGGCGGGGTTGCTCGAGCTGGCCGACCGTGAGTTCTCCGAGATCCGCGACACCCTCCAGGCGACGATGCGTGGCCAGCGGCTCACGATCGACGAGGACGACCCCCGCATCAGCGCCTCCGACCTCGCGACGTTCCTCGCGGGGCAGTTCCAGGACGCGGGCTGGTCGCGCACCGACCACTACGCGTGGATCTCCGGACTGCTGCTCGAGCTCGGCATCACCTCGCTCGACGAGCTGGGCGGGTTGCTCTCGTCGATCGACCTCGAGGGCATCAACGCGCGGATGGGCTACCGCTACCCGGCCGGCGCGGTGCGTCGTCTCGACGACGCGCTGCTCGCGGTCTACGGATCGCGCTACCTCGCCCTGCACGGCAACGCGCACCGCGAGGCCGCCCTGCGAGCCAGGCTCGACAAGCTCCGCGCGGTCTGAGCGCGGCCGACCAGCCGGTAGCCCACTACAGGCTCGCGAGCAGGGCGCGCGCCTCCTCCAGGCGGCTGCGCTCGCGCTCCAGCAACGCGCGACGGTCGGCTGCCTTGTCGGCCTGCTCGGCGACCCGGCGGGCGGCGAGCACGTCGAGCTCGACGGTGGTCCACTCCTCGCACGCCCGGAGGATCTGCGGCCCGTCGCGCCGCCACACCTCCTTCTGGGTCTCGAGGTCGGTCAGCAGCAGACGCGCGGCCTCGAGGTCCCTGCCGTACTCGGTCGAGAGCCGTTCGTGGGCCACGGTCCCCACGGTGCCCTGTTCGCGCCCGACGTCGAGCCGGCGCTGGTAGGCCTCGAGGTCGGCCACCGCCGAGCGGGCCCGGGCCAGGTCGTGGACCAGCTCGGGGAGCAGCACCGAGGCGGCCACCCGGAGGCGCACGATCCGCGTCTCGTCCGCGGCGAGGTGCCCGGCCAGGCCACTCAGCTCGGCCGTCTCCAGCTCGAGGAACAGCTCCAGCAGACCCACCTCCTGCGCGAGTCGCGCCACCTGTGCCGGCAGCTGTCGCACCCGGTCGCGGACGTCGAGGAACGGGCGCATGACCCACTCGCGCAGGTCGGAGGACCGGTCGGTGGTGCGGTGCTGCACGTCCTTGATCCGTCGCTGCAGGGTGCCACCCAGCCCACCCAGCCCGGTCAGCCCGGTCAGCCCGGTCAGCCCGGCAGGTGCCTCGGGCGGCGCTGCCTCGCCGGTGGCGGTCCCCGCCTCGACCTCGACCGCGTGGACGTCGACCTGCAGGATCGCGTCGACGACCTGCCCGAGCTGGGCCACCCGACCGAGCACCGTCTTCCACGCTGCCGTTCGCCAGCGCACGTCGGCCAGGACCTTGAGGTCCTTGCGGATCCGGGTCGCATCGATCGCCCCGTCGGGGGACTGTCGCTGCTTCTCCGCGAGGTCGCTGATCCGCTCCAGCTCGGCCAGGTAGGCCTGGAACTCACCCGAGGCCGAGGTCACGAACGCGGCCCAGGTGCTCAGCGGCACCCCGGTCTGCTGCTTGACGTACTGGCTGGCCAGCCCTTTCACCGCGCGCATGGCACCCACGATCGGCAGCCCCACCAGCCCGAAACCGCTCATCGCCTGGGCCCCGCCGCCGCTGCCGCCCTGGGTCACCATGGCCAGGGCGTCCTCGAGCGCCTCCAGGGTCTCGGCGACCTCCGCGCAGTCGGCCTGCACCGCCGCCACCGTGCGGCGCAGCGCGAGGAAGCTGGTCTGCACCACCACCGCGTCGCGGACCGCCACCGGTGCGAGTGCCTGTGGTTGCCCCCCGGTGGGCGCGCTGGCGGGTGTCGGGCTCCCCATAGCCATGTTTCTCATTGTCCACCCGCGCTCGAGCCTGTCCTCGCTCATTGGGGTGAGGAGCGCCGGCCGCCAGCTCCGAGCACCTGACGCCGTCACCGGCCGGGTCTATCGTGCGAGTCATCCACTCGACGACGACCCAGGAGCACGCGATGGCCTCTCGCCTCAACCCCTACATCCAGTTCAAGGACAACGCTCGTGAAGCGCTCGACTTCTACCAGGGAGTCTTCGGCGGCGACCTCACCGTGAGCACCTTCGGTGAGTACGGCGACCCCAGCCAGCCCGGCGCCGACGGCATCATGCACGGCCAGCTCGAGACCCCGAGCGGCTACACGATCATGGCCGCCGACACCCCGCCGGGGATGGACTACAACCCCGGCAGCACCATCGCCGTCAGCCTCTCCGGTGACGACCCCGACGAGCTGCACGGCTACTGGGACAAGCTCTCCAACGGCGGCCAGGTCCAGGTACCGCTCGAGCAGCAGATGTGGGGCGACGAGTTCGGGATGTGCGCCGACCAGTTCGGGATCGGCTGGATGGTCAACATCGCCGGCGCCCGCCCCGACTCAGACGGCTGATCCACTCCAGACTGCTGGCGACCGGCCCGCGTCAGGGCCGGAGCCAGGCCGTCGCGTCGGGCGGCAGCTGGCCGTCCTCGAGCGGGCTGCTCGACCGCAGCACGCGGTCGGCCGGCACGTCGACACCTTCCGAGGAGAGGTTGACGACACAGCGCAGGGCGTCGTCGCGGTCGAAGTCGAGGACGTTCGGCGCCGACTCGCGCCACGCCAGCCCGGCGGCATACAGGCCGGGGGTCTCGCGGCGCAGTCGCAGCACGTCGCGGTAGAGGGTCAGCATCGACGCGGGGTCGCCGTCCTGCGCCTCGACCGTGAGGTCGCGCCACGACTCGGGCTGCGGCAGCCACGGCGTCACGCCGTCGGGGGAGAAGCCGAACGGCGGCTCCTGCCCACTCCAGGGCAGCGGCACCCGGCAACCGTCCCGGCCGCGCATCTCGCCGCCGCTGCGCAGGAACATCGGGTCCTGGAGCACCTCGTCGGGCAGGTCGTCGACGTTGGGGAGCCCCAGCTCCTCGCCCTGGTAGACGTACGCGCCGCCGGGCAGCGCGAGCATGAGCATCGCCGCGGCCCGAGCCCGACGGGTGCCGAGGGCCAGGTCGGAGACCTCGCCCGCGCCGTCGGAGATGAAGTACGAGCTCGTCGTCGTGCGGCCGTAGCGCGTGACCGGACGGGTCTCGTCGTGGCTGGTCAGCACCCACGTCGACGGCACCCCGATCGGCGCGAACGACGACAGCGTCGCGTCGATGACGTCCCGCAGCGGCCCGGCCTCCCAGGGTCCCTTGAGGTAGGGGAAGTTGAAGGCGGTGTGCATCTCGTCGGGGCGCAGGTAGGCGGCCAGCCGTTCCGGCGTGCTGACGACGGCCTCGGCGACGAAGGCGCGGTCGCCGTCGTAGGTGTCGGCGATCGCGCGCCAGCGGCGGAAGATGCCGTGCACGGTGTCGACGTCCCAGTGCGGGTTGTCGTCCCAGTCGACGGTGCGGAACTGCAGCACCCCGCCGTAGTCCGCATCGGGCAGTCCCGCCTTCTTCGACATCGCGGGCGCCGCGTCGATCCGCAGCCCGTCGACGCCACGGTCGAACCAGAACCGCAACACGTCGTCGAAGTCGTCCAGCACCGCCTCGTTGCTCCAGTCGAGGTCGGGCTGCTCGGGCGCGAAGAGGTGCAGGTACCACTGACCCGGTGTGCCATCCGGCTCGGTGATCCGCGACCAGGCAGGCCCCCCGAACGCGCTGATCCAGTTGTTGGGCGGCTCCTCGCCGGACTCGCCCCGCCCGTCGCGGAAGAAGTAGCGGGCCCGCTCGGCCGATCCCGGAGCGGCGGCCAGCGCGTCGAGGAACCACGGGTGCTGGTCGGACGTGTGGTTGGGGACCAGGTCGATGATGACCCGCAGGCCCAGCTCGCGAGCCTCGCGCAGGAGCGCGTCGGCATCCTCGAGGGTGCCGAACATCGGGTGTATGCCGCGGAAGTCGCTCACGTCGTATCCCCCGTCCGCCATCGGCGAGGGGAACCACGGCGAGATCCACAGACCGTCGACGCCGAGGTCGGCGAGGTAGGGGAGCTTGGCCCGGAGGCCGGGCAGGTCGCCCTCGCCGTCACCGTTCCCGTCGGCGAAGCTGCGCGGGTACACCTGGTACATCACTGCGGAGCGCCACCATGCTTCCGGCGGGCTCGGCTGCTGGTCGAGTGCCACAGGCCGAACCTAGTGCCCTGCAGCGACTTCCGACAGGGTGATCGTCACCGGGCACGCGCATCGGCGCCCAACCCGGTGGGCCGGACGCCGATGGGCGGGATGCCGAAGTCCTCGCGGACCCGGCGCAGGAGATCCACGGTTAGTGGACCACCACCGGAGGCACTCCCTGCTCGTCGAGCAGGTGCGACACCTCGCGCTTGCGGGGCAGGAAGTAGGCCGGGATCAGGGTCAGGGTCACCAGGATCGCCGCCCACCAGTAGGTGTGCGCGAACGCCGCCGCGGCCGCGACCGGCGCCTGCGCGGGGCTGGTCGGCGGGTTGTCCTTGAGGGCGTTCGTGAGGACGACCGAGAAGAGCGCCACGCCCACCGAGCTGGCGATCTGCTGGGTGATGTTGAGCAGCGTCGACCCTCGGGCGACTTCGTGGTGGGTCAGCGTCTTCAGGGCAGTGGTGAAGATCGGCATCATCGTGCCGCCCATGCCCAGCCCCATCACGAACAGCACCGGGATGAGGAAGCCCCAGTGCGAGGAGTCCGCCTCGATCTGGGTCAGGGCGAACATGCCGCCGATGATGAGCACCAGTCCGAACGGCACGATCCGCCCGACCGGGAACTTGTCGACCAAGGTGCCGGCGATCGGCATGGTGATCATCGCGCCGACACCCTGAGGAGCGACCAGCCAGCCCGCGTTGAGCGGCGACTCGCCCTGCACCTGCTGGAGGAACTGCGGCACGAGCAGCAGCCCACCGAAGAACGACGCCGCGAAGATGAACATCGTGATCGTCGAGACGGTGAGGTTGCGGTTCTTGAACAGTCGCAGGTCGAGCAGCGGGTGCTTGGGCCGGAAGCTGTAGAGCACGAACGTCACCATCAGCGCCAGGCCGACGAAGCCCGGCACGAGCACCTTGGCGTGGCCGATGCCGCCCTCGCCGGGGATCGACGAGACGCCGTAGAGGAACAACGCCAGGCCCGGGCTCATCATGAGCATGCCCACGAAGTCGAACGACTCGGACGGCTGCGGGTTGTCCTTGGCCAGCGCGAACTGGGCGTAGACCAACGCGATGAGACCGATCGGCGCGTTGATCAGGAAGATGTAGTGCCAGCTGAAGTGGTCGATCAGCCAGCCACCGAGGATGGGTCCGAAGATCGGGCCGAGCAGCATCGGCACCCCGAGGATGGCCATCAGCCGGCCCATCCGGGCGGGTCCGGCGGCGCGGGTCATGATCGTCATGCCGAGCGGCATGAGCATGCCGCCGCCGAGGCCCTGCAGGACGCGGAACCCGATCAGCATGCCGATCGACGTGGCCGCGGCGCACAGCACCGAGCCGAGGGTGAACAGCAGGATCGCCAGCATGTAGAGGCGCTTGGTGCCGAACCGGTCGGCCGCCCAGCCGGACAGCGGGATCACCGTGGCGAGCGCGAGCGTGTAGCCGGTCACCGTCCACGCGACGCTGGAGTAGGCGAGCGGCTCGCCGCCGAAGGCCGTCTGGAACGTGCGCAGCGCGACGTTGACGACGGTGATGTCGAGGATCGACATGATCGCCCCGAGGACCACGACGCCGGCCACCTTGAGGACGGCAGCGTCGATCTTCTCGGGGTATTCCACGGGTGTCGTGGCAGGTGCTGACACTGGGAGTCCTCTCGGAACTGGGCCTGAGCGCACTCAGGCGTGTTGTCACAAGCGTGTGGTCGCGCCCCCCGCTCCGTTGCGTGACGCACGGAAAAGCCTAGCCCCGCCGACCGACAGTCGACACGTGCATTTCCTCGCCTGGTGACCGGGTGAGCGGTGGCTGGGTATCGCCGCAGGTGGGAGCCGGTCAGGCGTCGCCGGCGGCCTCGAGCGCGGCGATGTCGAGCTTCTTCATCGCCATCATCGCGGCGAACACGCGAGCGGCCCGGTCGGGATCGGTGGAGAAGATCGCGTCCCAGTCCTGGGGCACGATCTGCCACGACAACCCGAACTTGTCCTTGAGCCAGCCGCACGGCCCTTCCTCGCCGCCGTCCGCCGTCAGAGTGTCCCAGTAGTGGTCGATCTCCGCCTGGTCCTGGCAGTCGACGGTGATCGAGATGGCCTCGTCGAAGGTGAACTGTGGTCCGCCGTTGAGCCCGACGTACGGCACCCCGTCGAGCTCGAACGCGACGGTCAGCACCTCCCCAGCGCGCTCACCGCTGTCGTCGGGGTAGCGGGAGACGGTCCCGATGCTCGAGTTCGGGAACACCGAGGTGTAGAAGTTCGCGGCGTCCTCCGCCTGGCGGTCGAACCAGAGACAGACGTACTGGCGTGGCATGGCGTGCTCCTCACGGTCGGGGATGGCTGGTGTGGGATAGACCGCCGCTGGAGCCGGAACTCATCGCGCGGGCGACCGCGAGCGATGCCGTAGCGTCGTTACCGTTTCCGAGATCTACACGCCGCCGTTGATTGCGGCGATGTCGTGGGAGTCGTACGACTCAGGTGAGATGCCGCTGTGCATGCAGGAGTTGTTGTCCGTGTCGTTGGCGTAGGCCCGGTGAGCGATGCTGCCGGTGTGTCCAAACTCGTGACATCCCAGCGATCTCAGCCACGAGTTTGACTGAGCCGTAAGTGCTTTCGTTGAACTGAACGATGTAGATGTCGCAGCGCCCCGCGAGGGTCTTGTCGTCGCAGAAGGCGTGCGCGTACCAACCGGTTGCACCGTAGGTGTAGTCCTGGACCCAGATGTCGTCGCCGGTGCAGTACTGAGTGTCTATGTCGGTGCGGTCGAGCTGGGCGAAACCTTGATTGCGGGCGATGACGGTCTTGGGAACGATGCTCGGCGATTTGACGCACTGTGTTGTGTTGTCGGGGTCGGGTAAAAGGTCTTGGTGGGATGCATGTGCGGGCGCGGAGAGTCCGACGATGAAGGCGCCGGCCAGGACAACGCTCCACCTCAGTCGCAAGGTGCGGCGCTTCACTGGGCGTCTCCGTCGCCGTTGGCTGGCCCAGGCGGGTTGGGGATCTTCGCCAGATTGACGGCCTGTGCGGTCTCGGCAATTTCCGTGGCGTACTCCTCGATGCCCTTTGCCTTGACCCCTTGCACGGCCTTGAGGCCCTCATCGCCCCCGGGCACCAACTCCGAGTCCTGGATGAGGACGCGTGCTTGGGGACCTAGATATCCGTACTTTCCCGGAACGTCGGCCTGCAGGAAGAAGTACCCCTCGTCCCCGACCTTGCTCCACGGGAGATCGACGTTCTGGGCGGACTTGCCGTTGACCCATCCCGTCTCCTGCACAATGACCGTGGTCGGCGTCCCGCCCCGTGAGAAGAGGATCTTCGTCACGGCGATGGTGACATCTCGATACTTGACCTTCTCCTGCCCGTCACCCACCTCGCGGCCCGGTGCCACGTCGGAGACGGTGCCCACCACGACGAGATCGGACTCGACCAGCATCGACCGGGTGCTGGAGAACACGGGAGAGCTGACGAGTAGTCCACGGTCGGGCCACTCGGGTAGCGACCCGGAGCACCCCGACAGCAAGCCAGCGGCAGCCAGCCCGGCCGTGCTTGCTACGTGGCCTGCCCGCGACGGGCTTCGCCTCAGATGTGCACTCATGTCAACGCCCCTTGCTTGGCGGCAAATGCGGGATCCTCGCGGCAGTGAGACGTATGAGGCGCCGGAACGTGACGGCCCCGGGCTGCACTCCCCCGGCGGTCCGTCCGCGTACGGACAGAGATCGGAGCCTGGCCTGGGTATGCCGTAGCGTCGCCACCGTGGCCCCGTCACCTTCGTCGCTGCTCACGGCGCCGCGCTCCGACGCCGACCTCCCGGCATACTGGCGCGCCCTGGGGCTCCCCGGCCTGGCCGACGTCCACGTGCACTTCCTGCCCGAGCCGATGCTCGCGAAGGTGTGGGCCTACTTCGACCAGGCGCAGGAGCACTACGGCCAGCCCTGGCCGATCCACTACCGCGACGACGAGGCGACCCGCATCGCGACGCTGCGCGCGCTGGGGGTCCGCGCCATCCCCGCGCTGGCCTACCCCCACAAGGCCGGCATGGCTCAGTGGCTCAACGACTGGTGCGCCGAGTTCGCGGCGCGCGTCGACGGCGCGGTGCACTGCGCCACGCTCTTCCCCGAGCCCGGTGTCGGCGAGCAGGTGGAGCGCTCACTGGAGTCGGGGGCACGGCTGTTCAAGATGCACGTCCAGGTCGGCGGCTACAGCCCGGACGACCCGCTGCTCGACCCGGCCTGGGACGCTTTGGAGCGAGCTGGTGCGCCGGTCGTGCTGCACGCGGGGTCGGCTCCCAAGGAGGGCGCGTACACCGGGCCCAAGGCCGTCGCGGCGGTCCTCGAGCGCCACCCACAGCTGACGGTGGTGGTGGCCCACCTCGGCATGGGGGAGTACGACGCGTTCGCCGACCTCGTCGAGACCTTCCCGCGGGTGCACCTCGACACGACGATGGCCGGCACCGACTTCAGCAACCGGTTCGCCCCCCTGTCGCCGTCCTACGTCGAACGGCTCGGCGCCCTCGGCGACCGGGTCGTCCTCGGTTCGGACTTCCCCAACATCCCCTACCCCTACGCCCACCAGATCGAGGCGCTGCACCGCCTGGGACTCGGCGACGAGTGGATGCGAAAAGTATTGTGGCACAACGGTGCCCGACTCCTCGGGCTGGAGGTCGACGATGCCTGACGTCCAAGAGACGGGGGCGCTCGCCGCAGCCCTGCGCAGCCTGTATGCCGTGCCGCCCGAGGAGTTCATGGCCGAGCGCAAGCGCCTTGTCGCCGCCGAGAAGGCGGACGGCGACCCTGCCGTGGCCAAGGAGATCGGCACCCTGCGCAAGCCGAGCATCGCTGCCTGGGCGGTCAACCTGCTGGCCCGCGAGGCGCCGGACCTCGTCGACGGCCTCGCCGACCTGGGCGGGCGGATGCGCGCTGCCCAGGGTCGGCTCGACACCGGCACCCTGACGTCGTTGCGCCCGGAGCGCGACCAGCTGCTCGAGGAGGTGGTGCGCATGACGGTGCAGCTCGTCGAGGACGCGGGACGCACCTGCAGCGCGGCGGCCCAGCAGGAGGTCCGGGCGACGGCGATCGCCGCCCTCGCCGACGAGCAGGCGATGGCAGCCGTGGCGTCCGGCCAGCTCGCGAGGACGTTGTCCTACAGCGGTTTCGGCGAGGTGGACCTCGCCGAGGCGGTCGTCCGCACCACGTCGGGCGCGATCCTCTCCGTGGTGCACGGAAGCGGTGGTTCCGGCAGGCCAGCGCGTGGCGACCGACACGACCACGACCGCGACGACGGGGCCGACGAGGCCGACGCGGACCAGCCGGACGAGGAGCGGCTCGAGGCAGCGCTCGAGACGGCCGAGAAGCAGCTGGCGGCGGCCGAGGCCGAGGTGACTCGCGCCCGTGAGCGCGCGGAGGAGACCCGCGAACGGCTCGGGGTCGTCGAGCGCCAGCTGACCAAGGCGCGCGAGGCCGACGAGCTGGCCCTCGAGGCGGTCACCGACGCGGTCCGGGCGCGCAAGGCCGCCGAGGCCGCGCGGCATACCGCGCGGGAGGCACTCGACCGCGCACAGGCGGACGACTGACCGCCCGAGCCGACCGGTTCACCAGCCGTGCGAGCCGGGCCCCCCCTTGAACGGGCCCACGACGCGATCGGTGATCCAGCCGCCGTAGAAGCCGCCCTCCTGCGGGCGCACGACCTCGCCGTCGACGACACAGCGGTCGACCAGGCCGGGCAGCACGGCCACGGCATCCCTGATCACGATGAAGCCGGACGACGGGTCGGCGTAGAACCACCCCGCGCGTGGCGCCACGACGCCGCCCGCGACCAGGTCGAGGTAGGAGGCCCCGCCCTTCCACTCGCACCACGAGGACCCGGCAGCAGGGCGCAGCGACCCGTCGACGAACGCCTCGCGCGACAGGTAGTAGGTCGGCGGGTGGCTGGTCTCCAGCACCCTCCACGACGTGGTCGAGAGCGCGATCCGCGCACCGCCGAGCCAGACCTCCAGGGTCTCGGTGCTCGACTCCACCCGTGGTGGACGGGGGTAGTCCCAGACCGACTCCTGGCCGGGGGAGGTGGGAGCTGGTGCGGGTCGGGGCATGCCCCCACGCTACGTCGCGACAGCGGGGAGCCGGGACATCCGCTCGGGACGCGACCCCTCGCGATCGCGGGTAACTTGGCCGGGACGGAGGTGGCCACATGGCGCAGCAGCAGGTGGGGATCGACCCGGAGGTCGAGCCGAGCGGGACCGGATGCGTGGAATGCCTTGCGGTGCAAGGGTGGTGGGTCCACCTGCGTCGGTGCGCGCAGTGCGGACACATCGGGTGCTGCGACTCCTCGCCGAGCCAGCACGCCAGCCACCACTTCGAGGAGACCGGCCATCCGGTGATGGCGAGCTTCGAGCCGGGGGAGGACTGGTTCTGGGACTTCAGCGCGCAGCGGGCCTTCCTCGGCCCGCGGCTGGCCGACCCGCAGAGCCACCCCGAGGACCAGCCCACGCCGGGTCCGGCGGGACAGGTCCCCGCCGACTGGCAGAGCCACCTCAACTAGCCGCAGGTACAGCCTCCGCACCCGTTCGCCTCAGGGTTGACCCTGAGAATGACTAGTCACACCGAGGGTCGATCTGGGTATCTGCCCCCATGTACGGCGGTGCCCTGAACCGGGACGGTTGACTCATGGCCCTCCACACCGAGCTGATCCCGCCGACGGCACTGACCGCACCAGTGCGGCCGGTCACCGCGCGGGCTCGGGTCGCCCGCCGCGCTCCTGGGGGAGGACGCGGCGGGCGGGGGGCCGCCAAGCTGCTCGTGACCGGGGCGCTCGCGACCGGCATCGTCGCGCTGGCGCTGCCGAAGGTCGCCGGCGCCGAGTGGGCTGACATCGCGACCGCGCTCAAGGGCCTGACCGTCGGCCAGCTCGCGATCCTGACCGTCCTCTGGCTGGCCGGGCTCTGGGTGCAGACCCCCGCGCTGACCGCCGCGCTCCCGGGGCTCTCGCACCGCCGGGCCCTGATGCTCAACCTCACCGGCTCCTTCGTCTCCAACCTGCTACCCCTCGGCGGCGCCGCCGGCACCGTGGCCAACTGGCGGATGGCCCGCTCGTGGGGCTTCGAGTCCCCGGCCTTCGCACGCTGGGCCGTCCTGACCAACCTCGTCGACACCCTCCTCAAGTTCGTCCTGCCCGGGCTCGCCCTCTGCTGGTTGGGCGTCGCCGGCGTCGAGGTGTCGAGCAGTGTCAGCACCGCCGCCTACGTCGGACTCGGGCTGCTCACCGGCAGCATGGCCGCGGTCTGGCTGGTGGCCCGTGACGACCGCGCGGTGCGGTGGCTCGGTCGGGTCGCCGACCGCGTCGTGGCCCGCGTCCACTTCCTCCCCACGGCCGACGAGGGGTATGCCGAGCGGGCCGCGTCGTTCCGCCGCGAGAGCGCCGGGCTCGTCGCCGCGGGCTGGGGGCGGATGGTCGGAGGCAAGCTCGCGTATGCCGCGCTGCAGGCCGTGCTCCTCTGGGCCTGCCTGCGCGTGGTCGGCGCCGACGTCCACCCCGCCATCGTCGGCGCGGCATTCGCGGTCGAGCGGATCCTGACCATGGTGGCCATCACGCCCGGGGCCACTGGCATCGTCGAGCTCGGGATGACCGGGGTGCTCGTGGCGTTCCACGGCGAGCCGGCCACCGCAGCCGCCGGCGTCCTGCTCTACCGCGCGTTCATCTTCGGCATGGAGATCCCGGTCGGTGGGCTGTCGATGCTCGCCTGGTCGCTGCGCCGCCGCGGCGCGGCCCTCGCCGCCTGACGGACCCGCTTGCCGTTGTTCGGAAGATCCGCCGGGCCCAGGCACGGCGGATCTTCCGAACAACGGCGTCAGGCGGTCCGCTCGAGGAGGAACCCGAGGACGGCGGCCTGGGTGCGCAGCCGCGCGGCATACTCCCCGAGGCCACCAGCCTCCGACTGCTCGGCCGCGCGCACGCGGTCCTGCCGCTCCCGCTCCACGACCTCGCGCACCTCGTCCTCGCTCAGCTCCCGCCGAGCGGCTTCCGTGGCACCCAGCCCCACCGCAGCACCAGCGATCGGACCTTCAGCCAGGGGAGTCGTCGACTCGACGGGCACGGCTTCGGCATTCGCGATGGCGGCCAGCGCCGAGCGCACGACGGCGACCGTGTCGGTATCGCGCGCGCGCATCGCGGGCAGGAGGGAGGACTGCAGCAGGCCGCGCAGGTCGGAGCTCACCCCCCGATCCTGCCACCGGGGCTGACCGCGCCACGGCGCTAGCTCATGCAAAAGGCGAGTTAGCGACGGCCGCCGCGGCGCTAACTCGCCTTTTGCATGAGATACCGACCGTCGGCCAGCCGCACTGGTCAGCGTCTCAGGGGGCGGTGGACTGGAACCCGCGCAGGCGGAGGCTGTTCGTGACGACGAACACCGACGACAGCGCCATGGCCGCCCCGGCGATCATCGGGCTGAGCAGGCCGAGCGCGGCCAGCGGGATCGCGGCGACGTTGTAGGCGAACGCCCAGAAGAGGTTGCCGCGGATGATCCCGAGGGTGCGGCGGGCCAGCCGGATCGCGTCGGGTGCCGAGCGCAGGTCACCCCGGACCAGGGTGAGGTCGCTGGCCTGGATCGCCACGTCACTCCCCGTACCCATCGCCAGCCCCAGGTCGGCCTGCGCCAGCGCGGCCGCGTCGTTGACCCCGTCCCCGACCATCGCGACCGTGCGCCCCTCTGCCTGCAGTCGCTTCACCACCTCGACCTTCTCCTGTGGGAGCACGTCGGCGACCACCTCGTCGATGCCGACCTGCGCCGCGACCGCGGCGGCGGCGGCCGCGTTGTCCCCGGTGAGGAGGATCGGGTGGAGACCCAGCGCCCGCAGCTGGGCGACTGCGGCGACAGAGCTCTCCTTCACCGTGTCCGAGACGACTAGCACGCCACGGGCCACCCCGTCCCACGCGACGACGACGGCAGTGGCGCCGCGCTGCTGAGCCGACTCCACGGCATACCTGAGGTCGTCGGGGAGGGAAACCGCAGCGTCGGTGAGCAGCCGTGGCCGTCCCACGACGACGGCGTGGCCGTCGATGGTCCCGCTGACACCGAGCCCCTCGCTGTTGGCGAAGCCTTCGACTCCGAGCAGCGCACCGGTCGTCCGAGCCCGGGCCGCCTCGGCGACGGCGCGCGCGACGGGGTGCTCCGAGGCGTCCTCGAGGGCACCAGCCAGCCGAAGCACCTCGGCCGGGTCCTCGCCGTCGGTGGCCACCACGTCGGCGAGCGCCATCCGACCGGTCGTGACGGTGCCCGTCTTGTCGAGCACCACGGTGTCGACCTGGCGGGTGGACTCCAGCACCTCGGGCCCCCGGATGAGCAGGCCGAGCTGCGCGCCGCGGCCGGTGCCGACCATGAGGGCGGTGGGCGTGGCCAGCCCGAGCGCGCACGGGCAGGCGATGATCAGCACGGCGACGGCCGCGGTGAAGGCGGCCGTCCAGCCGGCCCCGGTGCCGACCCAGAAGCCGAGGGTGGCCGCCGCGAGCAGGATCACCATGGGCACGAAGACGCCGGAGACCCGGTCGGCGAGCCGCTGCACCTGCGCCTTGCCGTTCTGTGCGTCCTCGACCAGCGTCGCCATCTGGGCGAGCTGGGTGTCGGCGCCGACCCGCGTGGCCCGGACGACCAGGCGGCCTCCGGCGTTCACGGTGGCGCCGACGACCGCGTCGCCGGGACCGACCTCGACCGGCACGGACTCGCCTGTCACCATCGACGCGTCCACGGCCGACGTGCCGTGCTCGACCGTGCCGTCGGTGGCGATCTTCTCGCCCGGTCGCACCACGAAACGCAGGCCGACGACCAGCTGCTCGACGGGGATCCGCTCCTCGCGGGCGTCGTCCCCCTCACCACGCAGCACCGCCACGTCCTTGGCCCCGAGCTCGAGCAGGGCTCGCAACGCGGCGCTGGAGCTCCGCTTGGCGCGGGCCTCGGCGTAGCGCCCGGCCAGGAGGAAGGCGGTCACCCCGGCTGCTGCCTCGAGGTAGATGTTCCCGGCGCCGTCGGTGCGCTCGAGGGTGAACCGGAAGGGGTGCGTCATCCCCGGGACACCTGCCGTGCCGAGGAAGAGGGCGTAGAGCGACCAGCCGAACGCCGCCAGGGTGCCCACCGACACGAGGGTGTCCATCGTCGTCTGCCCGTGACGCAGGTTGGTCCAGGCGGCCCGGTGGAACGGCCAGCCGCCCCACACCACGACCGGGGCGGCCAGGACGAGGGAAGCCCACTGCCAGTAGTCGAACTGCCACGCCGGCACCATCGCCAGCACGACGACGGGCACGGCCAGCGCCACCGAGACGAGCAGCCGGTGACGGAGCTGCGCGGTGGGGTCGGCCTCGGCCTCAGGGACGGCGCCGCCGTCGGCGCGAGCGACGACCGGGAGAGACGCCGTGTAGCCGGTGCGCTCGACCGTCTCGAGGAGGTCGTCCGTCGAGACCGTGGCCGGGAAGCTGACCTTGGCCTTCTCGGTGGCGTAGTTGACCGTGGCCGTGACGCCCTCGATCTTGTTGAGCTTCTTCTCGATCCGGGTCGCGCAGGAGGCACAGGTCATGCCGCCGATGACGAGCTCGACCGCGCCGGTCGCTGGGACGGTGGTGGTGCCGTTCGGGGGTGCGTGGGTCATGGCGTCCTCCCGGCGTCGGACGTGAAAGCGGCAGTGTGGACCGCCCCATCGGCCTTGAAGTCGAGGAACAGGCGATAGCGCCCCGGCCCCGGTGCCTCGACCTGGAAGGCCAGACCGGCCGCGCCGCCTGCCAGGCTGCTGACTCCGGTGAGGGGGTGCGCGTGGGCATAGGCGAGGTCACCTTCGCGCAGCACCACGAGGTGGCCACCGGCGCCGAGGTAGGGCTCGAGGGCGACCGCCCGGCCGGAGGTACGACCGATCGTGAACGCCACGGGTTGGGCCTTCGCCGGGGACAGGGCGCCCGCGACCCGCAGGGTGAACCCATCCACCGAGGTGGTCGGGTCGGGACCGGGGAGCGCGGCGGGGGAGTAGTCACCGGGGACGGCGAGGTCGGTGCCGAGGACCAGTCCCTCGGTCTCGCCGTCGGGGTCGAAGTCAGCGAACATCCGCCACTGCCCGGGCCGGCTCAGGTCGACGTCGACCGACCAGGTGCCGTCGGGCGACATCGCGGGGTGCACGTGCTGGAAGCCGGACAGGTCGCGGCGCACGACGATGAGGTGGAGCTTCTTCTCGTGCGCCGTGGTGAAGGCGGTGACGGGTCGTCCGTCCGGACCCATGATCCGGAAGGTCACCCGCGCCGAGGTCGACGGCTCGATGGTCGTCGTGCCCGGGACGAGCTGGTAGCCCTGGGCCGTGGCGCTGAGCCCGGCCGGCACGGATGCTTCGGTCTGGGTTACGTCACCGTCCGGGGCGTGACCGTCGGGGTCGTGACCGTCGGGCCCGTTGCCGTCGCTCGTCATGTCGGCGTGCGGTGCGGCGGCGGCGGCCTGGTCGGCACCCGGCATACCGAGGTCCGCGAGTCGACCCACGCCGAAGGCCGCCCCGAACGCCACGGCGACCCCGGCGCCGAACGCGGCGACGCGGGTGACCGCGTTCACGGCGCCAGGCTGTAGTCGCCCGCCTCGTCGAGGGCCTCGGCGACCTCAGCAGGGGTGAGCTCGCGGGACGTCTCGACGGTGACGGCGGAGGTGCCGCCCGCGACGAGGTCGACCGTCACGCCGGACACGCCGTCGAGGGCGCTGAGCTCCTCGGTGACGGCGCTCGCGCAGTGACCGCAGGTGAGGCCGACGACGTCGAAGTTCTGGGTGCTCATGGGGTGCTCCTTGGTCTGGTGTCTCGCGGTGGCCGGTCAGTGCCGGTCAGGACCGGACGAGCCGGGCGATCGCGTCGGAGGCCTCGCGGACCTTGTCCTGGGCCTCGGGGCCGCCCCGGCGCGCGGCGTCGACCACGCAGTGCTCGAGGTGCTCCTCCAGCAGCTCCAGCGAGAACGACTGCAGCGCCTTGGTGGCGGCCGACACCTGGGTGAGGATGTCGATGCAGTACTTGTCCTCCTCGACCATCCGCTGGAGGCCGCGGACCTGTCCCTCGACGCGGCGCAGCCGTTTGAGGTGGCTGTCCTTCTGGTCGTGGTATCCGTGGTGCGTGTCGGTGTCGGCCATGCCAACACCATACCCCCCTATGGTATCCAGTCAAGCCCACGCCCCCTGCAAGCAACCTTTGCTAGCAAACAAAAATGGATGGCGGACAGGTTGCAACCTGTCCGCCATCCAGGAACCTTTGCTAGCAAAGGTTGCTCGAGAGGGGGTGCTGGGAGGAGAGGTCGGGTCAGCGCAGGGGGTCGAACGGCTTGAGCTGCTCGACCTGCTTGCCGGTGACCATGGTCTCGGCGAGGAGTCGACCGGTGACCGGGCCGAGGGTGATGCCCCACATGCCGTGTCCACCGGCGGCGAAGACGCGGGGCGACTTCGTGGCTCCGATGAGGGGGAGGCCGTCGACGGTGCAGGGGCGCGAGCCGACCCACTCGTCCTGGCGGTTGTCGAGGTCGGCGCCACGCAGCAGCGGGCGGGCGGCCTCGGCGATGGCCTGGATGCGGCGCTGGTCGAGCGCGGCCTCGGGCTTGCGGAACTCCATCATCCCGGCGACGCGCAGGCGGTCGCCGATCGGCGTGCAGGCGACGCGCTGGGCGGGGAAGTAGACCGGGCCGTTGGGCACGTGGTCGATCGCGACCGAGAAGGAGTAGCCGCGACCGGCCTGCACGACGTTCTTCACGCCGAACTGGCGCGCGAGCTTGCCGAGCCAGGCGCCCGTCGCGAGGACGGCGGCGTCGAACTCCTCGACCGAGCCCTCGGCAGTGGTGACCACCACGCCGGTGCCGGTGTCGCGGATGTCGGCGACGGTGGCGGCGTCCATGATCTTGCCGCCACGGGCCCGCACCGAGTCGGCGAGGGCGTGCACGTAGGTGCCCGGGTCGATGAAGCGCTGGCCCTTGAGCAGGATCGCCGCGCCGATCTCGTCGGACAGGCTCGGCTCGATGGCGCGGGCCTGGTCGCCGGTGAGGGCGTCGAACTCGATGTCCTGGCCGGCGGCGTGGATGTGCTCGATCTCCTCGAGCAGGGTGACCCGCTCGGCCTCGGTGCGGTAGGACGCGAGGAACGACTTGGCCTCACGGGTCTCGGCCTGCACGCCACCGTCACGCAGGAGGTCGAAGCTCTCGAGCGACAGGTCGTTGACCGGCACGAGCGAGCCCATCGCCTTCTTCCACTGCTTCATCGTGGAGTTCTTGGTGAACCCGGTGACGAACTTGAGGAACTTGGGGTCGGCGCTCGGCGGCACGTAGACCGGCGAGCTCGGCGACAGCACGGCGCGCAGGCCGTACTTCAGGACCGCCGGCTCCGGCAGCGGCGTCGCGATGCCGGGGGTCAGCCACCCGGCGTTGCCCCACGACGAACCCGCGGCGACACCCTCGCGGTCGAGGACGGTCACCTCCACACCGTGCTCCTGGAGGAACCAGGCGGTCGACAGACCGACCATGCCGGCGCCGACGACGGCGACGCGCTGGGGGACGGGGAGACCTGCTGCGGTGATGGGAGCCATAGATCGAGAGTGACAGCGGGGCGGGTATGCCGCCTTGGGCCAACAGCATGAATCCTCCAGCATCACTTGTGCTGAGACCACAAACAGGAGCACCCTGAGCGGGTGCTCGCCGTCACCGACCTCGTGGCCACCCTCGGGGGCCTGCTGACCCTCGGGGTGCCGCACCCCGGTGCCGAGGTCGACGACCTGACCATCGCTGAACCCGGTCAGGGGATCGTCGGCCAGCCAGGTGACCTCGTCCTGGGCGTCGGGGTCGAGTCGGCCGAGTCGGCGGCCGACCTCGTGCGCCGCGCCGCCGAGGCGGGTGCGGGGGGCGTGGTGCTGCGGCGCGGCATCGCCCGGCGCCGGACCGTCCGCGACCGCGCCCGGCGCAGCGAGATCGCCCTCGTCGAGCTCGCGGAGCAGGCGTCGTGGGCCCACCTCGTCTGGCTGCTCCGGGGCGTGATCGACCGCGCCGCCGTGGGACCCGGACGGCGTGACGACGCCCCCGTGCAGGACGACCTGTTCGCGCTCGCCGACGCCGCGGCCGCCCTGGTCGCCGCCCCCGTCACCATCGAGGACGCCCAGTCGCGGGTGCTCGCCTACTCCTCCAAGCAGGACCTCACCGACCCGGCGCGCGTCTCGACCATCGTCGGCCGCCGGGTGCCCGACGAGGTGCTCGCGACGTTCCGGGCGCAGGGCGTCTTCCGCCGCCTCGCCCGCTCCGCCGAACCCGTCTTCGTGCCTGCGGCGCGTGGTACCAAGGCGCGCCTGGTCATCCCCGTGCGCGCGGGAGGTGAGTGGCTCGGCTCGATCTGGGCGGTGGTCGAGGAGCGCCCCCCGGCCGCCCTCGTGACCGAGCTCGTCCAGACCTCCTCGGTGGTGGCGCTGCACCTGCTCCGCCTGCGGGCCCAGGCCGACCTGTCCCGCAGGGTCGCCGCCGACCGCCTGCGCGGCGTGCTGTCCGGCAACACCAGCGGCGCCGCCGACTGGCTGCCGGCCGGACCGTGGCGCGTCGTCGCCCTCGGCGGCGAGGGCGACCCCGTGCGGCTGCTCGACCTCTGGGAGTCGGTGTGCCGACGGCACGCGTGGAACCAGCCCCTGCTCGCCGACCTCGACGGTCGTGGGTATGCCGTGGTGCGCGACAGCGACGAGATGTCACCCGGGACGTGGGCCTGGCTGGGCGGCGTGGTCGGGCAGGCCCGCGACGAGTCCCTGGCGCTGACCGCTCGAGCCGGCCGCACGGCATACGCACCGGGGGAGCTGGAGCGCTCGCGGGTGGAGGCGCAGGAGACCGACCGGGTGGTCAGCCTGCCTGGTCCGGGCCGGACGGGTGACGTGCCGGGCGCCGACGACTCGGTGGTGGCGCACGAGGAGGTCTGGGCCGAGGTCACCATCGCGCGGGCCGCGAGCACGCTGGTCGGCGATCCGCTCGGCCCGCTGGCGGTGCTGCGGGACCATGACGCCGAGCACCACAGCGACTACCTGCGGACCCTGGCTGCCTGGCTGGACCACCCGGGTGCGCCCACCAGCGCCGCGCACTCGATCCACGTGCACCCCAACACGATGCGCTACCGGATGGCCCGCATCGCCGACCTCGCGGGACTCGACCTCGACGATGCCACCGTGCGGCTCGCCGTCCGTCTCCAGATCGCGGCGGCGGGTCAGTCCACCCAGTAGTTGTCGTGGTAGCGCATGAACTCGTCGCGCTCCTGGTCGGTCATGGTCTCGCCGGCTGCGACGCGGGCCAGCCCCTCGAAGTACCCCTCGCGAGGAGCGCCGGGCGCGAAGTGCAGCAGCATCGACGCGGCGCCTGACTCGTTGCGGAAGCCGTGCAGGCCGCAGGGCGGCACGTGGACGTAGTCGCCCGACCTGGTCGTGTTCCAGCGGGTGCCGTCGAAGATCTTCACCTCGCCGGACAGGACGTAGAACGACTCGGCGATGGTCTTGTGGAAGTGCGAGTCGGGACCGGAGGGCGGTCCGGCGAACTCCCACCGGTAGAGCCCGAACAGCCGTCCGGTGGACTCGCCGCTCGACAGGTAGTGCACCCGGTTTCCGTTGGGGTAGATGACATCCGGCTCCGCGTCGCTCAGGCGGATGGTCGCGCTGACCTCGCCCGTGGTGCCGTCGTAGAGGGGCGGTGGATAGCTCATGCCTGCCATCCTGCCCGGGCCCGCACCACCGCGCGACGGGTGCGCCCGGGCGGGAGGTCGCGGTGGGGTCAGACGGCGACGGCGGCAGGGAGCCGGTGCAGGGCGTCGACGAGGGGAGCCAGCTCGGGCGTCTCCTCGGCCTGTCGGATCGTCTCCTCGAGCACCCGGTCGTGCGTCGGCCGGGCCGCCTCGAGGAGCTTGACCCCGGAGCGAGTGAGCTCGGTGTAGATGCCGCGTCGGTCGTCGGCGCAGAGGATCCGCCGGATCAGCTGCCGGTCCTCCAGCCGGTTGACCAGCCGGGTCGTCGCACTGTTGGAGAGCGCGGCCGCACGGGCCAGCTGTGACATCCGCAGGTGCCAGCCGTCCTGGCGCGACAGGGCGTCGAGCACGGTGAACTCGACCACCGACAGGTCGTGGGCGCTGGTGAGCTCGCGCTCGAGGGACGACTCGATCAGCCCGTGGAGCGCGGCGAGGGTCCGCCAGCCCTGGGCGCGGACCTCGACGGCATCGTCTGCGATTCCCATCCGGCCATCATAGCCCGCATTTGCAATAAGCCGCGCATGCAACTAACTTGCTGCATACGCCGGTTGTTGCATACGCGGCATACCCGCTCGGGAAACCTAGGAACCCCGGGCCCTGACACCTCGACGCACGGAAAGGCACCACATGCCCCTTGGACTCCTCGCCCTCGCCATCGGGGGCTTCGGCATCGGGCTCACCGAGTTCGTCATCGCGGGGCTGCTGCCCGAGGTGGCTGCGGACTACGGCGTCGACGAGGCCGCGGCGGGCTGGTTGATCTCCGGCTATGCGCTGAGCGTGGCGGTCGGGGCGATCGGCCTCACGGCGGCGGTCACGCGGTTCAACCGCAAGCACGTCCTCACCGCCCTGATGGTGCTGTTCATCGCCGGCAACCTCGTCTCGGCGAACGCCCCCACCTACGAGGTGATGCTCCTCGGGCGGATCCTGGCGGCCCTGACCCATGGCGCGTTCTTCGGCATCGGCTCGGTCGTCGCCGCCCACCTGGTCGCACCGGAGAAGAAGGCCGGCGCGATCGCGATGATGTTCGCGGGGCTGACCACCGCGAACGTCCTGGGCGTCCCGTTCGGCACCCTGCTCGGGCAACAGCTCGGCTGGCGCTCGACCTTCTGGGCGATCAGCGTGGTCGGCGTCCTGGCGCTCGTCGGCATGGCCACCCTGGTGCCGTCGCAGCCGGTGCCGGCCGGTGACGCGGGGCTGCGTGGCGAGCTGGGCGCGTTCCGGTCCGGCCAGGTGTGGCTGTCGCTGCTGGTGACCGTGCTCGGCTTCGGCGGGATGTTCGGCGCGTTCACCTACATCGCCTACACCCTCACCGAGGTCTCCGGCTTCGCGTCCTCGACGGTGCCGTGGCTGCTGGTCCTCTTCGGGGTCGGCCTCTTCGTGGGCAACTGGGTAGGTGGCCGGGCCGCCGACCGTTCGGTCCCCGTCACCCTCACCGTGGTGCTCGCGGCGCTCACCGTCGTGATGGGCGGCTTCGCGCTCACCGCGTACTCACCCGTGCTGGCCGTGGTGGGGCTCGTGCTCATGGGTGGCTTCGGGTTCGCCACCGTGCCGGGGCTCCAGATGCGGATCATGACGTATGCCGGCTCGGCGCCGACCCTGGCCAGCGGCGCCAACATCGCGGCGTTCAACGTCGGCAACGCCGCAGGTGCGTGGCTCGGCGGGCTCACCATCACCGCGGGCCTCGGCTATGCCTCGACCATCTGGGACGGCGCTGCGCTCAGTCTCGGGGCCCTCGTGGTGCTGGTCGGCGCCGAACGCCTGGTCCGTCGGGCTCCCTTCGCGCAACCTTTGCTAGCAAAGGAAACTGGCTGACGGACAGTTTGCAACCTGTCGGCGATCGAGCAACCTTTGCTAGCAAAGGTTGCTCGAGGAGGGGAGAGCGGTCAGGCGGGGTGGACGCGGGCCAGCAGGCCGGCATACCGGTCGAGGACGGCGGCGCCCACGTCACCGGGGGGCGGGTCGAGGGTCGCCTCGTAACGGACCTGCCACTGCGGCGGACGCTCGTCACCGACCAGCACCCAGGCAGCCTGGCGGGCGGCCCCCAGCCCGACGTACTCGCCGGGCTCCGGGATCGCGACGGGCACACCGAACAGTCCGGGAGCGACCGCGCGCACCGCGCCGGAGGCCGCCGCCCCACCGATGAGCACCACGCGCTCGACCGGCAGGCCGAGCCGACGCACGTCAGCCACGCCGGCGACGAGGTTGGCGAGCATCCCCTCCACCGCGGCGCGGGCGAGGTTCTCGGGGGTCGCGTTGGCACGGGTCAGGCCGCCGAGGGTGCCGGTGGCGTCGGGGAGGTTGGGGCTGCGCTCGCCGTCGAGGTAGGGGAGCAGCGTCAGCCCGCCGGCCCCGGGTGCCGCTGCGAGGGCGAGTCGGTCGAGCCCGGCGAGATCGGTGCCCAGCAGCTGGGCTGCAGCAGTCAGGACCCGTGCCGCGTTGAGGGTCGCCATCAACGGCAGGTGGCCACCGGACGCACTCGCGAACGACGCGATGAGGCCGTTGGGATCTGCCACCGGCCGGTCGGCATCGGCGAACACGGCGCCGCTGGTGCCGAGGGAGACGGCGACGTCGCCCGGTCGCAGCCCCAGCCCGAGCGCCGCCCCGGCGTTGTCGCCCGTGCCGGGTCCGACGACCATCCCGCGATCGGTGCGGCCCGCGACCTCGTGGGGACCCAGGACCGTCGGCACGCCGAAGACCCGTCCGAGCGCGAGCTCCTGGAGGTCGGGGAGGTAGGTGTCGGCGGTGCTGGAGAAGTAGCCGGTGCCTGAGGCATCTCCGCGATCGGTGGTGTAGCGCTCGAAACCGTTGCCCTGCTTGAGGATCTGAGCGGTGAGCCAGTCATGCGGCAGGACCACGTCGCGGACCCGTGCGGCGTTGTCTGGCTCGTGCTCGGCCAGCCACCGCACCTTGGTCACCGTGAAGCTGGGCACCAGGGCCGAGCCCGTCCGGCGCACCCACTCCTGCGGCCCGCCCAGCTCGTCGGTGAGGTCACGGGCGGCCTGCGCTGAGCGGGTGTCGTTCCACAGCAACGCATCCCGCACGACCGCGCCGGACTCGTCGAGGGCGCACATGCCGTGCTGCTGCCCGCCGACCGCGATGGCTGCGACGTCGTCGAGCAGCCTGTCGGCCGTCGCCGTGGTGAACGCGTCCCACCACCGGTCGGGGTGCACGGCCGTGCCGTCGGGGTGCGGCGCCCGACCGGAGCGCACGATCTCGCCGGTCGCAGCGTCGCAGACGACCACCTTGGTCGACTGGGTGGACGAGTCGACCCCGGCGACGAGGGTGCGAGGGGCGTCGGGCATGGAGGCCTCCGGGGGTCACGGGCCTGGTTGACTGTCGCTCAGACGAGCGCAATGATGCGCAAACGAGTTCGTCGAGCATGTCGGCGCACCCCGGACCCTGTCAATGGGAAGGACGGACACGTGGAGGACGACGGACCCGCCGAGCTCGTGATGCTCGCCGCGATCGCGCGTCGCCACTACCTCCAGAACCAGTCGAAGGTCGAGATTGCCGACGAGCTGGGGATCAGCCGCTTCAAGGTCGCACGGCTGCTGGAGGCCGCCCGGGAGCGTGGCCTGGTCAGGATCGAGATCGTGCGGCAGGGCTCGCTCGACGTCGACCTGTCGGCGCGACTCCAGCAGCGCTTCGGCCTCGCGCACGCCGTCGTCGTCGACACCGCCGATGCCGACCCGGGAGCCGTGCGCCACCAGCTGGGCCGGGCGGCGGCCGAGCTGCTGTCGGAGGTCCTCGTCGAGGGTGACGTGCTCGGCCTCCCCTGGTCGCGCAACGTCCACGCGATGGTCAGCGCGCTCACCAGCCTGCCCCGCGTCGACGTCGTCCAGCTGACCGGCGCGATCGCCCTCCCTGACCTCGACAGCAGCGCCGTCGACATCGTCCGGCGCGCAGCACGAGTGTCCGGCGGCAAGGCCTTTGTCTTCTATGCGCCATTCGTCCTCGACAGCAAGTCCAGCGCGGATGCGCTGCGGCGTCAGCCGGCCGTCGTGGACGGCCTGGCCCGCGCCTCGGCGGTGAGCAAGGCCGTCGTCGGCATCGGCGCCTGGCGGCCGGGCCAGTCGACGATCCACGACCTCCTCGACGCGGCCGAGCAGCGCGACCTCACGGCTCGGGGAGTCATCGGCGAGCTGGCCGGCATCTTCTTCGACGCGGGCGGAAAACCGTTGCGCCCCAAGGTCGCTGCCCGCCTCATCACCATGGATCCCGACGACCTGACGCGGGTCCCGGAGGTCATCGCGGTGGTCTCGGGGGCGTCGAAGTCGACGGCCGTGCGGGCCGCCCTCGAGGGTGGGCTGGTGCAAGGTCTCGTGGCCGACGCGACCCTGGCCGACGTGCTGCTCGCGGGCTGACTCGCCGCGTCCCGGCAGCCCTCGACGAGGGCCTTGACGGAGCCCTCGAAACTGGCAAATCGCCACACACCCCCTTGCGCCCCTCTCTCAGCCATGGCATGGTCGAAACAGATGTAAGCGCTTTCAACGATGAAAGAGGCAGACCTGTGGCGACCGGTGCGACGCACTCCAGCGGGACGACGATCTATTCCGTCGCCGAGCGTGCTGGTGTCTCGATCGCCTCCGTCTCCCGCGTCCTGCAGGGCTCCACCGCGGTCTCCGACAAGACCCGACAGCGCGTCCTGGACGCCGCCGAGGAGCTCAAGTACGTGCCCCTCGCCGCAGCGCGCAGCCTCGCGGTGCGCCACCACGAGGCGCACGGGCTCGTGCTTCCCGAGCTCTCCGGTCCCTACTACTCCGAGCTCCTGATGGGGTTCGAGTCGCGTGCGGCCGAACTCGGCCAGAGCGTCGTGCTCATGCTCGCCGAGGGCAAGGACAACCTCCCCGCCGCGGTCCGCAAGCTCGCCACCCGCGTCGATGGCCTCGCGATGCTGGGCTCGGCGGCCATCCCTGAGGACACCGTCACCGCACTCCACGGCTCCAAGCCCGTGGTGCTCATCGCCGGCGACCCGCACTCCGACATCGACACGGTCACCTCGGAGAACACCAACAGCGCCGAGGAGATCACCAGCCACGTCCTCGGACACGGCCGGACCGCCCTCCTCTTCGTCGGTGACCCGGACTCCGGCCCTGACGTCCGAGACCGGTATGCCGGTTTCGTCGCCGCCCATGCGGCGGCCGGCCTGACGGCCGCGGAGCCGGTGCGCATCTCGCTGCGCGAGGCGGACGGCACCGCCCTCGCCGACCGGATCCTGTCCGGTGACCTCACGACCGACGCCCTCGTCTGCGCCAACGACGAGCTGGCCCTCGCCGTGATGAAGCGGCTGCACGAGGGCGGCACGAGGGTGCCCGAGGACGTCGCCGTCGTCGGTTGGGACGACGTGATGACCGCCCGCTACGTCGAACCTGCGCTCACCACCGTCCGCCAGCCGGTCCGCGAGCTCGGTGCGCAGGCAGCCGAACGCCTGCACCGTCGCGTCACCGGTGGGCCCGTCGAGGACGGTCCGCTGGTGATCCCGACCCACCTGGTGATCCGGCGCTCGTGTGGCTGCACGGGCCCGCCCGGCTGACAGCACCACCCCGAGACCCCGGCGCGCCCCGACGCTGCGCGCTCCAGACCCACTTCCGCACGCCCCCGCCCCCGAGGAAAGAGAGAAACCCGATGAGACGCACTCCCGCCATAGCGGTTGCGACGATCGCCGCCGCAGCGCTCACCCTGACGGCCTGTGGCCGTGGTGACGCCGGCTCGACGGCCACCGAGACAGGCAAGGACGTCAGCGCAGGCAAGGCCACCGGCACCATCACGGTGTGGGCCATGGGAGCCGAGGGAGAGAATCTCCCGAAGCTCGCCAAGGAGTTCGAGGCAGCCAACCCCGGCGCCAAGGTGAACGTCACCGCGATCCCGTGGGACGCGGCATACCAGAAGTTCACCACCGCGATCACGGCCGGCACCACTCCGGACGCCGCGATGGTGGGCACCACCTGGATGGGTGAGTTCGCCGGCAACGACGCGCTCGACCCGACGCCGCCGGCGATCGACAAGTCCGTCTTCTTCGAGGGCGCCCAGAAGACCACCGAGGTCAACGGCACCTCGTTCGGTGTGCCGTGGTACGTCGAGACCCGTCTGGTCTACTACCGCACCGACCTCGCCAAGAAGGCCGGCTTCGCCACGCCGCCGACCGACTGGGACGGCCTGAAGTCGATGGCCAAGGCCATGCAGACCAAGGCGGGCGCCAAGTACGGCATGGGCTTCCAGGCCGGCGGTGTCGGCTCGTGGCAGTCGATCATGCCGTTCGGCTGGTCGAACGACGCCGACCTCACCAAGGACGGCGGCAAGGCCTACAACTTCGACAGCCCGCAGGTGCTCGAGGCCGTGAAGTACTACCAGAGCTACTTCACCGACGGGATCTCAGACAAGGCTGCGCCGGCCACGCCGACCACCGAGCCCGACTTCAAGAGCGGTCGCGTGCCGATGTTCGTTTCGGGCCCGTGGATGATGTCCGCGGTCGAGAAGGTCGGTGTGAAGAAGGACCAGTACGACGTCATGCCCATCCCGGCGAAGACCAAGTCGTCGTCGTTCGTGGGTGGATCCGACCTCGTGGTGTTCAAGAAGTCGAAGCAGCGCGACACCGCCTGGAAGTTCATCCAGTGGCTGAGCGACCCGAAGACCCAGGTCAAGTGGTACCAGATGTCCACCGACCTTCCCGCGGTGAAGTCCGCGTGGCAGGACCCGGCGCTGACCGCTGACAAGAAGCTGGCCACCTTCGGCAAGCAGCTCGAGACCGCCCAGGCCCCGCCGAGCTTCCCCACGTGGGAGCAGGTCGTCGCGAGCTTCGACACCGAGATGGAGAAGGTCACCAAGAAGGGCGCCGACCCCGCTGCGGCCCTGAAGACCGTGCAGCAGCAGGCTGACTCGATCGGCACCGGCCAGTAATCATGGCCACCACCACCGAGGTGACCCCTCGCGGGGAGACGGGCGAGACCCGCCCGTCCCCCCGCGGGGGTGGTGCCGCGAGGAAGGCACTGCGCCAAGCGCCGGCCGCCTGGATCCTGGCGCTGCCGTTCTGCCTGCTGTTCCTCGTCTTCACCGCGTGGCCGGTGGTCCAGTCGCTCTTCATGAGCCTCACCGACACCAAGTCACGTGACCTGCGCAGCCCGTTCGCGGTCAACGTCGTGGGCTTCGACAACTTCACGAAGGCTTTCTCCGACCCGGTCTTTCGCAAGTCGGCGCTCAACACCGCATACTTCGTCGTCATCGGGATGCCCCTGACCCTGGGTATCGCCCTGGCCGCGGCGGTCGCGCTCGACCGCGGGATCACCAAGTTCCGCTCGGCGTACCGCCTCGGCTTCTACCTGCCGGTCATCACCTCGATCGTCGCGGTGGCCGTGGTGTGGCGGTTCCTCCTCCAGGAGGAGTTCGGCCTCATCAACACGGTGCTCGGCTGGGTCGGGATCCCGGGGCCGAACTGGCTCGGCGACCCGAACTGGTCGATGCCCGGCCTGATCCTGATGGCAGCGTGGCGCAACTTCGGCACCGCGATGATCATCTTCCTGGCCGGTCTGCAGGGTGTGCCGTGGGTGCTCCACGAGGCAGCCTCGATCGACGGTGCGACTGCGTGGCAGCGGTTCCGGCACATCACCCTGCCGATGCTGCGCCCGACGCTGCTGTTCGTCTCGGTCACCACCTCGATCGGCTACCTCCAGTTCTTCGAGGAGCCGTTCGTGATGACCAACGGTGGCCCGCTCAACAGCACCATCTCGATGTCCATGTACACCTACAAGCAGTTCGGCTTCGGCAACTACGGCTATGCGGCCTCGATGAGCTACATCATCTTCGTCGTCATCGCGATCGTGGCTGCCATCCAGTTCCGCCTGCTGCGTGACAACACGTGAGGTCGTCATGACTGGAATGAACGTTCGTGGCCGCGTGCTGCTCTACGGAGTGCTCACCGTGCTCCTCGTGGTCGTCATCGCACCCTTCGTGTGGATGATCCTGGGCAGCTTCAAGACCCAGGGTGAGCTCCTCCAGAGCCCGCCGACCTGGTGGCCGGAGACGGTCACCCTCGACAACTACACCCAGCTGTTCTCGCGGCTGAACTTCAAGCAGTACTTCTTCAACTCGACCGTCGTGGCCGTCTGCGTCACGGCCGGCAACCTGCTCTTCTGCTCGATGCTCGGCTACGCCCTGGCGATGCTCGACTTCAAGGGCAAGAAGATCCTGTTCGTCGTCGTGATGGGCACCCTGATGATCCCGGGCGTGGTGACCTTCGTGCCGCTGTTCGTCCTCGTGGCCAACATCGGGCTCATCGACACCCTGCCCGGACTGATCCTGCCGTTCCTGGCGGCGCCGTTCGGTGTCTTCCTGATGCGGCAGTTCTTCCTCGGTCTCCCCCGCGACCTGCTGGACGCAGGCCGGGTGGACGGCGCGGGGGAGCTGCGGATCTTCCGGCAGATCTTCCTGCCGCTGGCCGGACCGGCGCTGGCGACGCTCGGCATCCTGACCTTCCTCGGCAGCTGGAACAACTTCCTGTGGCCGCTGGTCGTCGCCCAGCAGGAGAAGACCTACACGCTGCCGGTGGCGCTCGCGCTCTACTCCACCGGCCAGAACTCGACGCAGTACGGCCTGCTCCTCGCCGGAGCCACCGTCGTCGTCGTCCCGGTGCTGGCGATCTTCCTGGTCTTCCAGCGTCGCGTGATCGAAGGAATTGCCACGACCGGGATCAAGTAGCCCCTTGGGCGTTCCCGCCCGCAGCAGGCAGCCCGTGCCCTTGGTACCAGCAAGGGAAACAACCTGATTGGAGCCTCACCCATGGCCACCTCCCAGCTCATCCTCCCCTCCGCCACGCGCCGACAGCTCCTCGTCGGGGCAACGGCGGTGGCCGCGACCGGCCTGACCGCCGGTCGCGCGTCGGCAGGAACCTTCGCCGCTCCTGCGGCACCTGCCGCACCGGCATACCTCGCGTCGACCACCTCGGCGGCTGCCCAGTCCACCCGCGTGCACGGCTGGGCCACGGACACCTGGCGCAGCCTGGTGGCCATGACCCACCCGAAGACCGGCCTGCCCGCCGACAACATCACGGAGTCGCTGGCCCCCGGCGACCGGTCCGGCTACACCTCGCCCACCAACATCGGCGGCTACCTCTGGTCGGCGGTGGTGGCCCGCGAGCTCGGCATCATCTCGAAGGCAGAGTGCACCAAGCGCCTCATCCAGACGTTGAACACCTTGCTGGGCATGGAGCACCACGAGCCGAGCGGCATGTACTACAACTGGTACGACGAGGCCACGGGCGAGAAGCTGACCACCTGGCCGACCGACGGCAACCGGGTCGACCCCTTCCTCTCCAGTGTCGACAACGGCTGGCTCGGGGCGGCACTCAGGGTCGTGATGACCTCCGACAAGGGCGCCGCGCCGCTGGCCAAGCGGTTGTTCAGCCGGATGCGCTGGGACAGCTTCTACGACCCGAACGCCTCCCGGAAGCCGGGCCTGATGCACGGTGGCTTCTTCGTCGTGCAGCCCCCCGGTCGCACGGATGGCTTCTACGGCAACCACATCGGCATCGGTCCCGACGTCTGGCTCACCAACCACCACTACGACACCACCGTGTCCGAGACCCGCATCACGAGCTATCTCGGCATCCTGACCGGCCAGGTCCCGAAGGAGCACTACTTCGCCATGTGGCGCACCTTCCCTGCGACCTGCGACTGGTCGTGGCCGGAGATGCAGCCGGTCGGGGAGAACCGCACCTACTTCGGCGTCGACGTCTACGAGGGCGCGTACACCTACCGCGGCATGCACGTCGTCCCCGGCTGGGGTGGCAGCATGTTCGAGGAGCTCATGCCCGACGTGTTCGTCCCGGAGTCCAGCTGGGCGCCGCGGTCGTGGGGGCTCAACCACACGCTGCACGTGCGCTCGCAGCGTGAGCACGGCCTGATCGAGGCCGGCTACGGCTACTGGGGCTTCTCGCCGTCGAGCAACCCGAACGGTGGCTACCGCGAGTTCGGGGTCGACCAGCTCGGCCTGAACCCGACCGGCTACCTCTCGGACATCGACCCCAACGACCCTGCCTTCGCCGGGACCAACTACGACGGCGGCTTCGGCGACTGCCGCGCGGGCACCAACCCGAACCCGGCCTACCGCGACGGTGTCGTCACGCCGCACGCGGCGTTCCTGGCGATGATGCACGAGCCCGACCAGGCCTTCACGAACCTCGCGAAGATCCAGGACGAGCTCAAGGCCTACGGCACGGGTGGCTTCTTCGACGCCGTCGCCGTCAAGTCGGGCAAGATCGCCAGGCGTTACCTGTCCCTCGACCAGGCCATGATCATGGGCGCCATCGGAAACGTCATGGCGGACAACGTGATTCGTCGTGCGTTCAGCACCGCCGACGTGGAGCGGGCGCTGCGCCCGGTCATCGGTGTGGAAGAGTTCGGAGCCGGAATCGCCTGACCCCGGACCCACCGCGCGCCCCGGGCAAGCCCCTGATGGCCAGGGGCGCGCGGTGCCGGAGGTGGCCGACCGAACGCCCGGTCGCCCACGGCCAGCCCACTGAGAGGACGCCATGCACCCGGTCAGGAAGACCAGCCCCGACGGGGTCGAGTACCGCGACCTCAACAGCAACGACCGCATGGATCCGTTCGAGGACCCGCGCCTGACGGTCGAGGAGCGGGTCGAGGACCTGCTGCCCCGGCTCTCCCTCGAGGAGAAGGTCGGGCTGATGTTCCAGACCGTCATCGAGGCCGGTGCCGACGGCACGGTCCTGGAGGGTCCGGGCGCCATCAGCAAGTCGGCGACCTCCGACGTGGTGCTGCGCAAGCACCTCACCCACTTCAACGTGCACGCCCTCGACGACGCGCGCCTGGCCGCGCGCTGGCACAACGCCCTCCAGGCGATCGCCGAGCAGTCGCCGCACGGCATACCGGTCACGGTCTCCACCGACCCGAGGCACGCCTTCATCGAGAACGCCGGCACGTCGTTCGCCGCGAAGTCGTTCTCCCAGTGGCCCGAACCCCTCGGCCTCGCCGCCCTGCGCGACCCTGAGCTGGTGCGGGAGTTCGGTGACATCGCCCGCCAGGAGTACTGCGCGGTGGGCATCCGGGCCGCCCTGCACCCCACCCTCGACCTCGCGACCGAGCCGCGGTGGGCTCGGCAGTCGGGCACCTTCGGCCAGGACCCCGACCTCGTCAGCGAGCTCGCGGTGGCCTACCTGCAGGGCTTCCAGCAGGAGTCGCTCGGGCCGGGCAGCGTCGCCTGCACCAGCAAGCACTTCCCCGGTGGCGGGCCGCAGAAGGACGGCGAGGACGCGCACTTCCCCTACGGCCGCGAGCAGGTCTACCCCGGCGGCCGGTTCGCCGACCACCTCAAGCCGTTCCCCCCGATCATCGCTGCTGGAACCGCGGCGATGATGCCCTACTACGGCATGCCGATCGCCCTGGAGATCGACGGCGAGCAGATCGAGGAAGTCGGCTTCGGCTACAACAAGCAGGTCGTCACGGGCCTGCTGCGCGGCACCCTCGGTTACGACGGGGTCGTGGTGACCGACTGGGAGCTGGTCAACGACAACCACGTCGGCGACCAGGTGCTCCCCGCCAGGGCGTGGGGGGTCGAGCACCTCGACCCCGCGGCGCGGATGGAGCTCATCCTCGAGGCCGGCGCCGACCAGTTCGGGGGCGAGGAGTGCGTCGAGCTGCTGCTCGACCTCGTCGCGCAGGGACGCGTCACCGAGGCGCGCATCGACGAGTCGGCCCGCCGGCTGCTCACCGTCAAGTTCCGTCTCGGTCTGTTCGACGACCCGTTCGTCGACGAGGACGTGGCCGCAGAGACGTTGGGGCGCAAGGACTTCCGCGCCACCGGGTATGCCGCACAGGCCAGGTCCGTGACCGTGCTCGCCAACGGCGAGCGTGAGGGTCTGCCGGTGCTCCCCCTGACCAAGGGCCGGCGCGTCTACGCGGAGAACGTGTCCCCCGAGGCCGTCGCGGCGCTCGGGGTCGCGGTCGACCGGCCCGAGGACGCCGAGGTGGCGCTGGTGCGGCTGCCCGCGCCCTTCGAGCCCCGCTCCGACCTCTTCCTCGAGTCGTGGTTCCACCAAGGCTCGCTCGAGTTCCCGCCAGGTCTGGTCGCCCGGCTCGGGCGGATCGCCGCCCACTGCCCCCTCGTGATCGACGTCGTCCTCGACCGTCCGGCGGTCGTCACCCCGCTGCTGCCGCTGGCCAGTGCCTTGGTCGGCAGCTACGGCACCAACGACGAGGCCCTCGTGGACGCGCTCACCGGAGTGATCCCTCCGGAGGGCCGGCTGCCGTTCGACCTGCCGCGCTCGATGGAGCAGGTGCGTCGCCACGGTGAGGACGTCCCCGGGTACGACGACCCGCTGTTCGCCTTCGGACACGGCCTGTCGGTCATCTCTACCGTTTGACCGGCTCAGCCTTTATGTTTAGGCCGTGAATCCATCCCAGGCGGCTCCGGGCTCGCAGGCGTCCCTGCGTGAAGCCAACCGTCTGCGTGTCCTGGAGGCCCTGCGCGACCAGGGCGCGATGACGCAGGTGGAGATCGCCGGGTTCACCGGGCTGAGCCCCGCGACCGTCTCCAACATGGTCAAGGAGCTCGACAGCTCGGGCTCGGTCGAGCTCGAGCCGAGCATCCGGAACGGCCGGCGGGCGGTCCTGGTCTCGCTGGCGACCGGCAGCACCCTGATCGCAGGCATCGCCTTCGGTGACCGCGACGTGCGGGTCGCGATCGGCACCGGCCCTCGCGACATCATCGGCCGGCAGCGCATGCCCCTGCCCGCCGACCACGCCGCTGACGAGGGCATGGACCGCGCCTCGCGGCTGCTCCTCGACCTCGTGGAGAAGGTCGGCAAGACGATGGCCGACGTGCGTGCGGTCGGTGTGGGCATCCCCGCTCCCGTGGATGCCGTGTCGGGCCAGGTGGGCAGCGAGAGCATCCTGCCCGGGTGGCGCGGCGTGGCCGTGGCGAAGGAGATGGAGGGGCGGATCCAGGCACCCGTGGCGGTGGACAACACGTCCAACCTGGCAGCCCTCGGCGAGCTGAGATGCGGTGTGCTGCAAGGAGTGCAGCACGCGGTCTACATCAAGCTGTCCTACGGCGTCGGTGCCGGCCTGATCCTCGACGGTGACGTGTTCCGGGGAGCCGCCGGCACGGCTGGCGAGATCGGCCACCTGACCATCGACGAGAACGGCCCGGTGTGCCGCTGCGGCAACCGCGGCTGCCTCGAGACCTACATCGGGGCCCGCGGGCTGCTCGACGCCCTGGCCTCCTCGCACGGCCCGCTGAGCCTGCGCGACGTCATCACCCGCGCCCTCGACGGTGACCCCGGCTGCCGGCGGGTGCTCGAGGACGCCGGGCGACACCTGGGCGTCGCGGTCGCCGGCCTGGTCAACCTGCTCAACCCGGAGGTCATCGTCCTGGGCGGCCAGCTGTCCAAGGTGGGCTCGATCATCATCAGCCCGATGCGTGCCTCGCTCGAGCGGTGCGCCATCCCGAGCGCCGCAGCCTCGGTCGTGGTGCGTGAGGGTGAGCTCGACGCCGACGCCGACGTCGTGGGGGCGCTGGTGTGCGCGGCGGCTCTGCTGCCGGCGAACGAAGCGGTGCTGGCCACTGCAGCGTCCATTTCTTGAATTCAACTCTTGACGTCAAGGGTGGGGGAGCGATTAACTCAGGACACGCCCGCACCATCGTGGTTGTCGGCGCCTGACCAAGGGAGTTCAGCTATGCCCACCCGTTCCATTCGTCTCGCCGGGGCCGCTCTCGTGGCTGGCCTCGGCCTCGCGTCGCTCGCCGCGTGCGGCGACAGCGGTGACTCCGGCTCCGGCAGCAGCGGCTCGTCGTCGTCCGGTGGCGGCGCCAAGAAGATCGCCCTCCTGCTTCCCGAGTCAAAGACCACTCGCTACGAGACCTTCGACCGTCCGCTCTTCGAGGCCGCCGTCAAGGCCGGCTGCGCAGACTGCACGATCATCTACAGCAACGCCGACCAGGACCCCGCCAAGCAGCAGCAGCAGGCCGAGGCCGCGCTGACGCAGGGTGCCAACGTGCTCGTCCTCGACCCCGTCGACGGCAAGGCAGCCGCCGCGGTCGTCGCCAGCGCCAAGGGCCAGGGCGTCCCCGTCGTCGCCTACGACCGGTTCATCGCCGGCGCCGACTACTACGTCTCCTTCGACAACGAGACGGTCGGCAAGATCCAGGCCCAGACGCTGGTCGACACGATCAAGGCCGGTGGCAAGACCTCGGGCGACATCGTCATGATCAACGGCTCGCCGACCGACCCGAACGCCGCCAGCTTCAAGAAGGGTGCGCACAGCGTCCTCGACAGCAGCGGCTTCAAGGTCGCCGCCGAGTACGACACCCCGGACTGGAGCCCCGACAAGGCGCAGGCCTGGATGGAGGGCCAGATCTCGGCCGTCAAGGGCACCCTCGTGGGCGTCTACGCCGCGAACGACGGCACCGGTGGTGGCGCGATCGCAGCGCTCAAGGCCGGCGGCGTCAACCCGCTCCCGCCCGTCACCGGTCAGGACTCCGAGCTCGCCGCGATCCAGCGGATCCTCGCGGGCGACCAGGCCATGACCATCTACAAGCCGGTCCCGCCGGAGGCCGAGGCTGCTGCCAAGGCCGCCATCGCGCTGGCGAACAAGCAGAAGCCCGCCTCGACGGGTGACACCGACGGTGTGCCCTCGACCATCCTCGACCCGATCGCGGTCACCAAGGACAAGGTGAAGGACACGATCATCAAGGACAACGTCTACAAGGTCGCAGACATCTGCACCGGAGCCTTTGCCGCCGTCTGCACCAAGGCCGGCATCAGCTGACGTCACCCCAGCGGGTGGGAGCGGCGCCTCGGCGCTGTTCCCACCCGCTGGCGCACGCGGCACACTGCTGGGCGGAGGCACTCCTCGGAGTCATCCCCGGCAGGTGCGCCACCGCACCGGGACCCACCGAACCACCGAAGGACTGACATGACAGCGACCCTCTCGCCGCCGACGACAGCCGTCCTGGCCCTGACCGGCATCTCCAAGCGCTTCGGTGCGGTGCAGGCACTCAAGGACATCGAGTTCGACGTCCACTCGGGCGAGGTCGTGGCCCTGGTGGGTGACAACGGCGCGGGCAAGTCGACGCTCGTCAAGACCATCGCCGGCGTCTACACCCCCGACGACGGGCAGATGACCTTCGACGGCAAGCCCGCCAGCGTCGCCAGCCCGGCCGAGGCGCAGCACCTCGGCATCGCGACGGTCTTCCAGGACCTCGCCCTGTGCGACAACCTCGACGTGGTCGCCAACCTGTTCCTCGGCCGCGAGCTCTACCGCGGCCGCGCCCTCGACGAGGTGACGATGGAGCAGGAGTCCTGGCGGCTGCTGCGCCAGCTCAGCGCCAAGATCCCGTCGGTGCGGATCCCGGTGGCCAGCCTCTCCGGTGGCCAGCGCCAGACGGTGGCCATCGCCCGGTCGCTGCTCGGGGCCCCCAAGGTCGTCATGCTCGACGAGCCCACGGCCGCCCTCGGTGTCGCCCAGACCGCCGAGGTGCTCAACCTCGTCGAGCGCCTGCGCGAGAACGGCCTCGGCGTCATCCTCATCAGCCACAACATGTCCGACGTGATGGCGGTCGCCGACCGCGTGAGCGTCCTGCGCCTCGGGCGCAACAACGGCACGTTCAACGTCGCCCAGACGACGAGCCAGGAGATCATCGCCGCGATCACCGGTGCGACGACGAACGCCGTCTCGCAGCGGGCCGCCCGCCGCGCGGTGACCCCCGAGCCCACCGGCGCCGATGCCGGTCCCGACACCGCAGCCACCTCGGAGGAGCAGTCATGAGCACCCCCACGCCCACCCCGGAGGCCCAGGCCGCGGACGCCACGGCTGCCCTGCCCGCCGACCTCCAGGACGAGCGCCTGATCGCCTCGCAGGGCGTCGGTGGCTTCCTGCGCGCGTTCCTGTCGCGACTGCGCAGCGGGGACCTCGGCTCGCTGCCGGTCGTCGTCGGCCTGGTCGTCATCTGGGGCGTCTTCGCGCTGCGCAACGACGCGTTCCTGTCCAGCCGCAACCTCGTCAACCTCACCCAGCAGAGCGTCCCGACGGGCATCATCGCGCTCGGCATCGTCCTGGTGCTCCTGCTCGGCGAGATCGACCTGTCGGTCGGCTCGATCAGCGGTCTGTCCGCGGCGATCCTGGCCGTCGGCTTCGTCGGCCACGGCTGGGCGCTGCCCCTCGCGATCATCGCGGCCCTCCTCGCGGGAGCCGCCATCGGCGCGGTCTACGGCGTGCTCTACACGCGGTTCGGCGTGCCCAGCTTCGTCATCACGCTGGCCGGGCTCCTCGGCTTCCTCGGCCTGCAGCTCAAGGTGCTCGGCAAGGAGGGGTCGATCAACATCCCGTTCGACTCCGCGATCGTGCAGTTCTCGGCGCTGAAGTTCCTCCCCGACGCGACCGCCTACGGCATCGTCGTCGCCGCAGTCGTGATCTACGCGGCCCTGCGCCTGCGCTCCAACCAGCGGCGGGCCACTGCGGGACTCTCCACGACGCCGGTCGTGACTGTGGCCGTACGATCCGTCGCGCTCCTGGTGCTGCTGGGGATCCCGGTCTACGTCCTCAACCGCGACCGCGGTGTCTCCTACATGTTCGTGCTGTTCCTGGCCCTGGTCGTCATCTTCGACTTCGTCATCCGGCGCACGTCGTGGGGTCGCTCGGTGCTGGCCATCGGCGGCAACGTCGAGGCTGCCCGGCGGGCGGGTATCAACGTCAAGCGGATCTACGTCACGGTCTTCGTCTTCTGCTCGACGCTCGCCGCCCTCGGTGGCCTCCTGGCCGCGGGTCGCCTCGCCGCGGCCAACCAGAGCAGTGGTGGTGGCGACGTGAACCTCAACGCCATCGCGGCAGCCGTCATCGGCGGCACCTCGCTCTTCGGCGGTCGCGGGTCGGCCTACTCCGCCCTGCTCGGCATCCTGGTCATCCAGTCGATCTCCAACGGCCTGAGCCTGGTCAACCTCGGTTCGCCCGAGCGCTACATGATCACCGGTGGCGTCCTGCTGCTCGCCGTCATCGTCGACTCCCTGAGCCGTCGCAGCCGCGCCGCCCACGGTCGCGCCTGAGCGGTCCCGACCTCACGACGGAGGGGTATGCCGGGTGGTCACCACCCGGCATACCCCTCCTGTCGTCGTGTCACAGCTTTATCGGGTCTAGCAGGAAGGTTGACCTTCACCCGAGAACGTTTCTCGAGTGAAGGTCAACCTTGTCCCTAAACCCGATAAAGGGGGGATCAGCGGGTGGCGGGCTCCGCGGCCTGGCGCTGGGACCACGCCCGATCGGCAGCATCGATGCTCGTCCTCGAGCGCAGGTCGACCCCGGCGCGCTGGGCGGCCGCCTTGGCCTCGGCCGTGCTCAGGTCGGGCGCCCGGAACTGCTCGGGACGGATCGACGCGTCGGCGGCGGCATAGCGCCGCTGCTGGGTCGCGAGACGGTCGGCCGACAGCGCGGCCTGGCGCAGCGTCGCGCTGCTGACCTTGAGCGCACTGCCCGTGAGTGGGGTGCTGACCAGCGGGGCGTAGCCGTCGCGGTGCCCGGCGACGTTGGGGTGGTAGCTCTCGCCGACCGGGTTGGACAGGCCGTTGAGCCACTCGACGTCGTCGCAGACGGCATGCCCGATGAACCGGCTGGTCGGGTTGACGAAGGTGAAGCCCTTCGCCGCCGCCTGGGCGGAGGTCTTGCTGTTGAGCAGGTCGGCGGTCTGGTTGAGCCGGGTCTCCTCAGCCGGCGAGAACCAGGTGAAGGCGTTGCAGTCCTCACCCTGGAAGATGCGCGGGTAGCCCACGACGACGACCTTGGCGTTGGGTGCCTTCGCCTTGATCGAGGCGTAGAGCGTGGACAGCCGCGACGGGATGCTGGTGTTGATGAGGTTCTGTGCCCCGTCGATCGCACCGTTGCAGTCGCTCATCCAGCCGGGCTGCGCGCACTCGGTGAGGACGTCGGCGAAGCCAGCATCATTGCCCCCCACCGAGATCGACACCTGTGTCGTCGCGGTCGTGAGCGCACTCAGCTGGGTGTTGGTCACGTCGGCGACCCTGGCGCCGGAGCAGGCGCGGAAGTTGAGGGTCAGTCCCTTGCTCGCCGAGATGAGCGAGGGGTACGCGTAGACCGAGCGCTGGCACGTGGTGCCGTCATTGATGTAGGTCCGGGTGCCCGTGCCCGAGGAGTACGAGTCGCCCAGGGCCACATACGAGTTCGCGGCCTGGGCAGGTGCTGCTGACACAGTGAGGGCGGTCGCGGCGCCGAGTGCCACGAGCGCGCCGAAGGTGCGGGTCATCGCCATTGATTTCTCCCTGCAGTCCAGTGGATCGGTGGTGGCACAGTAGGGCTGGGAAATCGGGCGTGGCGTCCTGCGCCTGAACCCTTGCCAAGTCCATACCTCGGGTGGGGACGATCAGAGCCGCCGGTCCCGGGCCGCGCTGGGGTATGCCGCGAGGTGGGTTCGTCCTCCCGCAGCCCCGTGTGCGGGCCGTTGACCTGCGCAAACGTCGGGTTCTGAGTGGCGGCTCGGGTCTGGGTGGCATAGGAAGGGAGGAGCGGCGTGACACGGCGTCGCTCGACGACAGGGAGAACCAGTCATGACCGAGACCCCGCTGAACGAAGCAAGCGACGACGAGGGTGGTATCGGACCGTCCGACGGTGGTGCGGCGGGCATGCCGGGCAGCGCAGATGACGGTGGCGCCGATGGCGGTGCCGATGGCGGTGCCGACGGCGGTGCCGATGGCGGCGCTGACGGTGGCGCCGGTGAGGGCCCGGCCGACGGTGGCGCGAACCCCGGAGGCCACGACGGCGGTGCCGACGGTGGCGCCGACGGCGGTGCCGATGGTGGCGCGGGTGAGGGCCCGGCCGATGGTGGCGCGAACCCCGGTGGCCACGACGGCGGTGCCGACGGTGGCGCTGACTCCTGAGAGCCACGACCGACGACCGGTGAGCCGGTGACCACGACGTCATCGCACCGGGTGCCCGCCACGAGTGGTGGGCACCCGGTGCTGTCGCGCCTGCTGGCCGTCCCGCCGGCCGAGTTCGCCGAGCGCCACTGGTCGCGCGCACCCCTGCTCAGCAGGGCCGCGGACCTGCCCCGGTCGTTCGACGACCTGTTCTCCGCCGACGCCGTCGACGAGCTGGTCTCGGCGCGCGGCCTGCGGACTCCCTTCCTGCGGATGGCCAAGGAGGGCGCGACCCTCGAGGACCGCAGCTTCACCCGGGGCGGTGGGATCGGCGCAGCCATCGCCGACCAGGCCAGCGACGACGCCGTCCTGCAGCACTTCTCCGACGGCGCGACGCTGGTGCTCCAGGGTCTGCACCGCACCTGGCGACCGGTCGTCGACTTCTCCCAGGCTCTGGCCGCCGAGCTCGGGCACCCGGTGCAGGTGAACGCCTACGTGACCCCACCGGACAACACCGGCTTCAGTGACCACTACGACGTGCACGACGTCTTCGTCCTCCAGATCGCGGGGGAGAAGCGCTGGCGGATCCACCCGCCGGTGCACGACCTGCCGCTCCGCGACGAGCCGTGGACCGGCCACCGGGCCGCGGTCGAGGAGGCCGCCCTCGGGGCTCCGTTGATCGAGGAGACCTTCGCGCCCGGCGACTGCCTCTACCTGCCGCGCGGCTACCTGCACTCGGCGACCGCGTTGGGCGGCACGAGCATCCACCTCACCATCGGGGTCCACGCGTGGACCCGCCGGCACGTCGCCGACGAGCTGGTGCGCGCCGCCGTGTCGCGGGCGAGCAAGTCCGCCCAGCTGCGCGAGGCCCTTCCCATCGGGACCGACCTGGTCGGCGACGGCCCGGCGAGTGACGACGTGGAGGTGGTGCGGGCGGCCCTCCTCGAGGCCTTGGCGGAGGTCGACGCCAACGACCTCGCGACCGGGTTGGCCGGTGCCGCGCGAGCAGCCCAGCGGCCGGCCCCGCTCGCACCGCTGGCGCAGGCCGACGCCGCGAACGCGATCACCCCACAGACGCGGGTGGCCCTGCGGGCCCACGTCGCGGCGACCCTCGTGCCGGCCGCCGGTGGTCGCACCGTCCTGCGCAGCCGGGTCGGGTCGCAGACGGTCGAGCGCCCCGACCTCGCCTCGGTCGAGCAGCTGCTCGACACGGGCTCGGCCTCCGCGGCCGAGCTCGGCCTCGAGCTCACCCGCGCGCTGCTCCGCGCCGGCGTCGTCGTCCCTGCATGACCACGCCCCAGTGCTCGACGTCCGCGCGGCGTAGGGGCGACCCGATGCTGGGCACCGCCGCCCCCGCCAGGCGATGGCTGCTGATCGAGCACCCCGGTGGGTGGGCGCCGGCCGCCCTCGACAGCCCCGGCATCGACGACGCCGTCGCGGAACAGCTGCACCGGACGGCACTGGCCGTCGGCGGCCGCGTCGTGCTGGTCCGCCGCCCGGGCCGGGCCGCGGTGGCGGGACCGCCGGAGCAGCGTCGCTGGACCGTGCTCGACCTCGACGGTCGACAGCAGTGGGGCACCTGGCGACACTCCGACGACCTGGTCGCCGCCGGGGCGGCCCTGCTCCACGGGCCGGCCGACTCCGTCGCGGGACGTCCGCCCGACCCGCTGTTCCTGGTCTGCACGCACGGCCGCCACGACGTCTGCTGCGCCGTCAGGGGTCGCCCTGTCGCCCAGGCCCTCGCGGTCCGCTGGCCGCAGCAGACCTGGGAGTGCACGCACATCGGCGGTGACCGGTTCGCCGCGAACCTGCTCGTCGTCCCCGACGGCACCGTCTACGGCGGCCTCGACGCGGCGACCGCGGTGGATGTCGTGCAGTCACACCTCTCGGGATCGGTGGACCTCGACCACCTGCGCGGGTTCTCGGCCCACCGGCCGCCGGTGCAGGCCGCCCTCGCGGCGGTGCTGCGGGCGCACGGCCTGGCCGGTGTCGGCGACGTGACCCCCGGCGACGTGGTCGCCGACGGCGAGCTCTGGCGCGTCGAGGTCCTGGGTCGCGGCGCGGTGCCTGCGCGGTCCGTCGTGACGGTGCGCCGCAGCAGCCAGCCCCCGGCGCGGCTCACCTGCCGCGCCGAGGCCGACGCCGCGGCATACCTGTGGACGGCCGTGGTCGCCGACCCGGTCGGCTGAGGGGCGACTGCGCCGCCGGTCAGGCGACGCGGGCGCCGCAGGACGCCGAACCGAGCCAGGTGTGGGGGTTGCCCTCCCAGCACCAGCCCAGCCGCGGGTGCCCCTTGCTCACCCAGAGCGCGGCGACCCGCTTGCTCGCATCACGCGCGCCAGGCAGGAAGAAGGCGTTGCGCTCCTTGAGGATCCCGGGCCACAGCGCCAGCAGGCTGACGCCCTCGTCGACGGTGAGCGGTGAGCGGCCCTCGGCCGCGATGAGTGGCACGGCGTCCTTGGCCCGCACGTCGAGGGTCGCCTTTCCGGTGTCGACGTCCGTGACGAGGTATGCCGCGTGGTCGGGGACGTCCACACCCTCGATCGGGCGGTAGCCGGCAAGGTCGTCCGCGGTGTACTCGGTCCAGCCGGTCGTGGCCTTCCAGTGCACCGTCGGGAGGGCCCGGTCAGGGGTGACGAGGCGGGACGTCACGACGACTGCGAACGGGATGCGGTCAGCAGCGGTGGGCTCGGCCCGGAAAGCGTTGTCCCGCAACGGTTCCAGCCGGTCGACGAAGGCCCGTTCGCTGAGTCCCGCGAGGGCCGGGTATTCGGCGTCGACGTAGGCGCGGACCTGCCGGTCGAACTCGGTCGCAGCCTGGTCTCGGCTCGTCGGGTCGATCTCCCTGTCGATCTCCCTGTCGGTCGCTCGGGAGGTGTCCGTCGGGCGGTGGGTGTCGGTCGGCGTAGGGGTCACGGTTCCTCCGGTCACGGTGCGGGTGGCCGTGGTTCAACGGGGGGCGACGGTCACGCGTTCCCGGCTCTGCTCCAGGTCCGCGCTGCAGGTGCGGGGCGCGGCCGCCGCTCCGGTCGCGCCGGCCTCACTTGCGGGCGCCGCCGCGGCGGGTGCGGCGTCCTCGATCCGCGACCCGTTGATCAGGGTCACGTCGTCATAGGCCGGACGCCCTTCGATGACGTTGCGGAACTGGTAGCGGGTCAGCGACGCGAGCCTGCAGTCGGTCCCGAAGGTCGCGATGTCGAAGGCCGACGGTTGGCCGGTGAGCTCGCCGACGTCGCCGCTGGCACCGCCATTCGCCGAACCGGTCCCGTCGCCCGCGATGAAGTGGCTGAACGGGCCGCCGCCGGTGAAGGTGCCCACGCCGATCCGGGACCCCTGGAGCTGGCTGGCGTGCAGGTGCCCGTTCACGCGGATCCCCGCGCGCTTCACGTCCTCGGCCGCGGCCGGCTCGTGGGAGACGACGATGTCAGGCACCGGTTCGTCGGTCATCGCCGTGTTGTAGCGGGCCGCCGCCGGCTTCTGTTTGGCGGCGTTGTTCGTGTTGTCGTCACCGAACCACCGGGGGTCGTTGAAACCGGCGATGCGCAGGCCGTGGATGCTCTCGACCACATAGGTCTCGTCGTCCGGCTCGAGCAGCACGACGTTGCGCACCGCCGCGAGCCGGTCGAGCAGCTCGCGGTCGACGTCGGATCGTCCGTCGTGGTTGCCCTTGACGAAGAGGTAGGGGACGCCGAGCGAGGAGATGCCCTGGAAGAGGCCGGCGGCGTCGGCCTCGGTCGCGCTGCCGAAGTTGACCAGGTCGCCCGAGTCGATGACCGCGTCGATCCGCTCCTGCTGGACGATCGTCTTCATCAGGGCGTACTGGTTGGCCCCGTGGATGTCCGAGACGAGGAGGATCCGCGCGGCGACCGGTTGGTCGAGGGCCTGGGGCGCGTACTTGTCCTGGAGCGCCGCGGACAGGGCCAGGAGGTTCTTGAGGTAGGGCGTCACTTGCTCGGCGCGGGTCTCGACCCCCTCCAGCAGGTCGGCGTTGCGCTGCACCGTGCCGAGGATGCCGGTGGTGGTGAAGCTGTCCAGCCGCTCCGGCTGGTAGGACAGCCCGATCACGCCGAACGTGGCCACGCACGAGGCGACCCACACCGAGGCGACCGCAGCAGTCCACCGCAGGTCGGGGCGTCGGCGCCGCCACGCGGCATACCCACCGAGGCAGAGGAGGGCGACGACCAGGGCGCCCGCCGCGAACCGCCAGGCGAGGGCGATCACGCCGCCGCGCGCCGCGCGTTCGAGCTCGAGCGGGCCGGGCTGGAGGGACTGCACCGAGATGTTCGGGCGGGCGAGCAGGTCGGTGATGCGCTCCTTGACGTGGACCTGGGCCACCACTCCCGGAGCCGGGACGGGCCCACCGAAGTCGAGCCTGATGTCGCCGAAGATCGTGGGGCTCTGGATCTTGGAGATGTCGCCGGGGTTGAGGGAGAGCCGCAGGTCCGCGCCGTAGTTGAGGGTGTCAGCGGGGCTGGGGAAGAGCGTCGTCGCGGCCACGCCGCCGCTGTTGCAGGCGACGAAGAGCAGCACGAGCGCGCCGAACCGGAGCAGCCACGCGGACACACGCCTCCAGCGACGTGGGCTCTCCGGGGGCGTGCTCACCGGTCCACCGTAACCGGCGGGCGTCGGCGCCTCCTAGGCTGGCGGGTATGCCGCGACGCCTGGGGACGCTGGAAGGCCGCACCTTCGCTGCGGTCCTGTTCGACATGGACGGCACGCTGATCGACTCGATCCCCGTGGTCATCCGGTCGTGGCTGCGGTGGGCGCAGGAGGAAGGCGTCGACCCCCACGAGCTGGCGGGCTTCCACGGGGTCCCGGCGCGTGGGGTCATCTCGGCGCTGCTGCCTCCGGACCGCGTGGACTCCGCCTTCGAGCGGATCGAGGCCATCGAGGTCGCCGACACCGAGGGCATCACCATCCTGCCCGGCACGCTCGACGCGCTCGCCGTCCTCACCGGCGACGTGGACCGGTGCGCCATCGCCACGTCCTGCACCCGACCCCTCGCGGACGCGCGCCTGGTCGCCACCGCACTGCCCGCGCCGCGGGTGGTCGTCACCGCGAGCGACGTGGCGCAGGGCAAGCCGCACCCTGACCCGTTCCTGCTCGCCGCCGCCCGGCTGGGGGTCGACCCGACCGACTGCCTCGTGGTCGAGGACGCCCCGGGCGGGCTCGAGGCGGCTCGCGCGGCAGGGTGCTCGACGCTGGCCGTCACGACGACGACCGTCGCCGCCGACCTGCTCGCCGACGCCGTGGTGGACACCCTCGCCGACGTGCGCTTCTCCGTCGAGTCCGGCCGGGTCACGCTCACCGCGCGGTAGCTCGCGGACGAGGCGGGCCGCGGGGCGGACCACCCGGCATACCTCGGTGTTATCCATTGCCAAAGGTGACGTTATAGTCGGATGCATTGTCATCTGCCGACGCGACGCGTCGCCCGTCCCAAGGAACGTTCCCATGCGCACCCGCTTGTCACTGCTCGCCCTCCTGCTGGCGGCCACCACCGCGCTCGCCGGCTGCGGCGGCTCCGCCAGTCCCGAGACCGACCTCGCCCGCGTCAAGGACGCCGGTGTCCTGAAGATCGGCACGGAAGGCACGTACTCGCCGTTCAGCTACCACGACCCGACGAACAACCAGCTCACCGGCTACGACGTCGAGGTCGCCAAGGCGGTCGCAGCCAAGCTCGGCGTGAAGGCCGAGTTCGTCGAGACGCCCTGGGACGCCATCTTCGCCGGGCTCACCTCGAAGCGCTTCGACGTCATCGCCAACCAGGTGACCCGCAACAGCGAGCGCGAGGGCCTCTACGGGCTCAGCTCCACCTACACCGTCTCCGAGGGCGTCATCGCGACCCGCGCCGACGACTCCTCGATCACCGGGCTGGCCGACCTCAAGGGCAAGACCACCGCGCAGAGCCTCACCTCCAACTGGGCGCAGGTCGCCAAGGACGCCGGAGCCAAGGTCGAGGGCGTCGAGGGCTTCACCCAGGCCGTCACCCTCGTGAAGCAGAAGCGGGTCGACGCGACGGTCAACGACAACCTGGCCGTCCTCGAGTACCAGAAGTCCACCGGCGACACCTCGATCAAGATCGCCGCGCAGACGGGTGAGACCTCCGAGCAGGTCGTCGCCACCCGCAAGAACTCGGACCTCGTCGCCGCCATCAACACGGCGCTCGACGAGCTGCAGAAGGACGGCACGCTGAAGAAGATCTCGGAGAAGTACTTCAGCACCGACGTCTCCGTGAAGCAGTAGTCCGGCGGTGAACGGGCAGACCTTCACGCTGGTCGGGGACAGCCTCTGGCCGATGCTCAAGGCCCTGGTGATCGGGACGATCCCGCTCACCGCGGCGAGCTTCGTCCTGGGACTGGCGCTCGCGCTCGTCGTGGCGCTCATGCGGCTGTCCCCGGTCAGACTGGTGTCGGGCGTCGCCCGCGTCTACATCTCCGTCATCCGGGGCACGCCGCTGCTGCTGCAGCTGTTCCTCATCTACTACGGCCTGCCCTCGGTGGGGGTGCAGTTCGACCCCTTCCCCGCCGCAGTGATCGCGTTGTCCCTCAACGTCGGTGGGTATGCCGCGGAGGTGATCCGGGCGGCCATCCTCTCGGTCCCCAAGGGTCAGTGGGAAGCCGCCTCGACCATCGGGATGGGTTACCCCACGACGTTGCGCAAGGTCGTCCTCCCGCAGGCCACCCGCAACGCCATCCCGCCGTTGTCGAACACGCTGATCTCGCTCGTCAAGGACACCTCGCTCGCCTCGACGATCCAGGTCACCGAGCTGATGCGCAAGGCGCAGGAGGTCGCGGCGCCGACCTTCCAGTTCTTCGAGCTCTACGCGGTGGCAGCGGCGTACTACTGGGTCGTGTGCCACCTCATGTCGGTCGCCCAGAACCGGTTGGAACAGCGAGAGAACAGGTACGTGGCGCGATGACTGACTCCGTGGGCTACTCCCCGACCAGGCAGGACCCGGACGAGGGCGCGCTGGTCTCCGTGCGCGGCCTCGCCAAGGCCTTCGGTGACAACCAGGTGCTGCGCTCGATCGACTTCGAGGTGCACGCCGGCTCGGTGACCGTCCTGATCGGTCCGTCGGGCTCGGGCAAGACGACGGTGCTGCGCTCGCTGAACGCCCTCGAGCGACCCGATGCCGGCCAGGTGCGGATCGGACACGTGGACGTCGACTTCTCCGGGGCCGTCGCCAAGGACGACCTGGTGCGACTGCGGGCGCAGAGCGGCATGGTCTTCCAGTCCCACAACCTGTTCCCCCACATGACCGTCCTCCAGAACGTCACGGTGGGTCCGGTCGTCGTCCAGAAGCGCCCGGCCGAGGAGGCCGAGCGCGAGGCGCGCGCCCTGCTCGAGGCGGTGGGCCTGGACGAGAAAGCCGACGCCTACCCGTTCCAGCTGTCCGGGGGCCAGCAGCAGCGGGTCGGGATCGCCCGGGCCCTGGCGATCCGGCCGCAGCTGATGCTCTTCGACGAGCCGACGTCGGCCCTCGACCCCGAGCTGGTCGGCGAGGTGCTCGCCACGATGAAGGACCTCGCCGCGCAGGGCTGGACCATGGTCGTGGTGACCCACGAGATCCGCTTCGCCCAGCAGGTGGCCGACCAGGTGCTGTTCATGGACGGTGGCGTGATCGTGGAGCGCGGCACGCCGGCCGAGGTGTTGTCGCGACCCCAGACCGGGCGGGCGCGCCAGTTCCTGCAACGGATCCTCGATCCCTTGTGACCGACCCCTTGTGACCGCCCCCTTGTGACCGACCCCTTGTGACCGACCCCGCCGTGATCCCGAGCGCCGTAGGGTGCGGTCATGGACGCTGACGTCATCGTGGTCGGAGCCGGCCTGGCCGGACTCGTCGCCGCAGCCGAGCTCGCCGACGCCGGACGCCGGGTGGTGGTGGTCGACCAGGAGAGCGCTGCCAACCTCGGTGGGCAGGCGCACTGGTCGTTCGGCGGGCTGTTCCTCGTCGACAGCCCGGAGCAGCGGCGGATGGGCATCAAGGACACCGTCGACCTCGCCTGGCAGGACTGGCAGGGCTCGGCCGGTTTCGACCGCCTCGACGACGAAGACCGGTGGGGGGCCCAGTGGGCTCGCGCGTACGTCGACTTCGCCGCAGGGGAGAAGCGGTCCTGGTTGCACGAGCAGGGGATGCGGTTCTTCCCCGTCGTCGGCTGGGCGGAGCGCGGCGACGGGTCGGCGTCGGGCCACGGCAACTCCGTGCCGCGGTTCCACATCGTCTGGGGCACCGGTCCCGGGGTGCTGGCGCCGTTCCTGCGTCGGGTCGAGGAGCACGTCGCGGCCGGACGCGTCGAGCTGCGGCACCGCCACCAGGTCGACGGGCTGGTCACCAGCGACGGCACCGTCACCGGCGTCCGCGGGACGCTGCTGGCCGACGACTCCGCCTCCAGGGGCAGGCCGACCAGCCGTGACGCCGTGGGCGAGTTCGAGCTGACCGCCCAGGCTGTGGTCGTCACCAGCGGCGGCATCGGCGCCAACCACGACCTGGTCCGCGCCAACTGGCCCGAGCGACTGGGCGCGCCGCCGGAGCACATGCTCACCGGGGTGCCGGCCCACGTCGACGGCCGGATGCTCGGCATCACCGAGGCCGCGGGCGGCCGGCTGGTCAACCGCGACCGCATGTGGCACTACGTCGAGGGCATCGAGAACTGGGACCCGATCTGGCCCTCCCACGCGATCCGCATCCTGCCCGGGCCGAGCTCGCTCTGGTTCGACGGCAACGGCGACCGGCTCCCTGCCCCGCTCTTCCCGGGGTTCGACACCCTCGGCACCTTGGCCCACCTGCGCCAGACCGGGCACGACCACAGCTGGTTCGTCCTGACGAAGAAGATCATCGGCAAGGAGTTCGCGCTCTCCGGATCGGAGCAGAACCCCGACCTGACGGGTAAGTCGGTCAAGGACGTGCTGGGTCGCGCGCGGGCCGACATGCCTGGGCCGGTGCGGGCGTTCCTCGAGAAGGGAGCCGACTTCGTCTCGGCCGACACCCTGCGCGAGCTGGTCGACAAGATGAACGCCCTCACCCCCGACGCCCCCCTCGACTTCGCCCACCTCGAGCGGCAGGTCGTCGAGCGCGACCGCCAGATCGAGAACGAGTTCAGCAAGGACGCGCAGGTCACCGCGGTCCGTGGGGCGCGGAACTACCGTGGCGACAAGCTGATCCGCACCGCCACCCCGCACCGCATCCTCGACCCCAAGGCCGGACCGCTCATCGCGGTGCGCCTCAACATCCTCACCCGCAAGACCCTCGGCGGACTGGAGACCGACCTCTCGTCGCGCGTCCTGTCCGCGTCGGGTGAGCCGGTGCCCGGCCTGTATGCCGCGGGCGAGGTCGCCGGGTTCGGTGGCGGTGGGATGCATGGTTACCGCGCACTCGAGGGCACCTTCCTGGGTGGCTGCATCTTCTCCGGCCGCACCGCCGGACGGGCCGCCGCGGCAGCAACGGCCTGACGCGGTCGGTCAGGGGAGGCGGTCGCGGACGATGCCGTCGAGCACTCCGAGGGGCACGCTGCCCCCGTCGAGCACGGCGTCGTGGAAGGCCTTGATGTCGAAGGCGTCGCCCTGGCGCTCCTGCGCCTCGCGGCGGATGCGCAGGATCTCGAGCCGGCCGACCATGTAGCCGCACGCCTGGCCGGGCAGCACGGCATACCGGTTGACCTCGCTGGTGACGTTGGCGGTGGACATCGGCGAGTTGGCCACCAGGTAGTCGATCGCCTGCTGGCGGCTCCAGCCCAACGCGTGCAGCCCCGTGTCGACGACGAGCCGGCAGGCGCGCACCGAGTCCATGGTCAGCATGCCGAGCCGGGCCAGTGGCGTGGAGTAGAGCCCCATCTCGTCGGCCAGCCGCTCGGTGTAGAGCCCCCAACCCTCGGCGTAGGCGTTGAAGACGGTGTGCCGTCGCAGGGCCGGCATGTCGGTCAGCTCGGCGGCGATGGCGAGCTGCAGGTGGTGGCCCGGGATGCCCTCGTGGTAGCTGAGCGCCTCGATCTCGACGCGGCCCCAGGCGGAGGGATCGGACGTGTTGACGTAGAAGACGCCGCCTCGGGAGCCGTCGTCCGAGGGCGGGTAGTAGAAGCCGAGCGCGCCCTGCGTGGTGGTCTTGATCGCGCAGTCGGCTGCGGGCAGCCGGTTGAACCAGGCCGGCATCTCGGCCCGCGCCCGGGCGAACGCGGTCTCGCACTCGGCCAGGATCTCGGCGGCGTCGTGGTGGCGTAGTGCCGGGTCGGTGCGCAGGCGCTGATAGATCGCGGGCACGTCGGTGGTGCCGAGGACCTCGCCCCCGAGGGTCGAGTACTCCTCCTCGAGCGAGGCGATCTGGCGCAGGCCGAGGTCGTGGATCTCCTGGGCGCTCAACGTCGTGGTGGTGTTGGCGGCCAGGGCGCGCGCGTAGGCCTGCTCGCCGTCGGGCAGCCAGACCAGTCCGCACTTCTCGTCGGGTCGGGTGTGGGCCGCCACCTCGTCGACCAGGACGTCGCGGTACTCGTGGAGCCCGGGTCGGATCTCGTGCTCGATGGCGTGGGTCAGCCGGGCCCGCCACGCGTCGACGTCGACGTCGGTGGGCAGGTCGGCCGTCTTGAGCAGCGGGTCCTCGGACAACGGCGTGGCCAGCCAGGCGTCGAGCTGCGGGACCGTGTCGGCGACGGCGAACGCGGCCGGGGTGCGCCCGGAGGCGACCCCCTCGCGGTGTCGCTGGGCGGTGTCGCGCAGGTACTGGCCCATGCCGTGGAACTTGGCCACCATCGCCTCCGCGACGTCGGCGTTGGGGATGGCGAGGTTCGCCACGGTGAGTGGGAGGTCGACCTGGGGGCCGAAGACCGGGTTGACCGCGAACTCGGCGGCGCGACTCTCCTTGGTGTCGGCCGCGCTGGTGGCCTGGAACGAGACGACGTCGCGGGTGGCGCGGTCCTGCAGGCTCAACCCGTCGTCCGGGATCGCGGCAGCCCGCGCGGCGAACTCACGCGAGGCGGCGATGAGGTCGTCGTCCGCGGCCCGGCTCGCGTCGTCGAAACGGTCGGCGAACCGGTAGTCACCCACCATGTGCGCCCAGCTCGGGCTCGTCCTCATCCAGTGGTCGTGGTAGTCGTCAGCCAGGCGTCGCACGTCGTCCGTCATGTCCCCGAACGTACCTGCCCCGTCGGACGGTCGCGCTCCATTTCCGGTCCGGCCCACCCGGGTTGAGGTGAAGCGGACTTCACCCTGCACACTCGGTGGGTGAGCTTCGACGACGGGGGACCCGACGCTGCGGTGGAGCGCGCCCGGCTGCGGGACGATGTGGACTTCCGGCGCTACTGGCTCGCGCGGATGGCCAGCCTCCTCGGGTCGCTGGTCACGGCCATCGCGATGCCGGTGCTGGTCTACCGACTCAGCGGCTCGACCACCCTCACGGCGCTGACGACGACCCTCGAAGCGCTGCCCTACCTGATCTTCGGCCTGTTCTCCGGAGCGGTCGGCGACCGCTTCGACCGCAAGCGGGTGATGGTGCTGGCCGACCTCGCGAACGTCGTCGTGGTCGGGTCGGTCCCGGTCGCCTGGTGGTTCGGCGGGCTCACCGTGCCGCACGTCCTGGTCGCGGGGTTCCTCGCCCAGTCCCTGTTCACCTTCTTCGACGGCGCCAACTTCGGCGCCCTGCCCGTGCTGGTCGGCCGCGACCGGGTGGGGGAGGCCAACTCCGCGGTCTGGGGGGTCGGCGGGATCCTCGACCTGACCGTGCCCGCGGGGGTGGGGCTGGCGCTCGCCGTGGTGCACCCGGCCGACCTGCTGGCCGTCGACGCCCTCACCTTCCTCGTGTCCGCTCTGGTCGTTCGTTCGATCGGCCGAGCCATGTCCGTGGCCCGGGAGCGTTCTGCGGCAAGGGGTTTCGCGTCCGTGCGGGCTGACATCCGCGAGGGTGTGCGCTTCCTCTGGCGGCACCACGGGGTGCGCTCCAACTCGGTGATCGGAGCGCTGCAGTCGGTCGCCGGTGCCGGCTTCATGGCGCTCGCGGTGCCCTGGTGCGACCGCGTGCTCCGGATCGGCACGTCGGGATGGCGGTTCGGGCTCGTCTTCAGCGCCTGGGGTGTCGGTGGGATCCTCGCGGCCTGGCTGACGCCTCGCCTGCTGCGTCGCTTCTCCGCCGCCCGGCTCACCCTCAGCTGGATCCCGGTCTCCGCCGCCTTCGGACTGCTCGTCGCACTGTCGACCCACTGGCTGCTCGCGGTGCTGTTCATGGTCGGCTGGGGCATCGCCTACCAGCTGGTGATCATCAACTCCCTGAACTACCGCCAGCAGGTCACGCCCGAGCACCTGCTGAGCCGCGTCAACACCGCCGGCCGGATGCTCTCCTGGGGACTCGGGTGGACCATCGGCGCCCTGCTGGCCGGCGCGCTCGCCGACCAGGTGGGAGTCCGCCCCGCCCTGCTCACGGTCGTGGGTGTGGGGCTTGCCGCCGCGGCCTACGCCTGGCTCTCACCGCTGCGGCGGATCGCGCTGGTCGACGCGGCCGCACGCGCCGGCACGCCGGCCTGACCCGGCCAGCCCTCGGACCCTGCCCCGGTTCCGGGCCCGGTGGTCACGCGCGGGCGGGGACCCCGGCCTGACCGAGCAGCCGGACCAGCACGGCGACCGCGCCGAGCCCGACGACGATGATGCCCGCGGTGAGGACGGTCATGCCCAGCCAGTTCGACTGGAACGCCTGCGGCACCAAGCGAGTCGGCACGGCGGCGACGCCGATGAACGCACCCCACAGCCCGGCATACGTCCCGATCATGTTGCCGGCGTGGGCGCGGATGTTGCCACGCCGTGCGTTCCACAGCCCGAGGCTCAGGGTGACGATCGTGAAGGCGCTGAGGCCGTGGATCCACGAGAAGCTGCCTGGGCGCAGCTGCTGGATCCAGAACGAGCTGAACGCGGTGAAGTACATGAGCACCAACCAGATCCGGCCGATCGTCCGGTGTGGGCGGTCGCCCCGCTTGCGCCGCAGCACGTTGACGGCACCGAACACCATGGCGAACGACGCGGCGAACGCATGGATGGCGATCAGGACGTTCCACGAGTGGTCCACGACGGCTCCTGTTGGATAGTGACGCTATCCACTGTATGCCGCGTGCCCGAGCCCGCGCAAACCCCCACCTCCCAGCCGCGTCACCGCGGATGGTTGGGGTGGGCTAGAGGTACTGGCCGGTCGGCCCGCTGTCGCCGGTGTCGGGGCGCAGCCCGGGGGGCGCGGCCACGCCCGGCCCGCCCTCGGGCGCGTGGCCCGGGGGGAGTGCCCGGCGGATCTGCTGGAGCTGCTGCTGGGCGGCCATCTGCTGGGCGAAGAGCGCGGTCTGGATGCCGTGGAACAAGCCTTCCAGCCACCCCACCAGCTGCGCCTGCGCGATCCGGAGCTCGGCATCGGTGGGTGCCACGTCGTCCTTGAAGGGCAACGCGATCCGCTCCAGCTCGTCGATCAGCTCCGGGGCCAGGCCGTCCTCGAGCTCCTTGATCGAGCGCCGGTGGATCTCGGCGAGCCGGACCCGGCCGGCCTCGTCGAGGGGCGCGTTGCGCACCTCCTCGAGCAGCTGCTTGATCATCGACCCGATCCGCATCACCTTGGCGGGCTGCTCGACGAGGTCGGCCGGGTTCGTGGGGCCGTCCTCGCCGTCGTGGTGCGGCGCGACACCCATGCCGTCCTGGGTCACGACGACGACGCGTTGCTGTCCGTCGTTCCCGCCGGTCTGATCCCCCTGCTGGCCCTGCATCTCCGGCCCGTCGCCGTGCTGGTCGCTCATGGCTCCGACACTACAGCGGGGACTCGGCCGCCTCGGCCCCGGTGGAAGCCGCCCCCCGACCAGCCCACGTCGGTGGATCTCCGTCCTAGTCCGCCCGCCGTGTCATCGCGGGCGCCCGCCGGATCGCGAGGGCCGACAGCGCCCCGGCCAGAAGGGGCACCCCGAGCACCACGAGGAGCAACGGCGTCCACGGGATCGCGAGGTAGGGCCCGGTCGTGTGGTCGACGCCCGTGACGGCGTCGTACTCGTAGCTGACCGTCAGCGGATAGGTGATCGCGATGCCGGGAACGAGACCGACGGCGATGCCGAGGACGGCCCCCACGAACCCGACCACCATCGCCTGGGCGGCGGCGAACGCGCGTCGGGTGCGGCGGGTTGCGCCGACAGCGGCGAGGGTGCCGGAGTCGGCCTGCTGCTCGGCCATCGACAGGGCGGTCGAGATCAGCGTGACGATCAGCAGGAGCAGCGCGGCGACGCCCATCATGATCTTCATGGCCAGCTCGTCGTAGCGTTGGAAGCCGCGCTCGACGTAGAGCCCACCCTCGTCGCCCACCAGCTCGTCGAGCTGCTTCTCGGAGGCCTCGTCGATGGCACCGCCGTCCGGAGCGCGGAGCAGGACCATCACCTGGAAGGTGGGCCAGCCCAACCGCGTCGCCGTCTCCGGGGTCACGAAGGCCCCGGTCTGGGCCGGCATCGCACCACTGCGTCCGCTCGGGGCCACGGCAACCACTGGGAGCTCGGTGGTCGCCGTCGTCACGACGTCGGTGGGCGAGTAGGTGCTCTGGTCCATCACGAAGGTGCCGCGCGCGACGGAGAGGGTGGACGCCTTCGCCAACGCTGGCACGCCCACGGCGATCCCACCCTCGTCGATGACCCTGCCCTGCGCCTCGGACAACCGCAGCCGCGCCTTGATCTCGCTCGCCGGGAGCACGCCGACCTGGCCACTGTCGTAGGACAACGTCCCGAGGGCGCTGCAGAGTCCTTGCGGACCATTGCGGTCGAGGGCCTTCTGGACGGTGCACCCCTGGGGTAGGGCTGCGACGAACGGCTGGGGCTTCGCAGGGCCGGCCGACGACGGGCCCCCGAACGGGTCCTCGGGACCGCGGACGAGCAGCAGCGGGGTGCTGCGCACGGCTCCCCCGACCTTGCCCAGCGCCGCGTCGACCGAGAGCTGTGTCTCGGCGTCGCCGGTGTAGATGGTGCCCTCACCCGGCAGGGCCTGGGGCTGGTAGGTCGCCATCTGCTGCTTGGTGTCGCTGGCCAGCCCGATGCTGAAGGCAGTCAGCGCGACGACCCCCGCGAGGATCGCGGCCACGGTGGGGGTCGACCGGCTGCGGTGCCGGGCGGCGTCACGGATCGCGATCCGTGGGGCCACCGGGAACCGCGCAGCGAGCGCGCCGAACGCGACGAGGATCGCCGGCACGAGGAGGAGGGTGCCGAGCACCAGAGCGACGGCACCCCCCGCGACGCGGAAGTCGCCGCCGGCCTGCACCCGGGCCGCGGACAGGACGACCGCACCGCCGAGCAGCGCGAGGACGAGCCCGACGACCGGGACCACCTTGTTGAGCCTGGGCGACACGCTCTGGCCGCGCATCACGCCGATGATGTCGAGCCGGCCGAGTCGCAGGGAGGGTAGGAGGGCCGCGACCACGGCGCTGAGCACGGCGCAGGGCACGAGGATCGCGAAGGCACCCCACGGGAGGTCGAGGCCGATCGAGGCGAAGGACGACTCAGGGTGGGTGCTGACCCACCACCACAGTCCCGCGCGCACCGCGAGGGTCCCGAGGACCACGCCGCCGAGCGCCGAGATGACGCCGAGGACGAGCGCCTGAGCGAGCACCGTGCGCCGCAGCTGGCGGGTCTCGGCTCCGTTGGTGGCGGCCAGGGCGAGGGTGCGACGCTGGCGCGTCGCGCTGACCGCGAAGGCCGGGCCGACCAGCAAGGTGGTGAGGATGAACAGCATCACCCCGCCGATGACCGCGATCATCCGGCCGGTGTCCTGGGTGAAGTCGCTCTGGGGTCGGAGCTCGGGCGGCAGGGCGCTGTCCGGCGGCGGGTTCTCGAGGACGGCACGGCTGTACACGGTCAGGCCGTAGGTGTTGAGCCGTTGGACATCCTCCCAGCTCACCGGGCTCCCATCGAGCAGCACCCACGACCCGGCAGCTCCGACGCCACTGGCGTCAGGGCCGGCGCCGTCCGGCAGCGACGGCACCACGAAGTCGGGCATCCCTCCCCACTCCAGCAGCGCGCTCGCGGTGCCCACGACCTGCACCGAGCGCTCCGTCCCGCTCGCGGACAGGATCACCGAGCCGGAGCGCGGCAGCCCCTTGCGCTCGCCGGCCGGCGTGATGACGATCTCGTCAGGTCCGTTGCCCCAGGAGCCCGAGCTGAGCCGAGCCTTGTCACCGAGGTCCACGCCGCGGGGGTCGGCCACCAGTCCGGAGACGCGGACCCGGCGGTCGCCGATCACGAGCCGCATCTGGGTCTCACCGACCGCGACGGCGGTCCCTCCACCGACCAGCCGACCGATCGCCGCGGCGTTGTCCGACGGCGAACCATCGGCCGTGAAGCCGGGGATCGTGGCGGCCGGGTTGTCGTCGCTCCACCCGGTGCCACCTTGGTTGGGGTCGGGCGTCTGTTGCATCTTCCCCGTCTGGGGGCCTTGGACGAGCGCCTGGCCCGGGCCCATCCGGGCGGTGATGAGGTCGCCCGCGTCAGCCTGCTCGGTGGCGCCCAGGGTCGCTGCGCCGGCGAGCAGCCCGACCGGGATGGCGACCATGAGGAAGACGAGGACGGACCGGCCCTTGTGGCGACGGAGGTCGCGCTTGGCCATGCGCAGGGCCACCCGCCAGGACGCCCGCCACCGGGAGAGGCGCGAGCTCTTCACCTCTGCGCGGTCAGAGTCTTCCGAGAGGCCGGCGGGTGTCCTGGGTTCCATGAGGGTGGTCATGGTCGGCGCCTCAGGCAGTCGGCTCGAGGAGCGCTTCGGCCGTCTCGGCCGAGCCCGTGCTGTCGACCACCACTCCGTCGCGCAGGAAGACCACCCGGTCGGCCCACGCCGCGTGGCGCGCCTCGTGCGTGACCAACAGGCCGGCAGCGCCGGCGTCGCAGCGCTCACGCAGGACGCGGAGCACTCCCTCGCCGGTGTGGGAGTCGAGCGCACCGGTGGGCTCGTCGGCCAGGACCAGTCGGCGGTCGCCGACCAGCGCGCGGGCGATGGCGACCCGCTGTTGCTGGCCGCCCGACATCTTGTCGGGGTAGCGGTCGGCGAGCTCCTGCACCCCGACCATCGTCAACGCGTCGATGGCGCGTCGGCGAGCCCGGCTGACCCGCTGGCCGTCGAGCTCGAGCGGCAGCGCGACGTTCTCGACCGCGGTGAGCGACGGGATGAGGTTGAAGTCCTGGAAGACGAACCCGACCCGGCGCCGCCGGAGCCGGGCCAGCGCGTCGCCCCTGAGGGTGCCGATGCTCTGCCCTTCGATGAGGACCTGTCCGCTCGTGGCCGCGTCGAGCCCGCCCGCGAGGTTGAGCAGGGTCGACTTGCCCGAGCCGCTCGGCCCCATGACGGCCACGAGCTCGCCGGCACGCACCTCGAGGCTGACCCCGGCCAGGGCGCGGACGGCGGTGCCGTCGGTGCCGTGCACCCGGGTGACGTTGTCGAGCCAGAGGATGACCTCGCGGTCGTGGTCGGTGCTGCTCATCGTGGTGCCCCCTTGGTCGTCGTGCTGCGATCGTCTGCGATGGCCCCCATCGCAGGGTCAGTCGTGCTGCTCGCGGTGGTTGCGCTCGTGGCCCGCCGCGGGCGGTTCGCCTCGCGCACCAGCCGGGCCTCGACGTGGTCGAGCCAGCGGACCTCGGCCTCGCCGGCGTAGATGAGGTTCTCCAGCACCAGCAGCCAGGCGAGGTCGACCTGACCGTCACCGTCCTCGGCCGCCTCGTGGTGGGTGGTCGCCCGTTGCTTGAGGCGGGTGAGGTCCTGGAGGTGCCGCAGCGTCGCGGTGCGCTGGGTCTGCACGACGCGGTGCACGTCGACCCCCTCGACGGTGACGGCGAGCGCGAGCTTGATGACCAGCTCGTCGCGCGGGGTCGTCTCGCGGGTGACCGGGGAGACCCACCACCGGGCGACCTCGGCGTGCCCGGTGCGCGTCAGGCGGTAGGAGATGCGGCCCTCGGCGTCTTCGCCGATGGCCTCGACGAACCCGTCTCGCTCGAGGCGGGCCAGCGTCGTGTAGACCTGCCCGACGTTCAGCGGCCAGGTCCCCCCGGTCCTGGCCTCGAACTCGGAACGCAGCCGCGCGCCATACATCGGCTCCGTCGCCAGCAGGGCCAACAGCCCCTGTTTGACCGACATGCCGCCCCGCTCCCCTCGGTGTCCCCGACATACCCAGCGTGTCCCCTACATACCCAGTATCACCACTGGTGAGGAGATGTATACCGAGTATCTACCCGGCGCGTCAAGCACCTCGGGTCAGTCAGCGGGCGAGCAGGACTGCGGCCAGGGCGAGGGCGCCGGGGAGGGCCTGCACGAGGAGGATCCGGCGGCTGGCGGTGGCCGCACCGTAGAGCCCGGCGACGACGACGCAGAGCAGGAAGAAGACCTGGAACCCGAAGCGCAGGTGCTCGGGTCCGACCAGGCCCCAGATGAGCCCCGCGGCGAGGAACCCGTTGTAGAGCCCCTGGTTGGCGGCCAGCGCCTTGGTCTGTTGGGCGAACTCGGGCGTCAGCCCGAACGCAGCCTGTCCGCGCGGAGTGGTCCACAGGACCATCTCCAGCACCACGATGTAGACGTGGATGAGGGCGACCAGGACGACGAGCACGGTGGCGACGGCGGTCATGGCCTCAGCGTGGCAGACGAGAGGCGACCGGACGCCCGACTCGCCGGATCCCGGCACGAGGGGCGCCACCGAAGACAGCGCCACCTAAGACAGCGCCACCGAGGACCGCGCCATCGAAGGCAGCGTGGGTGACGGCGGTCAGGTCGTGAGCAGGATCTTGCCGATGTGTCCGCTGTCCTCGAGCTCGCGGTGCGCCTCGCCCGCATCGGCGAGCGAGTGCCGACCGTGCACCACCGGCACGACGCGGCCCGACTCGACCAGCGGCCAGACGTGCTCACGGACCGCAGCGACGATGGCGGCCTTCTCGTCGGCCGGCCGGGCCCGCAGCGATGTGGCGATCACGGCCACCCGCTTGCGCAGCATGAGCCCGAGGTCGATCTCCGCCTTGGCCCCGCCCTGCAGCCCGATGACGACCAGCCGACCGTTGACGGCGAGCGCCTCGACGTTGCGGGACAGGTACTTCGCGCCCATGTTGTCGAGGATGACGTCGACGCCGGCACCACCGGTCGCCGCCCGCACCTCCTCGACGAAGTCCTGCTCGCGGTAGTTGACGAGGATCTCGGCGCCCAGCGCGCGGCAGGCTTCGAGCTTGGCGGCCGAGCCCGCCGTCACAGCGACCCGGGCGCCGACCTCACGAGCCAGCTGGATGGCCATGGTGCCGATGCCCGACGAGCCACCGTGGACGAGGAAGGTCTGGCCGGGCAGCAGGTTGGCGGTCATGAACACGTTGGACCACACCGTGCTGACCACCTCGGGGAGCGCGGCAGCGTCCTCCAGCGAGACCCCTGCCGGCACCGGCAGGAGCTGCCCGGCGGGCACGCACACCAGCTCGGCGTAGCCACCGCCCGACAGCAGGGCGCACACCTCGTCGCCCACGGACCACTCGTCCACGCCGTCGCCCAGGGCGTCCACGGTGCCGCTGACCTCCAGCCCGGGGTAGTCGGGAGCACCCGGCGGTGGTGGGTAGAAGCCCATCCGCTGCATCACGTCGGCCCGGTTCACCCCGGCCGCCGCGACGCGCACCCGCACCTCACCGGGCGCGGGCTGGGGGTCGGGGACGTCGGCCAGGACGAGCGCTGACGCGTCGCCGGGCTCCGGGATGGTGATCGCCTTCACGGGTCGAGCCTATGGCGGGCGCGGTCGAGGTCCTCGGCGGTGTCGACGTCCAGGGCGGCGTGGTCCCCCACGGACACCGTGGCTGTGCGCAGCGGGTCGAGCAGCCGCATCAGCGGGGTGCCGGCCGCAGGCTGCGGCACCGCAGCGCGCAGCGCTGAGGCCCGGTATGCCGCGAGCAGCGGTTGGAGGCGTCCGTCGCCGTCGCGACCGATCACCGCGTCGAGGTCGGGGGAGCGCTCGAGGGTGGCCACCAGCTCGGGAGCCGGCCCCGCGGCATACGGCATGTCGCCACCGAGCAGGACGAGGACGGGACCGTCGAGCAGGGGGAGGGCGGCGGCGATCGCGGCCACCGGGCCGCCACCGGGCGGGTCCTCGCGGCACCAGGTGACCGCTCGACGCGTGGGTCTCGCAGCGCCCACGCAGACGACCGGCCAGTCGCCCGGGAGGTGGTCGAGCAGGTGGTCGAGCAGGGAGCTGCCCGCGAGGTCGGCCCGGGTCTTGTCGCCGCCGAACCGCCGACCCTCGCCCCCGCACAGGACCACGGCGGTCGCCAGCGTCGAGGTGGTGTCGTCCGAGGTCACCGGCCCATTGTGGGGGCTTCGTGGGGGTTCCGGGAGGGTGCGGGTCGGGTCTAGGTTGACGAGATTCGACGATCTCGGAGGAGAAGTGATGACGCTCGAGAGAAGGACGTTTCTGAAGGGGAGCGCGGCAGTGGCAGGGGGCGTGGCGATCGCCGGGCCGTTTGCCGGACTGGTGGCAGGGCCTGCATCGGCGATCGGTGCAGCGCCCTTCCGTGGCCTGCGCGCGACGCCCGACCTGCGTGACGGCAAGGTGCGCCTGCACCTGCCCGAGGGCTTCAGCTATCGCTCGTTCCACGACACCCAGTCGGTGCCGCCGCCGCTCGTCGACGGCAAGACCATGCCGGGACGCCACGACGGCATGGGTGCCTTCGAGGGACCGGACGGAGCCGTGACCCTGATCCGCAACCATGAGGTCGCCGGCACCGGGGCTCCCTTCGGGGCGGTGGGATCGTGGACCTACGACATGGGTGCCCGTGGTGGCTGCGTGCACGTCGACGTCACCGGCGAGGGTGAGGTGCTGGGCGCGCACACTGCCATCAACGGGACCGCGAACAACTGCTCCGGCGGCCAGATGCCCTGGGGCGCCTGGGTGACCTGTGAGGAGACGGTCAACGGGCCCGACGTCGGACCGGACTTCACCGGAGCCTCCAATGCGGGCTTCACCAAGAAGCACGGCTATGTCTTCGAGGTCCCGGTCACGGGGCGCTCGGCGGCGATGCCGATCACCCGGGCGGGTCGGTTCTCCCACGAGGCGGTGTCGTTCGACCCGCGTGAGGGTCGGCTCTACCTGACCGAGGACAACTTCGCCTTCCCGTCGGGCTTCTACCGCTACACGCCGGGCACCAACCCGATGGAGAGCGGCCACCTCGACAACGACGGACACCTGCAGATGCTGGCCGTCAAGGGACAGCCGAACGCCCACCTCGAGGCGCACCAGGACAAGGGAGCGGTCTACTCCGTCGAGTGGGTGGACATCGCCGACCCCGACCCGACCTTCGCGCCGGGCCCCGGCGGGGTGCTGCCCACGAACGACTCCGCACTGGTGGCGGTCGGCGACCAGGGTCGGGCGCTGGGTGCAGCCGGCTTCTCACGGCTCGAGGGCCAGATCTACGACAACGGCGTCGTCTACTTCACCTCGACCCAGGGTGGTGGCGACGCCGAGACCGGAGCAGAGCTGGTTGCCGGCTACGGCAACGGTTTCGGCCAGGTGTGGGCCTACGACACCCGCTCCGAGAAGCTCCGCCTCGTCTACCAGTCGCCGGGCAAGCAGACCTTCGACTTCCCCGACAACATCACGGTCAGCAACCGCGGCACCCTGGTCGTGTGTGAGGACAGCAACCAGGACAACTACGTCCGTGGACTCAACCAGGGCGGCCAGCTCTGGGACATCGCTCTCAACCGGGCGGCCAACGCCAACGGCACGCCGCGGTTCGACGACGAGTTCGCCGGCTCGACCTTCAGCCCGGACAAGTCGACGTTGTTCGTCAACATCCAGGCCAGTGCCGGCCTCACCTTCGCCATCTGGGGGCCGTGGCACACGATCGGCGTCTGACCGCTGCCGCCGTCGGCCGGCCCGCAAGGGTCAGCCGGCGGCGGTGGGCCGGCGCGGCGGACACGTGGACGTCGCCAGGTACTCGAAGTGCCACCACTCGTTGTCATAGGTGCGACAGATGCCGTATGCCGCGCCGTGAGCCTGCAGCCACGTCGCCGCGGCCTGGGGGTGGACGTCGATGGCGTAGCCCTTCACGTGGGCCGACGCCGTCGGCGAGAGCACCCACTTCGACGCCTCGGCGCGCGAGCCGTACTTCGCGACCGCGCGGTCGAGGAGGATCTGCTGCCACTGCTCGCTGCGCCACGCCGACCTGATCTCAGGCGCGAGGCCGGCCGCCCGGGCGTCGGCGAAGGCGCGCTGGAAAGCCGCCGCGGCCGAGGCCTGCATGTTCGTCGTGCCGGGAACGGCCGCCGACAGGGCCAGGCTCATCGTGGGCGCAGGGATCCGATCGGTGACCACCGGTTGAAAACCATTGACACCACTAGCTTTTGCGTTGCTCTTCGCACTCGAAGTCGACGAGACCTGCGGGTTGGACTTCCTGCCCGCCGGCTTCGCCGCCGGGGGTGGGTTGCCGCCAGCTGACCCCTGACGCGCTTGGCGAGTGGCCGCGGAGGGGTGGTCGGCGTCGTCGCCGTGCCACGCGGCATACCCGGCAGTCGCTGCGGACGCGACGAGGAGGGCGGTCACGAGGAGGGTGCGGCGAAGGCGCTGTCGTCGCCGCCGCCCTGCCGACACGTGTGTCGTCGTGCGCATGACCTCACCCCCGTCGCCGCGGTCGCCTCGATTCTGGCAGCCGAGCGGGTGAAGTCAGCGGACCCCGCCGATGCGGGCCGACAGCGTGGCGGCGGCGCGCGAGACGGCGGCGACGAGCCTGGCGCGCTCGGTCTCGTCGACGCCGTCGCGGGGGAAGGTCAGGGCAACACCCGCGACAGGGTGGCCGGTGTGGTCCAGGACGGCCTGGGCCACCGACGACAGACCGGCGCTCACCGAGTCGTCCTCGGTGGCGTAGCCACGGGTGCGGACCTCGGTCAGCTCGCGCCGCAGCTCGCTGACCGAGGTCGGCCCGTGCCCGTCGCGCTGGACCAGGGTGTCGCGGTGCGGGAAGAGGGCCCGCACCTGCGCGGCGGGCAACCGCGCCAGCATGGCCAGCCCACTGGCGGTGAGCGTCGCCGGCAGCCGGACCCCGACGTCGGTGACGAGCAGCGGGCGACCGGGCGCGCGCTCCTCGATGACGTAGAGGACGTCGCGGCCGTGCAGGACGGCGAGGTGGGCGTTGTGGGTGGTCTGGTCGACGAGCCGCCCGAGCAGTGGTCGGGCGATGCGCTGCAGCGGCGCCTGCCTCTGGTAGGCCGAGCCGAGCTCGAAGGCGGCGACGCCCAACCCGTAGCGGCGCTCCTCCTCCAGGTGGGTGACGAAACCGGCGTCGCGCAGCACCGCGAGCAGGTGGTAGGTCGTCGAGCGGGGGAGCCCCAGCTCGCGGGCGATCGACCCGGCGGGGAGGGGCTCGGTGTGCCGGGCCAGCAGGGTGAGGAGGGTCAGGGCGTGCCGGGCGGCGGGTGCGTTGGCCACGCAGGCAGTGTCTCAGGTGCGAGACGTGCGACGGTATGCCGCGGACTCAAGCTCGGGTGACGAGCACCCCGTCCTCGTCGGCGAACAGCCGCTGCCCCGGCGCGAAGTCGACGCCTCCGAAGCTGACCACGACGTCCCGCTCACCGATCCCGTCCTTGGCGCTCTTGCGCGGGTTCGAGCCCAGCGCGAGCACGCCCAGGGAGAGCTCGCGCAGGGCCACGACATCGCGCACCGCGCCGTGGATCACGACCCCAGCCCACCCATTGGCGACCGCGCTGGCGGCGATGAGGTCACCCATCAGGGCTGACTCGAGCGAGGCGCCACCGTCCACGACCAGGACGCGCCCGGCACCGGGCTCGGTGAGGGTGGCCTTGACCATCGCGTTGTCGCGGTGACACCGGATCGTCGTGACCACGCCCTCGAACGAGGTGTGGCGCCCGTAGTGGCGGAGCTGCACGGAGCAGGACTGGAGCTCCTCGCCCCGCTCGTCGTAGAGGTCGGCCGTCGACACCGCGCCCATCAGGAGGCCGTCACGACTTGGGTGCCTTGACCGCCAGTACCGGCGCATCGGCCTCGAGGAGGACGGTCTGCGCGGCGCTGCCCATGATGAGCTTGCCCACCGGGGTGCGACGTCGCAGGCCGATGACGATCAGCTCGGCGTTCGTCTCCTCCGCGACCCGGAGCAGCTGGTCGGCCGGGTCGCGGGCCTCGATCGCCTGGGCGACCTCGTGCTCGACCCCCGACGCGTCGAGCTTTGCCTTGACCGCGTCCCAGTCCGCCTCCGAGGCGTACCGCGGGTCGACGAGGGCGTCACCCCGGCTGACGTTGAGGACGACGAGGCGGACACCCCGCAGGACGGCCTCCTCGATCGCGCGGTCGAGGGCCGCCTGACCCTCCGGGCGGGGCACGTAGCCCACGACGATCGCCATGGTCAGGTTCCTTCGGTGTTGGGGGTCAGGTGCGGGACGTGGTGCGTGCCGTCGCCGTCGTCGTCCCCGGCCCGGCTGGAGCGGACTCGGTCGATGACCACGGGCGCCACGACGAGGATGACCGCGAGGGCGTAGACCACCTTCGCGAAGGGCGTGTTGATGAGTCCGGACAGCGCACCGTCGCTGATCTGCAGGGCCTGGCGCAGCTGGTACTCGGCCACCGGTCCGAGGATGATGCCGATGATCGCGGGCACCACGGGTAGGCCGTAGCGGCGCATGAAGAACCCGAGGATGCCGATGATCAGCAACAGCCACAGGTCGAAGGCCGACGTGTTCGTGGCGTAGGCGCCGATGCTGGCGAAGAACAAGATGCCCGAGTAGAGGTAGGGGCGGGGGATGTTCAGCAGCTTGGCCCAGACGGTCGCCAGGGGCAGGTTGAGGGCGAGCAGGATGGTGTTGCCGATGAACAGGGATGCGATGAGCGCCCACACCAGCTCCGCGTGGTCGCTCAGCAGCCGCGGACCCGGGTCGATGCCGTAGCTCTGGAAGGCGCCCAGCATGACGGCGGCGGTCGCCGTGGTGGGGATGCCGAGGGTCAGCAGCGGCACCAGGCCTCCGGCGGCCGAGGCGTTGTTGGTCGCCTCGGGCCCGGCGACACCCTCGATGGCTCCGTGCCCGAACTCCTCGGGGTGCTTGCTGAGCTTGCGCTCCAGCGCGTAGGACAGGAACGTCGGGATCTCGGCGCCACCGGCGGGGATCGCGCCGAACGGGAAGCCGATCGCAGTGCCCCGCAGCCACGGCTTCCAGGAGCGGCGCCAGTCCTCACGGCCCATCCTGGCGCCGTCCACCTGCACGACCTCGGCGTGTCCGCGACGAAGGTGGGCCGCGACCCACAGGGCCTCGCCGACGGCGAAGAGCCCGACCGCCACGACGACGACGTCGATGCCGTCCGCCAGCTGCGGGATGCCGAGGGTGAGTCGCTGCTGACCGCCGGCGGACCTGTCGATCCCGATGGTGCCGATGAGCAGGCCGATGCCCAGGGAGGCGAGCCCGCGGATCTTGGACGACCCCAACACGGTGGTGACCGCGATGAAGGCCAACAGCATGATGGCAAACTTGTCGGGGGCTCCGAGCTTGATCGCCAGCTTGACGATCTCCGGCGCCAGGAGCGCCAGGCCGAGCGTGCCGATGGTGCCGGCGATGAAGGACCCGATGGCGGCCGTGGCGAGTGCTGCCGCGCCGCGGCCCTTCTTGGCCATCTTGTTGCCCTCGATGGCAGTGATGACCGACGCACTCTCGCCCGGAGTGTTGAGCAGGATCGAGGTGGTCGAGCCGCCGTACATGCCGCCGTAGTAGATGCCGGCGAACATGATGAAGGCCTGGGTCGCCTCGAGACGCAACGTCAGCGGCAGGAGCAGGGCGATGGTCATGGCCGGGCCGATGCCCGGCAGCACACCGATGGCGGTACCGAGCACGACGCCGATCACGGCGTAGAGCAGGTTGACCGGCGTGAGGGCGGTGCCGAAACCGTCGATGAGGGCGTTGATGCCGTCCATCACAGAATTCCCTTCAGCAGGCCGACGGGGAGCTTGATGTCCAACCCGAGGTAGAACAGGTACCAGGACCCCACGGACAGCAGGATCGCGATCAGGGCCATCCGCACGTAGTGCCGTGCGCCCAGCGCGAAGGTCGTCCCGAAGAAGAGGATCGCGCCGGAGATCGGCCAGCCCACGCGTTCGATCAGCAGCGCATTGGCCACGAACGCCCCGACCAGGAGTCCGATGGTGCGCCAGTCGCTGCCGTGCGAGAGGTCGACGTCCTCGCCGCCCTCGGCCTCACCACGACCACCGCGGACCAGATCGACCACGAGCAGGACAGCCATCGCGACCAGGAGCGCGCCGACGGCGATCGGCATGGTCTTGGCGCTGACCGGGCCGCGGGAGGCCGTGTCGGTGAGACTCAGGCCGTCGACGATGGCCCAGGCGCCGAGGACCAGGAGAAGGAGGGCCACCCCGTACTCGGAGCGGCCTCCCTTCTCCGTGGTCGTTGCCGTGGTGGACATCAGGCCAGGCCCAGTTCCTTGAGGATGCTGGAGACGCTGTCGTTCTGGGCGGTGAGGAAGGTCTTGAACTCGTCACCGGTCTGGAACGCGTCGGTCCAGCCCTGCTTGGCCAGGGTGTCCTTCCACTGCTGGGAGCCGTGCATCGCGGTCACGAGGTCGACGTACTGCTTGGTCTTGGCCTCGCTGAGCCCGGGAGGGCCGACGATCCCGCGCCAGTTGGTGAACTCCATGTCGATGCCGAGGCTCTTCAGGGTGGGGGCGTCGACACCCTCCACGGGCTCCGCGCTGGTCACGGCGAGGATCTTGACGTCACCCGACTTGGCCTGCTCGGCGACCTCGCCGATGCCGGTCGCCGCGAACGCAACCTTCTTGCCGAGCACGCCCGTGAGGAGCTCACCGCCGCCGTCGTACGCGACGTAGTTGACGTCCTTGGGCGTCACGCCCACGGCCTTCGCCAGCAGCATCGGGGTGAGGTGGTCGGGACCACCCGGGTTGGAGGCGCCGCCCACGGGCACCTTGCCCGGGTTGGCCTTCCAGGCGGCGACGAGCTTGTCGAGGGTGTCGTAGGGGGAGCCCTTCGGCACGACGATGGCCTCCGACTCCTCGATCAGCTTGGCGATCGGGACGGTGTCGTTGAGCGTGGCCTTCGACTTGTTCGTGTAGACGGCCCCGACGACGCCGAGCCCCATCTGCATGAGGATGTCGTCGTTGCCCTTCTCGTTGACGAGCCGCTGCAGCCCGACCGTGCCACCGGCGCCGGCGGAGTTGAACACCTCGATGCTCTCGGCGAGCTTGGCGTCCTGCATGGCCTTGGCCGCGAGGCGGGCGGTGGTGTCGTAGCCGCTGCCGGGGGAGTTGGGGACGAGGATCCGCAGGCCCTTGACGGGTCCGGACGAGCTGCTGGCGTCGGACGACGCGTCGTCGCCGCTCACGCCACAGGCGCTGAGGGCGAGACCGGCGACCGTGGCGGCGGCCACGATCTTGAGGGGGGTCCGTACACGCACGGGTGACTCCTTTGTCTGAGGGGTGTTCGTCGCACACCGTGCCCGGCTGTGGGCCTGCTGTCACGGTTAGGTGCGCAAACTCTGTTTCGTCCTTTGTGCTCACGCGCTGCTGGCCCGACGACGGCGGCCCCGACACAATCAGGGTGTGGAGGTTCGATGGCGCGCCTGGCTGGCGGCTCGACGCTGGCCGTGGCAGCGTCGCTGGACGCTGGCCAGCCGCATGCTCGCGATGCAGCTCGGGATCGTCTGCGTCGTACTGGTGGGGGTCGCCGCGGTCTCGCTGGCGCAGTCCGATGCCCGGGCGCGCGACACCGAGGGCCGTCGCGCCCTGGCGATCGCGGAGCGTCTTGCCGTGACTGCGGGGGTGCGCGAGGCAGCCGCGTCGGGTGGCCGGGAGTACCTGGGCCAGGCCACGTCGGTGGTGGAGTCGGGTCGCACGTTCTCGAGCTCGACCACCGTGCTCCTGGCCCTGCGTGACCGACGGGTGATCGCGTCGAGCGATGCCCTGCCGCGCGACCCGCTCTACCTCCAGCAGACCGACGCGTTCGACGGACGGTCGTGGGTGGGGACCGAGCAGGGCACCGGTGCGGCCTTCGCCATGGCGCCGATCATCAACGTCGACAACCGCCAGACCGACGGGGTGGTGGCGGTCGTGCGGGCCTACCCCTCCGTCCTCGACAACCTCGCTGCCGCCGTGCCGAACCTGTTGACCTATCTGGGGATCGCCAGCCTGCTCGGGGTCGTCGGGTCGCTCCTGCTGGCCGGCCGCGTGAAGCGCCAGACGCTGGGCCTCGAGCCGCGTGAGATCGCCGGTCTGGTCGAGCAGCGCGAGGCCCTGCTCCACGGCATCAAGGAGGGCGTCCTGGCGGTCGACCTCGACCACCGGATCACCATGGTGAACGACGAGGCGGCGCACCTGCTCGGCATACCGCTCACCTCCGGGGGCCGCACGCTCCAGGAGGTCGACGCCACTGGACGCGCTGCGCTGATCTTCACCGACGCGGTCGAGCTCACCGACCACGTCATGCCCGTGCGCGGCCGGGTGCTGACCGTCAACCGGATGCCGGTCCGCAGCCGCGGTCGGCACATCGGGTGGGTGGCCACGATGCGCGACCGCACCGAGATGCTCGAGCTCCAGCGCGAGCTCGACCTCACCAAGAGCACCACCGACACGCTCCGCGCACAGGCCCACGAGTTCAGCAACCGCATGCACGTCGTCAGCGGCCTGATCGCGCTGGAGGAGTATGACGGGGTCCGCAACTACGTCCGCCAGATCACCGACGACTCGACGACACTCACGACCAATGTCGTGACGCGCGTGCAGGATCCGGCAGTCGCGGCGCTGCTCATCGCGAAGGCCAGCCAGGCGACCGAACGCGGGGTGGACCTCGTCGTCGACCCGTCCAGCGACGTGCCCCAGCTCGACGACGCGCTCGCGGCCGACGTCAACACCGTCATGGGCAACCTCATCGACAACGCCTTCGACGCCGCTGCCGGTGGTGACGCGCCCACCGTTCGGGTAGCGCTGGCGCACACCGGGGAGGCCGTCACGGTGACGGTGCGCGACAGCGGCCCGGGCGTCGACTCGACGATCGGCGAGATGGTCTTCGACCGCGGGTTCACGACCAAGGCGACGGCCACCGCGCAGGAGCGCGGGATCGGACTGGCCATCGTCCGGGTGATCTGCCGCAACCGGGGCGGCGACATCGTCGTCGGCAACGACGACGGTGCGGTCTTCGTGGCGACCCTGCCGGTGTTGCTCGGCCAGGGCGTCTCGTGATCTCGGTGCTCGTGGTCGACGACGACTTCATGGTGGCGCGCCTGCACTCCAGCGTCGTTGCCCGCGAGGACGGCTTCGAGGTGGCCGGCATCGCCAGCACCGGCACGGATGCCCTGCGTGCGGTCGAGGTCACCCGGCCCGACCTCGTCCTGCTCGACATCTACCTGCCCGACATGACCGGCCTCGAGGTGCTGCGCCGGTTGCGCGAGGGTGGCAGCGAGGACGTCGACGTGATCGTCATCAGTGCCGCGCGCGACCTCGACACCTTGCGGACCGCCTTGCGTGGCGGGGTCTTCCACTACCTGGTCAAGCCGTTCGAGATCGAGTCGCTCCAGCAGCGACTACGCGAGTATGCCGTGCACCGGGCTGAGCTGGACGAGCTCACCGAGGTGGGCCAGGACGACGTCGACAGGGTGTTCCGGGCCGGGGCCGTCGCCCGGACCGGGGGGGGCCTGCCCAAGGGGATCAGCCCGGAGACCACCGACCTCGTCCTGCAGGCCCTCGAGGCGGCCGACGAGGACGGGCTCTCCGCCACGGAGTGCGCCGAGTCCACCGGGCTGTCCCGCAGCAGCACGCGGCGCTACCTCGAGCACCTGGTGGCGGTGGGGAAGGCCGAGATGCGGCCCCGCTACGGCGCCGCGGGTCGCCCCGAGCGGCGCTACACGCTGCGCTGACCCAGGGGCGGGCCGGACCACCTGACTCGGTCAGTCGGACCGGTCGGTCAGTCGGTCAGTCGGACCGGTCGAGCCGGTCGGCGATGGCGTTGAGCGCGGTGTCGCGAGCCGCCAGGACGTGTGCCTCGGCGAGCGCGCGAGCCTGCTCCGGATCGCGCGCCACAAGGGCCTCGAGGATCTGGCGGTGCTCGGCCAGGGCGGCAGTGCGGCGCTCCTGGGACTGGTTGGTGAAGGCGCGGTAGCGAGCCATCTGGCCGTCGACCTGGGCGTGCAGTCGCGACGCCCACCCGTGTCCGGCGATGTCGCCGATGGCCAGGTGGAAGTCGTGGCCGGCGTTCATCGCGTCCGTCGGCAGGTCGACCAAGGCGGCGTTGCGCTCGACCAGGGCGCGCAGGGTGGCGACGCCGGCGTCATCGAGGCGAGTCCCGGCCTCGGCGGTCATCAGCCCCTCGAGGGCCGCGCGCACCGAGTAGAGCTCCTCGATCTCCCGGGCACTGAGCGGACGCACCACCATGCCTCCGGTCGGCAGCTGGTCGAGCAGGTCCTCGGCGAGCAGCAGCCGGAGCGCCTCCCTGAGCGGGGTGCGGCTGACCTGCATGCGGGTCGCGAGCTCGGGCTCGAACAGGCGCTGCCCCGGCTTGAGCTCGAGGTCGAGGATCTGCCGGCGCAGCTCGGTGTAGACGAGCTGTCCACCGGACGCGCGGCGCGGGCGGTCCACCATCTGATCTCCGTTCTCGACGTAGTTGCATACTTGTATACAAGTATGCTTTCCTCTCCCCAGTCTTGCACAGCCGCACCGAGGAGGACGAGTGACCCCGTCAGTGACGCCCGACTCCCGACCCGCCGCAGGCCCCGGTTTCGCGGCGACCGACCTGGCCCGGTTCGCGACGGAGGTGCTGGTCGCCGAGGGAGTGGCCGGGGCCGACGCCGCCCTGCTCGCCGACACGCTGGTCACGGCCGAGCTCTGGGGCCACGCCTCCCACGGCATGCTCCGCCTGCCCTGGTACCTCACCCGGCTGCGGTCCGGGGCGATGGAGCGCAGCACCGCTGCCGAGGTCGTCCGCGACGGCGGCGCCGTCGTGGTGCTCGACGGAGGTCACGGCATCGGCCAGGTGCTGACCCAGCGCGCGGTCGAGCTCGGGATCGAGCGGGCCCGCACCCACGGCATCAGCGGGGTGGCGGTCCGCAACTCCGGTCACTTCGGCACCGCCGCCTACTTCACCCGCCAGGCCGCCGAGGCGGGCTGCGTCGCCCTCCTGGTCACCAATGCCAGCCCTGCCATGGCGCCCTGGGGTGGGCGGGACAAGGCGATCGGCACGAACCCCTGGTCCATCGCGGCCCCGGCCGGCCGCCACGGCGTCGTCGTCATGGACCTGGCCAACACCGCCGTGGCGCGCGGCAAGGTCTACCTCGCCGCCGAGCGGGGCGACGCGATCCCGGAGGGCTGGGCGGCCACCGCCGACGGCACTCCGACCACCGACCCCGCCGAGGCCATCGCCGGCCTGATCCTGCCAATGGCCGGACCCAAGGGCTACGTCATCTCGTTCATGATGGACGTCCTCGCCGGCGTGCTCACGGGCAGCGCCTTCGGCGACGGGGTCGCCGGCCCCTACGACCCCGACCGCCGCAGTGGGGCCGGTCACCTGCTCATCACCATCGACGTCTCCGCCGTGTCCGACGCGGCCGAGTTCGCGGCCCGCATCGAGGCCATGGTCGACCAGACACGTGGTGGTGCGCTCGCCACCTGGGCGGACGAGATCCTCGTCCCCGGAGAGCTCGAGGACCGCACCCGACAGCGGTTGGCCGCCGACGGCATACCCCTGGCTGCCACCACGAGGGACGCGCTGGCGACCCTCGGCAGGGAGGCCGGTGTCGCCCTTCCCGACCCCCTCACCCCGACCGGACCGGAGGTCCTCCCATGATCGCGCTCGTCGTCTCCCTCGACGTCGTCCCCGGCCGGCTCGACGAGTTCACCGAGGCCATCGCCACCAACGCCGAGCGGTCGTTCACCGACGAGCCGGGCTGCCTCTACTTCGACGTGGTGCAGGACCTCGCCGACGACCACCACTTCCTGTTCTACGAGCTCTACGCCGACGACGAGGCCATCGCCGCACACCGCGCTGCCCGGCACTTCGCGCAGTGGCGGGCCGCCGCAGACCGCTGTGTGGTGCCGGGCAGCCAGGTCAACACCCTTGCCGCACAACGGTTCCACCACCCGCAGGGGCAGTCGTGAAGCTCCTCGTCCTGCCCGGTGACGGCATCGGACCGGAGATCAGCGAAGCCACGGTCGCGGTGCTGGGCGCGCTCGACGAGCAGCTCGGGCTCGGCCTCGAGCTCGAGCAGCGCGACATCGGGCTGGCGTCCCTGGCAGCCGTCGGCACGACCCTGCCCGACGACGTGGTGGCCAGGGTGGCGGAGGTCGACGGCACCGTCCTCGGTCCGGTCTCGCACTACGACTACCCGGCCCGCGACCAGGGCGGGATCAACCCGTCCGCCGAGCTGCGGACGCGGTTCGCGCTGCACTCCAACATCCGCCCGTGCCGGTCCGTCGAGGGGTTGAGCGTGCTGCGCACGCCGATGGACCTCGTCATCGTCAGGGAGAACACCGAGGGGTTCTACTCCGACCGCAACATGTATGCCGGGAGCGGCGAGTTCATGCCGGACGAGGACTCGGCGTTCTCGATCCGCAAGGTCACGGCGCGGGCGTCGCATCGGGTGGCCAGGACCGCCTTCACGCTGGCCCGCTCCCGCCGCCGACACGTGACGGCAGTGCACAAGGCCAACGTCCTCACGCTGTCCGACGGACTCTTCCTACGGTGCGTCCGCGAGGTGGCCGCGGAGTTTCCCGACGTCGAGCTGCGTGAGCTGATCGTCGACGCGGCCGCCGCGAGGCTGATCCGCGACCCCGGGTCGTTCGACGTCGTCGTCACCACCAACATGTTCGGCGACATCCTGAGCGACGAGGCCTCGGAACTCTGCGGCAGCCTCGGCCTCGGGGGAGCGGTCAACGCCGGTGACGGGATCTGCGTCGCGCAGGCCCAGCACGGGTCTGCCCCTGACATCGCCGGGCAGGGCATCGCCAACCCCGTCTCACTCGTCCGCTCGGCGGGCATGCTCCTCGACTGGCACGGCGCCCGCTCGGGCCGGCCCGAGCTGTGCGACGGGTGGCGGTACCTCGACCGCGCCGTCACCTCCGTGGTCGCCGACCCCGCCACCCGCACCCGCGACCTCGGGGGCTCCCTCAGCACCGCCGACTTCACCAGCGCCCTGATCGACACACTCACCCAGGAGGTCTCCCGTGGCTGACCAGCCGCTCGCCCCCAACCTGTTGATCCGACCCGAGACGGTGCGTCCGTTCGACCGGGGCAACGGCGTCGTCACCATCCCCTACGTCGGCAAGTGGAACTGCGAGAGCAACCACGTCACCACGGGTCAGACGCAGTTCCAGCCCGGCACCGGACTCCCGTTGCACAGCCACAACGTCGAGGAGTCGGTGCTCGTCCTCGAAGGCGAGGCCGTCGCGGAGATCGGCGAGGAGCGCTTCGACCTCGTGGCTGGCGAGGCGACCTGGGTGCCGGCCGGCGTCGCGCACCGCTTCTTCAACCGTGGCGACGGCGTCATGCGGATCTACTGGGTCTACGGCGGCCGCGACGTGACTCGCACGATCACCGCGACCGGGGAGACCTTCGAGCACCTCTCGGAGAGCGACCGCGGCGGGCTGAGCACCCCATGAGCGCCGACCTCACGGGCACGACCGGTGCGGTCACGACGAGCATCGTCACGACGAGCACCGTCACGACCAGCACCGTCACGACCACCAATCCCGCCGACGGGACCACCCTCGCGAGCTATCCCGCCATGGGTCCGGCAGAGGTCGAAGAGGCCGTCGCGCGCGGTGCGGCTGCGGCCCGCGCCTGGGGCCAGGTCCCCGTCGCCGACCGAGCAGCGCTGCTCACCAGGTTCGCCGCCCACCTGCGGGCCGACGCGGAGCGCTACGCGGCGTCGGTCACCGCGGAGATGGGCAAGCCGCTGGCGCAGGCCCGGGGTGAGGTCGAGAAGTCGGCGGTGACGGCCGACTACTACGCCGCGAGGGCTGCGACGATCCTGGCTCCCCGAGACGTCGAGATCGACTCCCCCGCAGGGGTTTCGGCCTTCGTCGCGCCCGAGCCGCTGGGTCTGGTGCTGGCGGTGATGCCGTGGAACTTCCCGGTCTGGCAGGTGCTGCGGTTCGCCATCCCGACCTTGGCGGCCGGCAACGGTGTGCTGCTCAAGCACTCGCCCAACGTCACCGGGACGGCTCTGGCCCTGGCCGAGGCGTTCGAGCAGGTCGGCTTCCCCGCCCACCTCGTGACGGCCTTGGTCCTCGTCGAGGACGACGTGCCCCGCACCGTCGGCGGGCTCATCGCCGACGACCGGGTCGCCGCCGTCACCCTCACCGGCAGCAACCGCGCCGGCGAGATGGTCGGTGCCGCTGCGGGACGGGCCTCCAAGCGGTCGGTGCTGGAGCTGGGCGGGTCCGACGCGTTCGTGGTCCTCTCCGACGCCGATGTCCCCGCTGCCGCGGCCGCAGCCGTGGGTGCCCGTTTCACCAACTCCGGCCAGAGCTGTGTCTGCGCCAAGCGGTTCGTCGTGGAGGCACCCGTGGCGGAGGAGTTCACCCGCCTGTTCCTCCAGGGCGTCGAAGCCCTGTCCGTCGGCGACCCGACCGACCCGGCCACCAGCGTCGGCCCGCTCGCGCGCGGCGACCTCCGCGACGCCCTCCAGCGGCAGGTGGACGAGTCGGTGGCCGCCGGGGCCACGCTCGCGGCCGGGGGACGCAGCATCGACGGCCCGGGGTCCTTCTACGAGCCGACCGTCCTGCTCGACACCGGCCCTGGCATGCCGGCCTTCGACGAGGAGACCTTCGGTCCGGTCGCCGCCATCGCCGTGGCGACCGACGAGGACGAGGCCGTGCGGTTGGCCGACGCGACGCCCTACGGGCTGGGGCTCAGCGTCTGGAGCCGGTCCAGCGAGCGAGCCCTGGGTGTCGCCCGCAGGATCACGTCCGGCGCGGCCTTCGTCAACGCCGTCGTCGCCTCCGACCCCCGGGTGCCCTTCGGCGGCACCAAGCGCAGCGGTTATGGCCGCGAGCTCGCCGAGGCCGGCATCCTCGAGTTCACCAACCAGCGCACCTACTGGGTGGCCGGCTGACGTCTCGCATCCGAGACGGTATGGCGCGTGCGTAGGGCGCGCTCGCGGCATACCTCCGCTGCAATGGAGGCATGACGACCACTGCCACCTCCGCGCCGACGGTCACCGTCGGCACCGGCCCCATCTCATTCGACGACGTCGTGGCGGTCACCCGCCACGGTGCCCGGGTCGAGATCTCGCCGGAGTCGCTCACCGAGGTGCGCCGCACCCGCGCCGTGATCGAGGCGCTGGCCGACGACACGGTGGCGCACTACGGCGTCTCCACCGGGTTCGGCGCCCTGGCCACCCGGCACATCCCCGTGGAGCTGCGGGCCCAGCTGCAGCGGTCGCTGGTGCGCTCGCACGCCGCAGGCTCCGGCCCCGAGGTCGAGCGCGAGGTCGTCCGGGCGCTCATGCTCCTGCGCATCTCGACCCTTGCGACGGGCCGCACCGGCATCCGTGAGGAGACCCTGACTACCTACGTCGCGATGCTCAACGCGGGCATCACCCCGGTGGTCCACGAGTACGGCTCACTCGGCTGCTCGGGCGACCTCGCCCCGCTGTCGCACTGTGCGCTGGCGCTGATGGGTGAGGGTGTCGTCCGCGACGCCGAGGGTGAGCGGATGCGGACGGCCGAGGCGTTCGCCGCCGCCGGAATCACGCCGGTCGAGCTGCGCGAGAAGGAGGGCCTGGCCCTCATCAACGGCACCGACGGCATGCTCGGCATGCTCGTCCTCGCGATCACCGATCTGCGCATGCTGCTCAAGGTCGCCGACATCACCGCAGCGATGAGCGTCGAGGGCCAGCTCGGCACCGACGACGTGTTCGCGGCCGACCTGCACGCGCTCCGTCCCCAGCCCGGCCAGGCGCTGTCCGCCGCGAACCTGCGAAAGCTCATGCAGGACAGTGGGATCCGCGACAGCCACCGTGACCCGGAGGCATGCACCCGTGTCCAGGACGCCTACTCGCTGCGGTGCTCACCCCAGGTGGCGGGCGGGGTCCGCGACACCGTGGAGTATGCCGCGACGGTTGCCGGCTTCGAGCTCGCCTCCGCGGTCGACAACCCCGTGGTGACGCCCGACGGCCGGGTCGAGTCCAACGGCAACTTCCACGGGGCGCCGGTCGCCTACGTGCTGGACTTCCTCGCGATCGTCGCGGCCGACCTGGCGTCGATCTCCGAGCGTCGCACCGACCGCTTCCTCGACGTCTCGCGCAACCACGGGCTGCACGCGTTCCTCGCCGACGACCCGGGCGTCGACAGCGGCCACATGATCGCCCAGTACACCCAGGCCGCGATCGTGTCGGAGATGAAGCGGCTCGCGGCTCCGGCGTCGGTCGACTCGATCCCGTCCAGCGCGATGCAGGAGGACCACGTGTCGATGGGCTGGTCGGCGGCCCGCAAGCTGCGCCGCTCGGTTGACGGCCTCACCCGCGTGCTGGCGGTCGAGCTGCTCACTGCGGCCCGCGCCCTCGACCTGCGCGCGCCGCTCACCGCGGCCCCGGCCACGGCCGCGGTCGTCAAGGCGCTGCGCGACGCCGGTGCCCCTGCGCCCGGCACCGACCGCTTCCTCGCCCCGGAGATCGAGACCGCAGTCCAGCTCGTCGCCACCGGCGCGGCGGTCGCAGCAGCCGAATCCGTCACCGGCCCCCTCAACTGAACCTCAGAAAGGAAACACCATGGAAGGCGCTCGCCCCGTCCGCTCGCCCCGCGGCACCCAGCTCACCCACGCAACGCACTGGGGTGCCGAGGCGCCGCTGCGCATGCTCATGAACAACCTCGACCCCGAGAACGCCGAGCGTCCCGACGACCTCGTCGTCTACGGCGGCACGGGACGCGCGGCTCGCGACTGGAAGTCGTTCGACGCCATGGTGCGCACCCTCAGCACGCTCAAGCAGGACGAGACGATGCTGGTGCAGAGTGGGCGCCCGGTCGGGGTCATGCAGACCCACGAGTGGGCGCCCCGCGTGCTCATCGCCAACTCCAACCTCGTCGGCGACTGGGCCACCTGGCCGGAGTTCCGCCGGCTCGAGCACCTCGGGCTGACGATGTACGGGCAGATGACCGCCGGGTCCTGGATCTACATCGGCACGCAGGGCATCGTCCAGGGCACCTACGAGACCTTCGCCGCCATCGCCGAGAAGAAGTTCGGCGGCACGCTCGCCGGCACGCTGACCCTGACCGGTGGCTGCGGTGGCATGGGTGGCGCGCAGCCCCTCGCGGTGACGATGAACGAGGGCGCCTGCCTCATCGTCGACGTCGACGAGACCCGACTGCGTCGCCGCGTCGAACACCGTTACCTCGACGAGGTGGCCGACTCCCTCGACGACGCGATCGAGAAGGCCGTGGCTGCCAAGAACGAGCGCCGGGCCTGGTCGGTCGGCGTCGTCGGCAACGCCGCCGAGGTCTTCCCGGAGCTGCTGCGCCGCGGGGTGCCGATCGACATCGTCACCGACCAGACCAGTGCCCACGACCCTCTGTCGTACCTCCCCGAGGGGATCGAGCTCGGGGACTGGCACGAGTACGCGGAGAAGAAGCCGGAGGAGTTCACCGACCGCGCGCGCGAGTCGATGGCCAAGCACGTCCAGGCCATGGTCGAGTTCCAGGATGCCGGGGCCGAGGTCTTCGACTACGGCAACTCGATCCGCGACGAGGCCCGACAGGGTGGCTACGACCGGGCCTTCGAGTTCCCGGGCTTCGTGCCGGCCTACATCCGGCCGCTGTTCTGCGAGGGCAAGGGCCCGTTCCGCTGGGCCGCCCTCTCCGGTGACCCGAAGGACATCGCGGCCACCGACAAGGCCGTCCTCGACCTCTTCCCCGACAACGACCGGCTGCACAAGTGGATCCGCGGCGCGCAGGAGCGGATCGCCTTCCAGGGGCTGCCCGCTCGCATCTGCTGGCTCGGCCAGGGCGAGCGCGACAAGGCGGGGCTGGCGTTCAACGAGCTGGTCCGCACCGGCGAGGTGAGCGCGCCCATCGTCATCGGCCGCGACCACCTCGACACCGGGTCAGTCGCCAGTCCCTACCGCGAGACCGAGGCCATGCTCGACGGCTCCGACGCCATCGCCGACTGGCCGCTGCTCAACGCCCTCGTCAACACGTCGTCGGGCGCCAGCTGGGTGTCGATCCACCACGGCGGTGGCGTCGGCATCGGCCGTTCGCTGCACGCCGGCCAGGTCTCCCTCGCCGACGGCACCGAGCTCGCCGCCCAGAAGCTGGCTCGCGTGCTGACCAACGACCCGGCGATGGGCGTCATCCGGCACGTCGATGCCGGCTACGACATCGCCGAGCGCACGGCGCAGGAACAGGGCGTCCGCATCCCGATGCGGGAGGGCTGAGCGACCACCGCGGGCCGAGCGGCCCGCGCGGAATGGCCGACCGAGCGCGCGCGGTTGTCCCGGCGGCACAGCAGCCAAGGGGCACCGGGTGCTCCACCGGACGACGTATGCCGGGTGGTGACCACCCGGCATACGCTGGCCTGACGGGGCGGTGCAACTCAGGTGGGTGACGGTGCATGGGGCGAGGGGCGAGGGGACGACGCGCGCTCGGGCTCGGCGCCTTGGGGTGCGCGTTCGCCCTCATGATGGTCGGGTGCACGACACCTGAGCCGCGCAGCCGGCCGGGCACCTCGGCGACCGCCACGACCACCGGAACGGCAGCGGTGCCCGGCCCACCGCAACCGACGGTGGAGCCGATCCCCACGATCGCCGACCCGGCCACCACCTTCTCCTTCGCCGTCATCCCGGACACCCAGCCCGAGGTGAGGCCGCAGGACCCCCGCACCGACAAGCGGATCGCCTGGCTCGTCGCCCACCGGGCGCAGCTGAACCTGCAGTGGGTGCTGCACAGCGGCGACGTCCAGGACTGGGACACGCCCGACCACCAGCAGTGGGTCAGCATGAGCACCCGGTTCGCGGCGCTGGCGGCGGCCGGCATCCCGTTCATCGCGTCGCCCGGCAACCACGACACGGCGGCCGTCTGCGAGGGGGGCGCGGCGTGTCCGGGTGCCGACACCACGGTGACGGTGCGCGACACCACCTTGTGGAACACGTACTACCCACCGTCCTACTTCGGCTTCGAGGGGCTGGCCGAGCCGGGCAGGTCCGACAACGGTTTCCGCACGTTCCGCGCCGGTGGTGACGACTGGCTCGTCCTCAGCCTCGAGATCTGGCCGCGACAGCAGATCATCGACTGGGCCACCGGCGTGGTGGCCTCGCACCCGCACCACAACGTCATCGTGCTGACGCACATGTTCCTCGAGAACGACGGGTCGATCTCGACGACCAACGGCGGCTACGGCGCGACCACCTCGACCCAGCTGTGGGACGCGCTCAAGGTCTACCCCAACGTCGTCATGACCTTCTCCGGGCACACCGGTCAGGTCTTCTCCGGCTCCAGGCCCGCCGCCGACGGCCACCCCGTCGCGATGTTCCTGCAGGCCATGCACGCCCCCGACACGAACCCGGTGCGCATCGTCACGGTGGACACCGCTGCCGGGACCATCGCCACCCAGGTGCGGGCCAGCTTCGACCGCTCCAAGCCAGTGGGACAGCAGGACGTCGAGGAGGTCTACCCCTACTCGACGACCCTCACCGGCCTGCGCTGGGTGACTCCCTAGGTGTACCCGGCCATGACGTTGGTACCTGGATCGGTCTATTGACGTGAGGAGAACCCCCGAGTGGGGTGTGGCTTGTCGAAGGCCCACATCCACTCGGAGGTTCTCGTGTCCCACGGTAATGCTCGTCTGACCCTTCATGGCCGACTGCTGATCGTTCAGCGACACCAGGCCGGCTGGCCCAAGGCCCACATCGCTGCGGCGATGGGAGTGTCACGCAAATGCGTGCGGATCTGGATCGACCGGTACCGCACCGAGGGGGAACTGGGCCTACGCGACCGGTCGTCTCGTCCGCACCGGACCCCGACCCGGACTCCGGTCGAGATCGAGGCGCGGATCATCGAGCTCCGCAGGCGCGAGCGTCGGGGACCGGACTGGATCGGGGCCGAGCTCGGCCTACCCACCCGGACGGTCTCGCGGGTCCTGTCGCGCAACGGCATGCCCAGGCTGGCCGTGCTCGACCCGATCACCGGCCACGTCATCCGAGCCAGCAAGGTCACCGCGGTCCGCTACGAACGCGAACGCCCCGGTGAACTAGTCCACATGGACGTCAAGAAGCTGGGGCGCATCCCCGACGGGGGTGGTTGGCGCGCGACCGGCGGAACCGCCAACTACCACCGCACACGGCTCGACAAGACCCGGATCGGCTACGACTTCGTGCACTCCTTGGTCGACGACCACAGCCGGCTCGCCTACTCCGAGGTGTTGCCCAACGAGCAAGGCCCGACCTGCGCCGGATTCCTCGAACGCGCGATCAGCTACTTCGCCGAGCACGGCATCACCCAGGTCGAACGGCTCATGACCGACAACGCCTGGGCCTACCGCTATTCGCTGCGCGAAACCTGCGCTCGACACGGCATCCGGCAGGTCTTCATCAAGCCACACTGCCCTTGGCAAAACGGCAAGGTCGAGCGACTCAACCGCACCCTGCAAACCGAGTGGGCCTACCGACAGGTCTTCACCAGCAGCACCGACCGGGCAGCCGCTCTTGCCCCATGGCTCGAGCACTACAACACTCAACGACGCCACACAGCACTCGGCGGGCACCCACCCGTCAGCCGACTGCGACCAACCTGATGGCTCGATACACCTAGGCGGGCTCGGTGACGTCGGCGACCTGCGCGTCGAGGGCCCGGAGCACATCGTCGGAGTGTGCGGTCGCGGCGACGCCGTGCGCCCCGGCGCCGATCGAGATCAGGCGTCCGCTGACGGTCGCGTCCGCGACGACGGGGAGAGGGGTGGTCGAGCCGAAGGGCGTGATCGTGCCGCGCTCGTAGCCGGTCACCTCCTTGGCGACAGCCGCATCGGGCATCGACATCCGGTTGACGCCCAGCAGGGCCCGCAGCTTGGGCCACGAGATCTCCCGGCCGCCGGGCACGAGGACGAACAGGAAGTCGTCCTCGGCGCGCCGCACCACCAGGGTCTTGATGATGTCCTGCGGCTCGACCCCCCTTGCAGCAGCCGCCTCCTCGAGGGAGCCGACCCGTCCGTGCCGCGTGATCGTGTGCTCGATCCCGCTGACGGCCAGCGCCGCGGCGGCCCGCGCCTCGCCCTCGGTCGGGGTGGCGTCCCGGGCAGGGTCGGAGCCGGTGTCCTGGGTCATGTCGTCATGCTAGGTCCCCGGCCGCGACGCCGCTGCCGGGCGTGGTCTGGGATCCGAGACGCATTGCCCGGTGTCCTGCCGTGCGCCGGCGGTCCCTGGTGTGGAATGGTCTCGGTGCCGGTTGAGCAGAGCGTCGCATGGACCTCGCCGTCGGCGTGGGCAGAGCTGAGAGGACACCGTGAGCTTCGAGTCGATGTGGTCTGACCTGCAACCGGTCGGACGCAGCGCCCAGAGCGGCGGCTACCGCCGGTTCGCGTGGACGCGCGAGGACCACGACCTGCGCGAGTGGTTCGCGGGCGAGTGCGCGACCCGTGGGCTCGACCTCACCGAGGACCGGATGGGCAACCAGTGGGCCTGGTGGGGAGACCCCGACTCGGCCGCGGCCAAGGGTGACAAGGGCGTCGTCACCGGCTCCCACCTCGACAGCGTGCCGGACGGTGGCGCCTTCGACGGCCCACTCGGGGTCGTCAGCGCCCTCGCGGCGGTGGACGCCCTGCAGGCCAACGGGTTCCAGCCGTCCAGGCCGATCGGCGTCGTCAACTTCGTCGACGAGGAGGGCGCCCGGTTCGGGGTCGCCTGCGCCGGCTCACGCGTCATCACCGGAGCCATGACCGCGCGTCGCGCGCGCAGCCTCACCGACGCCGACGGCACGTCGATGGCCGATGCGCTGAAGGCCGCCGGGCGCGACCCCCACCAGATCGGTCGGGACGACGACGCGCTGCGCCGCATCGGCAGCTTCGTCGAGCTGCACGTCGAGCAGGGCCGCGGGCTCATCGACCTCGACCACCCCGTCGCGGTCGGCAGCGACATCTGGCCGCACGGCCGGTGGCGCCTCGACTTCGCCGGCGAGGCCAACCACGCGGGCACGACCAGGCTCGAGGACCGTCACGACGCGATGCTCGGGTATGCCGCCGCGGTGCTCGCCGCCCGCGAGGCTGCCATCACGCACGGGTGCGTCGCCACCATCGGCAAGGTCGCCGTGACGCCCGGTGGCGTCAACGCGATCCCCAGCGCGGTCACCGGGTGGCTCGACGCCCGGGGCGCGAGCCCCCGCGCGGTCCGTCGTGCGGTCTCCGACATCACCGCCATGGTCGAGCAGTCGGGCGGCAGGATCACCCAGGAGTCGTGGACCCCGTCCACGCCGTTCGACACCTCGTTGAGCGCACGGCTCGGCACCCGGCTCGGCGGCATACCAGTGCTGGGCACGGGGGCGGGGCACGACGCCGGCATCCTCGCGAACGCCGGCATCCCCACCGCCATGCTCTTCGTCCGCAACCCCACTGGCGTCTCGCACTCCCCGGAGGAGTTCGCCGAGACGTCCGACTGCCTCGAAGGGGTCGCCGCCCTCACCGCGGTCCTCGAGGACCTCGCCGGGGACGCGGCATGACGACCTACTGGGCGGAGCACGCCTGGCTCCCCACGGGCCTGGCCACCGACGTGCGGTTCGACGTCGTCGACGGCGTCTTCGCAGGGGTGCGCCGTCGCGCGCGGGCGGAGGCCGGCGACGTGCGACTCCACGGAGTCGTCCTGCCCGGGCTGGCCAACGCCCACAGCCACGCCTTCCACCGCGCCCTGCGCGGCCGCACCCACGGCGACGGCGGCAACTTCTGGACCTGGCGACAGCAGATGTATGCCGTGACGCGGCACCTCACGCCCGACACCTACCTCGCCCTCGCCCGGGCGGTGTTCGCCGAGATGGTGCTGTCCGGCACCACCGTGGTCGGGGAGTTCCACTACCTGCACCACGACGTGTCCGGGCGGCCCTACGCGGACCCGAACGCGATGGGGGCAGCGCTCATCGAGGCCGCTCGCGAGGCTGGCCTGCGGCTGACGCTGCTCGACACCTGCTACCTCGCCGGTGGTCTGGCGGGCGACGGCCACGTGCCGCTCGACGACGTCCAGCGTCGCTTCACCGACGGCGACGTCGACCGGTGGGCCACGCGAGTAGCAGCACTCAGCCCCGACGCAACCACCCGGATCGGTGCCGCCGTCCACTCGGTGCGCGCCGTGCCCCGCGACGACCTGCGGGCGATGGCCGAGGTCACCCGCGGCCGGATCGTCCACGCCCACGTGAGCGAGCAGCCCGCCGAGAACCTCGCCACCCAGATGTTCTACGGCGCCACGCCCACCGAGCTGCTCGACGAGGCGGGGCTGCTGGGCGACCGGTTCAGCGCGGTCCACGCCACCCACCTGTCCGACCACGACATCCAGCTGCTCGGTGGGTCCTCGTCGACCGCCTGCTTCTGCCCCACGACCGAGCGCGACCTCGCGGACGGCATCGGCCCCGCGCGTGCCCTGGCGGAGGCGGGCGCCCGGCTCTCGCTCGGCTCCGACCAGCACGCCGTGATCGACCCGTTCGAGGAGGTCAGGGGCCTGGAGATGCACGAGCGACTGGCCAGCAACGAGCGCGGCCGCTTCACACCCGACGAGCTGATGACCGCCGCATCGGTGGACGGCTACCGCAGCCTCGGGTGGCAGGATGCCGGGCTCATCGCCGACGGCGCGGCCGCCGACTTCGTCGTGGTCCGCACCGACACCGTCAACACGGCGGGCGCCAAGGCGGGTCAGATCCTCTACAGCGCAACACGATCCGATGTCGACACCGTCGTCGTGGGCGGACAGGTGGTGGTCGAGTCCGGCCGGCACCGGCTGGGTGACGTGGCGGCGATGCTGGGCAAGGCGCTGTCCGACGTCAGGGACCACCAGTGAGCAGCACCGTCGTCACCGGCATCGGCGAGCTCGTCACCTGCGACGGGACCACACCAGACGGGCTGGGCCTGCGCCACGACGCCGCCGTCGTCGTGGCGGACGGCAGGATCGTCTGGGTGGGCTCGTCCAGGGAGGCGCCGGCGGCCGACCGCGTCCTCGACGTCGACGGTCGGGCCGTGCTCCCCGGCTTCGTCGACTCCCACGCGCACCTCGTGTTCGCCGGTGACCGCGGTGACGAGTTCGCCGCCCGCATGGCGGGGACGCCCTACGACGGGGGTGGGATCGGGGTCTCGGTCGCGGCGACCCGAGACGCCACCGACGACGAGCTGCGGGCGCTGGTCGCCGCCCGGGTCGGGGAGATGCGCGCCCAGGGCACGACGACCGTCGAGATCAAGAGCGGATACGGCCTGACGGTCGAGGACGAGGCCCGGGCCCTGCGCATCGCCCGCGAGTTCACCCCGGAGACCACCTTCCTCGGCGCGCACGTGGTGCCACCCGAGTACGCCGGTGACCGCGCGGCATACCTCGAGCTGGTCACCGGGCCGATGCTGGAGGCTGCGGTCCCGCACGCACGGTGGGTCGACGTCTTCTGCGAGCCGCACTCGGCCCACGCCTTCACCGAGGACGAGGCCCTCGCGGTGCTGGTCGCCGGACGCCAGGCGGGGCTGGAGCTGCGGGTGCACGGCAACCAGCTCGGCCACGGACCCGGCGTGCGCCTCGCGGTCGAGCTGGGCGCGGCCAGCGTGGACCACTGCACCTACCTGTCCGACGCGGACGTCGAGGCGCTCTCTGGCGCGGCCGACACGACGGTGGCCACCCTCCTGCCGGGCGTCGAGTTCTCGACCCGGTCGCCCTACCCGGACGCGGCCGCCCTGCTGCGGGCCGGGGTGTCGATCGCGCTCGCGACCGACTGCAACCCCGGCACCTGCTACTCGTCGTCGATGCCGTTCGTCATCGCGCTCGCGGTGCGCGAGATGGGGCTGACGCCCGGTCAGGCCGTGCTCGCTGCCACCGTCGGCTCAGCGAAGTCGTTGCGGCGCACCGACATCGGTCGCATCGAGGTCGGCGCGCGGGCAGACCTGACGGTGCTCGACGCGCCCTCGCACGTCCACCTGTCCTACCGCGCCGGTGTCCCGATCGCCCGGGCCCTCGACCTGTAGCGACGCGTCAGGCGTCGCCCTCCTGCATGGCCTTGGGGAGGTGGCCGGCCGACTTCTGGTAGTACTCGGCCGCCTTGCGGGTCGCGATGACCCTGGCCGCGCCGGCGGCCAGCCCGGTCAGCGCCGCGAACGCGACGGCGTCCTTCCACGGCGTCCGCGGGTCGCGGGGGTCGACCACGGCGTCACGGCCGGCCTTCTTCCAGACGGTGGTGACCAGCTTGTTGGCGATCACGCCGGCGAGCACCGCCGACCCGGTCCCGAGCACTCGCCACACCAGTGGTCCCATGTCGCACCTCTCCGTTCCGATCGCCCTCCGGCCGCCGCAAACTGCTGCTGACCTGCGCCTCCACCCTGTCACATCGTGGAGTAGTCTTCGACGCGTAACGACAGGGGAGCGCGTGAGCGCTGAGAGTGCGGGAGACCGCAGACCCTCACACCTGATCCGGTTCGCACCGGCGTAGGGAGTCGAGATCTCAGACACCTGTCGGGCGAGTGCGCCACCACAGGTGCTCCTCGTTCGGCAGCTGTCTCCCCGAGGTATCCACCGGATTCCACGGGAGAAGAACACATGAGCACCACCAACACCCCGGCCTCGGCCGACACCACCTCATCCACACCCACCACGCCCCGCCGCGGCAGCATCCGCGCGGCGGCGCCCTTGACCGGCTGGCGCACGGTCGACCTGCTCACGGTCACGTTCCTCGGCGCCGCGTTCGGCATCGCCTACTGGGGCTGGGGCCTTGCCTACGAAGCCCCGGCCAACGCCATCAGCGTCGGCTTCCCGCCGCTGTCCGGCCTCTTCGCCGGGCCCTGGTTCATGGCCGGCGTCGTGGGCGGTCTGGTCATCCGGCGTCCGGGAGCAGCGCTGGCCTGCGAGGTCATCGCCGCGCTCGTCTCGATGCTCCCCGGCACGCAGTGGGGGGCCACGACGCTGGTCTCCGGAGTCGTCCAGGGGGTTGGCACCGAGCTGGCCTTCGCCCTGTTCGGCTATACCGCTTTCGGACTGGTCGCGGCAGTGGCCGCGGGGGCGCTCGCAGGCCCGCTCGAGGCCGGGTACGAGTCGACCAACTGGATCAAGGACTGGGCACTCACCTGGAAGCTCGCGTATGCCGGGATCCTCACCTTCAGCGGAGGCCTCGTCGCCGGTGCGGGTGGCTGGCTGCTGACCAAGGCGCTCGCACGGGCTGGCGCACTCGGTGCCTTCCCCGCAGGACAGGAAGCCCGGGAGTCACGCGCTGTCTGATCACCCCGGTCCCGGCGCCTCATCGGGGCGTCGGGGGCACCTCGAGGTCCGGGGACTGACCTGGCGGCCCTACGGGCGTCGCGACCCGGTCATCCCCGGACTCGACCTCGACATCCCGGCCGGCCAGCGGGTCCTCCTCGTCGGCCCGAGCGGCTCCGGCAAGTCCACGCTCCTGCGTGGGCTCGCCGGGGTGCTCGAGGTCGCCGACTCGGGTGAGCGCGGTGGCACCGTGCTGCTCGACGGTGCCATCCCGGGGACCCGTGCCGGCGATGTCGGCCTCGTCCTCCAGGAGCCCGGCACGGGCATCGTGTCGGCGACCGTCGGACGTGACGTGGCCTTCGGCCTCGAGAACATCGGTATGCCGCGCGCCGACATGCCGGCGCGCGCCACGGCCGCGCTGGCCGCGGTGGGTCTCCAGATGCCGCAGGACACTCCCACGCACGCCCTGTCCGGGGGTGAGCAGCAACGGCTCGCCCTGGCGGGAGCGCTCGCCCTCGAGCCCGCGGTCCTGCTGCTCGACGAACCCACGGCGATGCTCGACCCCGCGAACGCCGACACCGTCCGCGCGACGGTCGACCGGGTGACGCGGTCCCGAGGCCTGACGACGGTCGTCGTGGAGCACCGGCTCGGCCCCTGGCTCGACCTGGTCGACAGGCTGGTCGTGCTCGACTCGACGGGCCGGATCGTGGCGGACGGGGAGACCGCCTCGGTGCTGGCCCTGCACGGGGAATCTCTTGCAGCCCAAGGCATCTGGGTGCCAGGGATCCCGGACCCGCAACCGCGCGGCATACCGGCTGGGGTGTTCGAGCCGTCGTCGACGTGCGCCAACGTGCTGACCCTCGACGCCGCAGACGTCACCATCAGCCGGTCGGTGCGCGCACTCGACGGATCGACCCGCACCACGGTCGCGGTGCAGGACCAGTGGTTCCAGGCTCGCGCCGGACAGGTGCACGCCCTGGTGGGCCCCAGTGGCGCCGGGAAGTCGACCTTCCTGCTCGCGCTGGCCGGGCTGTTGCAGCGGCAAGGCGGCGAGGTTCGGCTGCGGCCCGACCTCGCGGTCGAGGGGGAGCGCGACCCGCGTGGGCTGGGCACGGTCGACCTGGCCCGCCGGGTGGCCTGGGTGCCGCAGTGGGCCAGCTCGACGATCGTCAGCCACACCGTGCTCGACGAGGTGATGACCACGTCGCGAGCGGTCGGGTTGGTCGAGTCCGAGGCACTGGAGCGGGCCCGCGCGCTGCTGGCCCACCTCGGCCTCGCTCATCTGGAGCAGGCCGACCCCCGACACCTCTCGGGTGGGGAGCAGCGTCGGCTCGCGATGGCGTCGGCGGTGGTCCACCAGCCGGCTTTGGTGTGTGCCGACGAAGCCACCGTCGGTCAGGATCGGCTCACCTGGGCTGCCGTCATGGGCATCGTCGAGGCGCTGCGCGACACCGGGACGGCGATCGTCCTCACCACGCACGACGACGCCGTGACCAGTCGGGCCGACGCGGTCACCGTGATCGAGCGACCGGTCCAGCCGCCACCCGTGCCGGCCCGCCGCCGCCCGGTGGTGGCCCGGGCGGGACCCCTGTCGCTGTTGGCGGGGGCGAGCCTCGCCATCCCCGCGGGGGTCGTCTCGCCGGGGTGGTCCACCAGCCTGCTCGTGCTCGCGGCCCAGGCCGTGCTCGCGGTGATCGCACTCTGGGCGCCAGGACACGGACGGGCCCCCACCGGTCGGCTGCGGGGAGTCCTCCTGCGCCTGGGACCCGGGGTGCTGGGCGCCCTGTCCGTGGCCTGGTCGACGTGGCTGCTCGGGGGCCACGACACCGACACCGCCTTCACCGCGGGCCTGCGGGTGCTCATCATCGTCTTTCCCTCGGCCGTGTTGATCCAGCACGTCGACGCCGACGCCCTCGGCGACCACCTGGGGCAGCGGCTCCGGCTTCCCGCCCGCCCGGTCGTGGCCGTGGCCGCGGCACTGCAGCGGGTGCACACCTTCGGTGAGATCTGGTCCGAGATCGCCCGGGCCCGCCGGGTGCGCGGCATCGGAGCCTCCGCGCGCTCGCCGCGATCGGTGCTCGCCGAGCTGTCGGCCCTGACGATCGGCATGCTCGTCCGCTCGTTGCAGTCCGCGGCCGCGCTCGCCGTGGCGATGGACTCGAGGGGGTTCGCCACGGCATACCGGCGCACCTGGGCGGAGCCCGCCCCTTGGCAACGAGCCGACTGGCTCGTGGTCGCCGCCAGCGTGCTCCCTCTCGCGGTGGCGGTCCTCGTTCGCTGACCCGAGTGCCGGCTTCGAAGACCTCGTGCGGCGCGGTGGGTCATGCATCCACGGAGAGGCACAGATTCCGAAGTGTAGCCTATGAATCGCCCGGAGTGTAGTTCAATGGGTTCTCAAAGTGTAGCCTTCAGGACGCGTGAAGTGTAGCCTGACTGCATGGGCACCCTCGCTGGCACGGCGCGTGAATACCGACCACGTGTGCTCGATGAAGTCCTGAAGCTCCGCTTGCAGTCCGCCGGCGCAGTACTCGTCGAAGGTCCCAAAGCGTGTGGCAAGACGTTCACGGCCGAGCAGTTCACGGCGAGCCAGGTGTACCTCGATACCGATCAGGGGGCCTTGGAGGCGGTCCGTGTCGACCCTGCGCTCGTCCTCAACGGCCACCCTCCTCAGCTCGTCGACGAATGGCAGCTCGAAGCCACCCGCGTCTGGAACCACGTCCGCAGCGAAGTGAACCGGCGCGCTTCCCCAGGCCAGTACGTGCTGACCGGATCAGCCGTGCCCGAAGACGACGCACGGCGCCATACCGGAGCTGGGCGATTCGCCCGTCTCATCATGCGCCCGATGAGTCTGTTCGAGAGCGGGCACTCCAACGGGGCCATGTCCTTGGCAGCCTTGCTCGCCGGTGAGCGGCCCACTGCCACCGCGCCTCTCACTGTCCCCGACATCGCCGAGCTCGTCGTCCGGGGCGGCTGGCCACTCAACCTCAACCTGCCCATCGCTGCCGCCGCGCAGGCCAACGCCGACTACGTGCGCACCATCGCCGAGGTCGACATCTCCCGTGTCGATGGAAGCCGGCGCAACCCCGCCCTCGTCCAGCGACTCCTCCAGGCGCTGGCTCGCAACGTCGCCATGGAGCAGAAGATCGCCAGGCTGGCCGCCGAAGTCGAAGGCGAAGAGGGCACCATCGCGCGCACCACCATCTACGACTTCCTCGATGGGCTGCGACGACTCATGGTCCTGGAGGAGCAGCCGCCGTGGAGCACCCACCTGCGGTCCCGGGCGACCCTGCGCACCGCTAGCCGGACCCACCTGATCGACCCCTCTCTGGCGGCGGCCGCGGTGGGTGCTGGACCGAACCGGCTGCTGGACGACCTGAGCTACCTGGGACTCCTCTTCGAATCCTTGGTCGTCAGGGACGCCCGCGTCTACGCAACCCCACTCGACGCGACCATTCACCACTACCGCGACAGCGACTCCCTCGAGGTCGACATCGTCATCCAGCTTCGGGACGGCGGTTGGGGAGCCTTCGAGGTCAAGCTCGGCGGGGAGCAAGGCGTCAACGACGGAGCGGCTGGTCTGCGCAGGTTCGCCGCCAAGGTCGACACAGACAAGATCGGCAAACCCGCTGTCCTCGGCGTCATCACCGCGGCGGGCGGCTACGGCTACACGCGCGAGGACGGCATCGTCGTCATCCCGATCGGAGCCCTGGGGCCGTAGCGTGGCCTGGTGCCGGCGGCGGAGACCTCTTGCGGCGGACTGGCGACCGGAGCAAGGTGACTTCCATGAACCGTGTCAGCGACGCCGCGGGCCCCTCCTCACCGGAGCAGATCCGCAACGTGGTCCTGGTGGGAGCGAGCGGGGCCGGCAAGACGGCACTGTTCGACCAGCTCGTGGCGGCCCGGATCCCGGGCCGCCGCGCTCGTGAAGGGGGCGACCTCACCGCGACCCAGTCCCTGACGGCCGCCTCGATCCCGAGCGGTGAGGTCACCCTCAACCTGTTCGACACCCCCGGGCACCCCGACTTCATGGGCGACGTGCGGGCCGGGCTGCGCGCCGCCGACGCGGCCATCTTCGTCGTGGCCGCGGCTGACGGCGTGGACGAGCCGACCCGGCTGTTGTGGCGTGAGTGCGAGGTGCTCGGTATGCCGCGCGCCGTCGCCATCACGCGCCTCGAGCAGGCGCGGGCCGACTTCGAGGCGACCGTCGCCGGGTGCCAGCGGGCGTTCGGTGACGCAGAGCCACTGGCCTTGCCGCTGGTGGTCGACGGCGCGGTCACCGGACTGCTGAACCTGTTGCGCCGCAGCGTGACCGAGCAGCGCCCCGGTGGCGGTGAGGCCGACCGGGAGCCCAGCACCGACGAGGGAGAGCTGATCGACGCCCAGCGGGGCGAGCTGATCGAGTCCGTGATCGAGGAGTCCGAGGACGAAGGGCTCCTCGAGCGCTACCTGGGGGGCGAAGAGGTCGACACCGAGGCCGTCTCCGGCGACCTGCGCCTCGCCATCGCGACGGCCCGCTTCTTCCCGATCCTGCCGACCCACGCTCCGAGCGGCATCGGCGTCGGGGCGCTCCTCGAGCTGTGCGAGAGGGGTTTCCCGTCTCCTGTGGGGGCAGCCGTGCCCACGGTCTACACCCCGGCTGGCGGTGACTTCGGCCCGGTCACCTGCGACCCCGCTGGCCCACTCGTGGCCGAGGTCGTGCGCACGACGACCGACCCGTTCGTCGGACGTCAGTCACTCGTGCGGGTGTTCTCCGGCACGCTGCGACCCGACGATCCGGTGCACATCTCCGGTCACCTCCAGCACTTCGCGAGCCACCTCGTGGACGAGCACGCCGACCACGACACCGATGACGAGCGGATCGGACCACTCTCAGCGCCCGTGGGCGACGAGACGCGACCGATCGCCGCCGGGATCGCCGGTGACGTGGTCGTCGTCGCCAAGCTCGCCGGTGCCGAGACCTCGGACACGTTGTCGCGCAAGGACAAGCCGGCCCTCGTCGAGCCCTGGCTGCTGCCCAACCCGTTGCTGCCCGTGGCGATCCACGCCAGGTCGAAGGGCGACGAGGACAAGCTCGCGACCGCGTTGCAACGGGTGGTGGCCGAGGACGTCACGATGCGGCTCGAGCACAACGCCGAGACCCACCAGCTCGTGCTGTGGGCGATGGGCCCGGCGCACGTCGACCAGCTGATCGCCACCCTCGACTCCCGCTACCACGTCCCCGTCGAGGTCGAGCCGGTGCGCACCTCGTTGCGCGAGACCTTCGTCCGGCCCACCAAGGTGCAGGGCCGGCTCGTGAAGCAGTCGGGTGGGCACGGCCAGTACGCCGTCTGTCACCTCGAGATCGAGCCCCTGGAGCGCGGCGCCGGCATCGAGTTCGTCGACAAGGTCGTCGGCGGCGCGGTGCCCCGGAACTTCATCCCCTCCGTGGAGAAGGGCGCCCGGAACCAGCTCGAGAGAGGGGTGCTGGCTGGCTACCCCGTGGTCGACGTGCGGATCACCCTCGTCGACGGCAAGGCCCACTCGGTCGACTCCTCCGACATGGCGTTCCAGACCGCGGCGGGCATGGCGTTGCGTGAGGCGGCCAACGACTCCACGGTCGCCATGCTCGAACCCGTCGACGAGGTGCACATCGAGGTCAGCGACGACGCGGTCGGCGGGGTCCTGGCCGACCTGCGCGGCCGTCGGGGCCAGGTGCACGGCACCGAGCCCTCCGACGTGGGTGGGCGCACCGTCATCCACGCGGAGGTGCCGGCCCACGAGCTCGCCCGCTACCCGGTCGACCTGCGCTCGGTCTCGCACGGCACCGGCACCTTCACCCGCAGCTTCGTCCGCTACGACTACATGCCACCAGCCCTCGCCCGCGAGGTCACTGCCGGCTGACGCCGCGCTCCGTCCACCAGCGGGTCGTGGGTCAGCCGAGGACGCTGAGTGGTGTCTCCGACCGGCCGCGCCGCACGAGGTAGCCGTGCCAGAGCAGCCGCGCCGCGGTCGAACGGTGCGGTCGCCACCTCTCGCCCAGCGCCTCCAGCGCGGCCTGGTCGGGCACGTCGTCGAGCCCCAGTGCCTCGGCCGCAGCAACCTGCAGTGCTCGGTCGCCGACCGGCCAGAGGTCCGGACGGCCCAGGCAGGCGAGCAGGTAGACGTCGGCCGTCCAGCGTCCGATGCCCGGCAGGGCGATGAGCGCTCGTCGCGCCTCGTCGTCGGACAGGGCGACCAGCCCGAGCAGGTCGAGCTCGCCGGTCACGACCGCGGCGGCCAACGCCCGCAGGTAGCGATCCTTCTGGCGGGACACCCCGTCGACCCGCAGGTCGTCCGGCGTGGTCTCGAGCAGGGCTTCGGGCACCATCGTGCCCACGCGCTCGAGCACCTTGCGATACGCCGCGGCCGCCGACGCGAGCGAGACCTGCTGCTCGAGGATGAACAGGACCAGGCTCGCGAAGCCTGGTGGCCGCAGCCACAGCGGAGGTATGCCGTGGGCGGCCACGAGCGCGGCGAGGTCGGCGTCGTGGGCCGCCAGCCCGGCCACGGTGCGCGCGAAGAGTCGGTCGTCCACGAGCGGCGACGCTACCCGAGCGGAACCGAACCAGCCGGGGGTCAGCCGGCGCGTAGTCTGCGGCGCTCGTCGCGCAGGGCCTGGAGCTCGGCCCAGTAGTTCCCGGTTGGGTCGGTGTCGGCGCGCGAGACCTCAGGAGTCCGCCCGGGGGCGGACGGGGTGGGGACCACCCTCAGGTGTGACGGACGCTTCTCGGCCATGACGCACACGGTAGGTGGACCCACTGACAGTCCACGGGGCATACCTCGGACGGACGGGAAGGTGCCACGACCGGATCCCTCATCCGGCAGAGGCGGTCGGCTGACGCGCAGGGTGTCGACGTAGCGTGAGAGCCCGACGGTGAGGAGGTGCGGCTGATGCGGTGGACCAGGCTCGCCGTGCCCCTCCTGGCCGTGTCCGTGCTCGGTGGTGCCGGGCTGGCCGTCGCGGGGTCGAGCGGCACCCCTGCGCCGCCACCCCTCGAACGGCTCGACAAGGTCGTGCTGCTCGGTGACTCCTACTCGGCGGGCAACGGTGCCGGGGGTTACGTCGACGCGTGCTTCCGCACGCCGCTGAGCGCAGGACGCCGGTATGCCGCGCAGGTGCGGGCCGTGGTCGTCGACGTCTCGTGCAGCGGGGCTGTCGTGGCGGACCTGACCCACGCCCGTGACCAGGCCCACCCCGCCCAGGTCGACGTCGTGGACCGCACGGCAGACGTGGTGGTGCTGACCATCGGCGGCAACGACGTCGGCTTCGGGAGCATCGTGCTCCAGTGCTTCCTGTTCGGCACGGGCACTGCCGACGGGGGCTGCGCCGACGGCATCTCCCGCGCGAACCGCCTACTGCCCCAACTGCAGTCCGACCTCACCGTCGCGCTCACGCAGGTGCGCTCGCGGATGCGGCCCGACGCGACCCTCGTCCTGCGCAGCTATCCCCTCCTCGCGCCCGACCGACCGCTGATGGAGCAGGGCGGCTACGACGCGAACCGCGGGATCCGCGCGCTCGGGAAGGCCGGCACGGCGGTGCAGCAACGAGTGGTCGACGCCGTCAGGGCATCAGGCCCCGGGCGTGAGCGCACCTACCTCGACACCTCGGCCGCGACCGTCTTCGCGGGCCACGAGCTCGGCGCCAAGGCCCCGGCCGGCTCGAAGGCAGGCCCGTGGTTCGTCGGGTTCGGCACCAAGGGCGGACGACAGGCGGAGGTCTACCACCCCAACCCGGCCGGCTGGGCCGCCTGGGGCGACTCGCTGACCCGGTTCCTCGCCACCCACACCCCCTGACCCCCCGACTTCTGGCCACTGGTGCCTCAAGACCACTCCGAAACCCGCCCGTTGTGCGACACCGTCGGCCAGAAGTCGCGGGCGGATTGCTCGCTCCGGGTCAGCCGCGAGAGGCTGGCCGCATGCCCGAGGTGTTCGCAGGTCTCGTCGACGTCCATTACGGCTTCATCGACCTCTACTCAGACCCGGACGGCAGTGGCGACGAGTCCGACGACCTGGTCGGGGCGCGCCGCGGTCAGGCCAACGGGCTCGTCGGCGCGCAGGTCCCGCACCAGCTCGGCATGGTGACGGGGCTCCACACCGGCGAGGTCCCCCTGGTCGTCACGTGGAGCGAGGACGCGCCCGAGGTCGACGAGGAGTGGGAGGACGTCGTCGAGGTCTCGGTCGAGCTGTCCACGCCCGACCTGACGATCGCGACCTTCGAGAGCGCCTACGGGTGCACGATCCCCCAGCCCGGGTGGCACCGGGCGCGCTACTGCGTCGCCGGGATGGACGAGGGGCAGGAGCTCGACACCCCGGAGGATGACGAGACCGCGCCCGACCGCTACCTCCTGCAGCTCTGGCCGGCCCCGCCCGAGCCGGACGCCGTCCTCCGCGAGGGCAGCGAGATCGCCGCCTACTGGCACGGCGTCGCCCGCGGCGAGGACTGACCGACAGATCCTGTCATCTGCGGGAACAATCTCCTCCCGCACGAAGTTGAGCGAAGTGAACGCAAGTTTGGCGCTTGGATTTGCCATGTGGCATACCGGCTCCTAACTTGAGTGCAGGCAACTCAACCCCAACGCAACAGGAGATTCACCATGGCACGTGCGGTCGGCATCGACCTCGGTACCACCAACTCGGCCGTCGCCGTCCTCGAGGGCGGGGAGCCGACGATCATCGCCAACGCGGAGGGCGGTCGCACGACCCCGTCCGTCGTGGCGTTCTCCAAGGGCGGTGAGGTGCTGGTCGGCGAGATCGCCAAGCGCCAGGCCGTCACCAACGTCGACCGGACGATCCGTTCCGTCAAGCGCCACATCGGCACCGACTGGAAGTCGCCGGAGATCGACGGCAAGACCTACACCGCGCAGGAGATCAGCGCCCGCATCCTGCAGAAGCTCAAGCGCGACGCCGAGTCCTACCTCGGTGAGGACGTGACCGACGCCGTCATCACCGTCCCCGCGTACTTCGACGACCACGAGCGCCAGGCCACCAAGGAGGCCGGTGAGATCGCCGGCCTCAACGTCCTGCGCATCATCAACGAGCCCACCGCCGCGGCGCTCGCGTACGGCCTCGACAAGGGCAAGGAGGACGAGCTCATCCTCGTCTTCGACCTCGGTGGTGGCACCTTCGACGTGTCCCTCCTCGAGGTCGGCAAGGACCCGGACGACGGCTTCTCGACCATCCAGGTCCGCGCGACCAGCGGTGACAACCAGCTCGGTGGCGACGACTGGGACGAGCGCATCGTCAACCACCTCCTCACCACCGTGAAGAACACCTCGGGTGTCGACCTGTCCAAGGACAAGATCGCGATGCAGCGGCTGCGGGACGCGGCGGAGCAGGCCAAGAAGGAGCTCTCCTCCTCGACCAGCACCAACGTGTCGATGCAGTACCTCTCGATGTCCGAGAACGGCCCGATCCACCTCGAGGAGACGATCAGCCGCGCCCAGTTCGAGCAGCTGACCAAGGACCTGCTCGACCGGACCCGTCAGCCGTTCCAGAACGTCATCAAGGACGCCGGCATCGCGCTGTCCGACATCGACCACGTGGTCCTCGTCGGTGGCTCGACCCGCATGCCCGCCGTGAGCACGCTCGTCAAGGAGCTCACCGGCGGCAAGGAGCCCAACAAGGGCGTCAACCCCGACGAGGTCGTGGCCGTGGGCGCGAGCCTGCAGGCCGGTGTCCTCAAGGGTGAGCGCAAGGACGTCCTGCTCATCGACGTCACGCCGCTGTCGCTCGGCATCGAGACCAAGGGCGGCCTGTTCACCAAGCTCATCGAGCGCAACACGGCCATCCCGACCAAGCGCTCCGAGGTGTTCTCCACTGCCGAGGACAACCAGCCGAGCGTGCTGATCCAGGTCTTCCAGGGCGAGCGTGAGATCGCGCAGCACAACAAGCAGCTGGGCACCTTCGAGCTCAGCGGCATCGCGCCGGCTCCGCGTGGCGTGCCGCAGGTCGAGGTCACCTTCGACATCGACGCCAACGGCATCGTCAACGTGTCCGCCAAGGACCGCGGCACCGGCCAGGAGCAGAAGATCACCATCTCCGGTGGCTCCGCCCTCGCCAAGGAGGACATCGAGCGGATGATCAAGGAGGCCGAGGCCCACGCCGACGAGGACAAGAAGCGTCGCGAGGAGACCGAGGCCCGCAACACCGCCGAGAACCTCGTCTACTCGACCGAGAAGTTCCTGGGCGACAACGCCGACAAGCTCCCGGCCGACGGTCGTGCCGACGTCGACGCTGCCCTCGCGGACCTCAAGGAGGCCCTGAAGCCGGAGTCGGGCGCCACGCCCGAGGACATCTCGGCCAAGACCTCGAAGCTCTCCGAGGAGTCTCAGAAGCTGGGCACCGCGATGTATGCCGCGGCCGCCGAGTCCGAGCAGGCCGGCACCGCTGGTGACGGCGCGGCTCCTGACGACGCCGGCTCCGCCGACCCGGGTGCGTCCGACGACGACGTGGTCGACGCCGAGGTCGTCGAGGACGACGAGGAGAAGAAGTGACCGACCAGGCCCCCACGCCTGACGGTGCCGAGGGGGTGGTGGGCGCCGGCGAGACCGCCCCGCCCACCACCGCCGCGGCGGCCCCGCTGCAGGGGGACATCCTCGACGAGGGTGCCGGCCCGCAGCGCGCCGGTGACGCCACCGAGCCGGCCGGCGAGGAGTCGTCCGACTCGGCCGACCTCCATCCCGACACGGTTCTTGCGGGGGAGCGGCTCGCCGACCTCCAGCGCCTGCAGGCGGAGTACGTCAACTACAAGCGCCGCGTCGACCGTGACCGGGCCGTCGTGCAGGAGCGTGCCGCCCAGTCCGTCATCGAGGCGTTGCTCCCGGTGCTCGACGACATCCACGCGGCGAGGGAGCACGGCGACCTCGCCGACGGACCGTTCGCGGCCATCGCCGACAAGCTGGAGTCCACCCTCGGCAAGTTCGGGCTGGAGCGCTACGGCGTGGCCGGTGAGCAGTTCGACCCGAACCTGCACGAGGCGCTGATGCACACGGCCTGGCCGCAGGACGGTTCGGTGCAACCGACCGACTCGACCACCGTGGTCCAGGTGCTCCAGCCCGGCTACCGCGCCGGCGAGCAGATCCTGCGTGCCGCGCGCGTCGCCGTGGCCGATCCCGAGTGACGGCCGCATCATTCACAGCATGACCCGCGTCCCGTCGGCCGGCCCGTGCCGCGCCACCCGCGCAGGCCGGGCCGACCGGCCGGACGAAGCCAGGACCACGCAGGAAGGAGGGCGCCGACATGGCTAGCCAGGACTGGTTCGAGAAGGACTTCTACGCGATCCTCGGCGTCCCCCAGGACGCCGACGACGCGGCGATCAAGAAGGCCTACCGCAAGCTCGCCCGCACCCACCACCCCGACAAGAACCCCGGGGACACCGCTGCAGAGCAACGGTTCAAGGACATCGGCGAGGCGAACTCGGTGCTGGCCGACCCCGAGAAGCGCCGGGAGTACGACGCCGTCCGCCAGATGGCCCGGGGCGGCGCGCGGTTCACCGCCGGTGGTCCCGGCGGCGGAGCGGGGGGCTTCGACGACGTGTTCTCCTCGATGTTCGGTGGCGGGAGCAGCGGAGGCGGCGCCCGCGTGCGGTACTCGACCGGTGGCGGCGGTGAACCCAACCTCGAGGACATCCTCGGTGGGATGTTCGGAGGAGGCGGCGGCCCGGCATACGGGGGCACGGGTTTCCGCGCTCCCCAGGGACCGCGCAAGGGCGCGGACCTGACCGCGCGCACGAGCCTGCCGTTCCGCGACGCCGTCGAGGGTGCCACCGTCACCCTCAGCACCACCGGTGGCGGCCAGATCACCACCCGGATCCCGCCCGGGGTCAGGGACGGACAGAAGATCCGCCTGCGCGGCAAGGGCCAGCCCGGCGACTCCGGGGCGCCTGCGGGCGACCTCATCCTCACCGTGGCGGTCGAGAAGCACCCGGTCTTCGGCCGGGAGGGCGACAACCTCACCATCGAGCTCCCGGTGACGTTCGCCGAGGCGACCCTCGGCGCCACCGTGGCCGTGCCCACCCTCGACGGCTCGACCGTCAAGGTGCGCGTCGCACCCGGCACACCCAGCGGCCGGGTGCTGCGGATCAAGGGCCGTGGCGTGCCGGTGAAGGACAAGCCGGGTGACCTGATGGCGAAGGTCAGCATCGTGGTGCCGCAGCGGCTGTCCGACGAGGCGATGGCCGCGGTCCAGACCCTGCAGACCCTCGACGAAGGGTTCGACCCGCGGGCAGAGCTCTTCGCCAACGCGAGGCGGTGACCGGTCGTGGACGACCCCCGCTCGTTCTCGCCTGACGACGACGCCCCGATCTTCGTCATCTCGGTCGCGGCCACCTTGGCCGGCATGCACGCGCAGACCTTGCGGCAGTACGACCGCCTCGGCCTGGTCAGCCCGTCGCGGACCCGCGGTGGGGGACGGCGCTACTCCGGGCGCGACGTCGCGATGCTGAGGGAGGTCCAGCGCCTGTCCCAGGAGGAGGGCGTCAGCCTCGCCGGCATCCAGCGCATCCTGGAGCTCGAGAACGAGGTGGCTGCCCTGCGCGGTCGGGTGCTCGAGCTCACCGACGAGCTGGAACGCTCGCGGCGCTCGTCCCAGGCGCGGTCGGCCTCCCGGGTGTTCGCCGTCGGTCCGACGGGTGACGTGATCGCGGTGCGGGCCGGGCAGCGGCCCCGGATGCAGCGCTCGCAGGCCTTGGTGGTCTGGCGCCCGAGCCAACCCTGACCCACACCGGTTGGCCCGCGGCATCCGCATTCCCACATCCCCGCTTCCCGGCATGCCAAGAGCCCCCACTCGCAGCAGGGTGGGGGCTCTCGGCATGCACCGGCGCTTGGGGGAGTGGCCGGGCAGGTCAGGCGGACACCTCGTCGCGCAGCGGCGCGGTGGCCAGGAGTGCCCGGTAGTCCTCGATCTGCAGCTCGCGCAGCAGCGCGGCGTAGACCTCAGGGCTGACGCGGAACTTGCTGCCGTTCTCGAGGTGCCGGATGTAGGACGGGTCCACCTCCACGGCCGCGGCGAGGTCAGCCACCGCACGACCCCTGGCCCGACGGATGACTCGCAGTGCGTAGCCGTGCACCTCGATCACGTGGTTTGGGGGTGTTTCCCTAGGCATGGCCATGAACATAGTCAGGAACGGCTGGTCCGGCAAGAGTTCTGCACAGGTGTCACCAGAATGCGGCGTGATCGCGTCGGCTGCCCCGGGTGTCGCCTCACACCGTGGCGGAGCCGACGGTCTTGGCGGGCCGATCCGTGACTGAGCAGGACTAGAAGTGACTGGGTGTGACTGGCAAGATGCGCAGCATGAATCGTGAGCAGCTCGAACGCCTCGGCCAACGCGTCGAACGGGCCCGTCTCGGCCACGGGTGGAGCAAGGAGCAGGCGGCCAGGGAGGCGCGCATCTCCTCCATCACGTGGAAGCGCGTGGAGGACGGGCTCGGGGTCCAGGACGTCAAGCGAGCCAAGGTGCTCGAGGTGCTCGGGTTGGACGACCGCGGTGAGCCTGTCGGTGGGCCGGCGCAGGATGGGGGCTACGTGACCGCCCCGGGTCAGCGGGTCCGGTCCGGGGTCAGCGACGAGGAGGTCCTCGCGCTGATCGACGACGTGAGGAGCAGGCTTGACGCCATCGAGCGACGCATCCGGGGTACCTGACCCCTGGGCGGTGCTGCGCGAGATGCGCGACGTGGTGCTGGTGCGACAGCCCATCGCCGAGCCCGGTCGCTATTACCACGGCCGTCGGGCGATCGTGCTGCGCTCCGGTCGCAGCCTCGAGGAGGAGCGCTGCTCCCTGTGGCACGAGCTGGTCCACGCGGAGCGGGGCGACGTCGAGTGCAGCGGCTGGACGGCTTCGGCCACCGAGCGCAGGGTGGAGCGCGAGGCGGCCCGACGGGCGATGCCCCTCGACGTCATGGAACGACGGCTCTCCCTCGCCACCGACTGGGACGACTTCGTCTGGCACATGAAGGTGCCCGAGCGGTGGGTGCGGTTCCGGCTCACCCACGCCGCCCCGGCCGAGCGGGCCCGGTTGCGGCGCGCCTGCCGGTGGGCCGACTGACGCCGCCCCGCGGCATACTCGTCCTGTGAGTGAGCACCTGCTGGTCTTCCCCGACCGTGAGACCGCCGACGACGTGGCCGCCGAGCTGGCCCACGAGGGGTTCTCCGAGGTCCGCGTCGTGCGGGAGGCGTTGGCCGGGGAGGACGACTCCGAGGACCACGAGTGGGCCGTCCACGTCGTCGAGGAGATGGTCGCCGACGAGTCCGGACCGGTCGAGTCCGGGCTGCGTGACCGGTTCAGCGCCCTCGCCGAGGAGCATGGCGGCTGGTACGACCCCGACCCGGCCACCCCTGCCTGACCGCACCTGCGGCCCCGCGCGCCCCGCGCGCCCCGCGCGGGACGCTCAGGAGACCCTGCGCCTCCACGCCTGTGGCCAGGAGTCGCGCTGCTCAGGGGGCGAGCAGGTCGACCACGGCCTCGCCACTGGCCCACGACGCGCCGTACGTGACCACGTGGGTCGTGCCCTGAGGCGGTGACCATCCGGGCCACCCGGTGTCGATGACGACTGAGTCGGGTCGGGCGCGCACGATCTGCTGGACGAGGGAGCCCATCCACCGGTGCCGGTGCGGGTCACGCACCACGACCCACACCGGGCGTCCGACGGCCGCGGCCAGTCCGGCGGGAACGCCCGCGGCGTCGGTGATCCGCAGCGGTGAGAGCCCGGGCCACCTGCGCGCGACCGCCGTCGTGAGGCCAGAGGGGGTGTCGTCGCCCACGGCTCGGTGAGCCGCTCAAGGGGGGAGGCGCCCCGACTCGACGGCACCCACGAGTGCCGCGGCCACGGTGTCCACGGTCTCGGCGTCGGCGAGTCCTCCGCCGATGCACAACGCGTCGACGCCGGCCAGGACCGCCTGGACCGCCCCCTCCGCGACCCCGAGCGGCCCCGCGACGGCGCCCATCTCGTGGCCGTCCGAGAGCGCCAGGCCGCTGAAGCCGAGTCCGTCGCGCAGGAGGCCGGTCATGATCGCGGGCACCAGCGTGGCGGGACGGGGATCGATGCCCTGCCGTCGCCGAGGCAGTCGCGAGCATCGCGCCGGTGCACCCCAAGGTCGTGCCGACGGGGGTGGCCGACGCCCCGGTGCTGCGCGGAGGGCACCTGGTGGCGCTCGACGCGGTCCGCCAGTTCGTCGCGGCAGGCTGAGCTCCGTCGGGCCCGCTGCGCGCCGGCGTCCGCACTCACACTCGCCGACCCCACGGTATGCCGTGGGGTCACCGTCCGCGATGCGCAGCGGACCACGGATGGCCGGCAGGATCAGCTGCCGGCCACCCGCATGGAGGAGCTCGGGGCTACCGGCCCCAGGCGCCGAGGTGCTGCGCGCCGGCTGGCTGGCCGATGAGCGTGGCGATGCTGCTGGGCAGAGGCGCTGCCACAGAACCGGCCTGCCCCTGAGCGGTACCGGTCAGTGCGCCGGTGGTGCTGACGACCACAGAGCCGTCGTAGTCCAGGCTGGTGGCGTCCTGCCCGGTCCCGGACTGGAATGCGTCCAGGGTCCCGAAGACGTACGGGTTGACGGCCTCCGCGCCGCGGCTCCAGACGGTGAGCCACCCGGGGGTGGTTGCCGAAGCCCGGTTGAACACGTTGCCGTTGCTCGTCACGCCCATCTGCGCAGCGGTGCGGGTGTGGGTGTAGTCCTCGACGCACAGCACGCAGTTGGCGTTGCCGTTGGGCAGCCCGATCACGTTGTTGCGCACGGTAACCGGTCCCACGAGCCAGGTCATCTCCGGGTCGTTGGGGTAACGGTAGTCATCACCGTAGGACGTGTTCGCCGGGGTCCGGGAGTCCTGCACGATGTTGATCGGCCGGGCGTTCCGGACCACCGTGTTGTTGTAGATGTCCACAGTGCTGATGTTGTTCACCTTGATGCCCTCGGCGCCGTTCCCGATGATCAGGTTGTTGGCCACGGTGCCCCGTGCCGAGATCTCCAGGAAGACGCCGGTGGCGGTGTTGTTGTCGAGGTTGCTGTTCAGGATCTTGGTGTCGTACACCGACACGTCAGACCAGTACCCGTGGCCGAGGTTGTCGGAGATGCTCGAGTCGATCACCGTGACGCCTCGCGAGCGGCCGGCCTTCATGCCGCCGGACACGGGTGCGCTGTTGAACTCCTCCCAGTTGTTGCCGTCGAACCGGCTCGCCACGACGCGAATCCGGTCGGCCGTCGCGGCGTGGACACCGAGCAGACCGGCGCGCAGCACACTGGTGTGGTCGATGACCACGTCGGAGGCGATGACGCCCAGGCCGATCGTCGCGCTGTCCTCGATGCGGACCTGCTCGAGCCGTACCTTGGGCTGCTCGACCGTCACGGCGCCAATCTGCCAGATGCTCGGTGCGTAGCGGCGCACGCCGATGCCGCGGATGGTCGTGCCTGAGGCGCGCACGTTCAGGGCCTTGGCGAGCGTGGCCGCCCGCACGTCGCGGCCGGACGGGTTGGTGCCGATGTAGAGCTGCGACGTCGACTCGTCGAGGAAGAAGGTGCCGGCCACGACGGCCGACCTCGAGGCGACCTGGCGCAGCTGGCTTCCGTCGACGAAGACCTGGTCGGGGTGGGCCGCCATCGGGTGGGCCGGGTTGACGTACTGCCAGCCCGGCGAGGTGCCGTCGGTGTCGCCCTTGCTGAAGCCGACGCTGGCGTCGAAGCGAGTCGTCCAGCCGTCGACCCGCCAGGCCGAACCGTCCTGCACCCAGCCTTCGACGGCGCTGGTGCCGTCGAGCCAGGCGGCCTCGCCCGGATAGTTCTGCAGGGTGACGCCCCGCGAGATCGTGACCGTCTCGTGGTAGCTGCCGCCCCGGAGGACGACCGTTCCACCATCAGGCGCCAGGGCCAGGGCACGGGCGATCGTCCGCACGGGGGCGCCGGTGGTGCCGGCTGCCGCGTCGTCGCCGCTCGGCGAAGCCACGACCGCACCTGCGGGGACGGCATAGGTGGCGGTGCCGACCGCCGCGGCGCCCGCGCTGTCAGCGGCGCGGCCACCCGCCGGCGCGGGGGCCGTGGTGGTCGTGGGGCTGCTGGTCGCGGTGCTCGACGGGGTCGTGGTGCTCGTCGTCGATGACACCACCGGCCCCGTGGAGGTGGCGGTCTGGGTCGCCGTGGGGGTCGCCGTGGCCGTCGAGGTGGCCGTCGAGGTGGCCGTCGAGGTGGCGAGGCTGCGGTGCGGCTTGGGCGGCTTGGTCTTGCTCGTCGGGCTGCTCGGGTCGGTCCAGGTTCCGGCAAGGGCGGGAGTGGTGACCGTGAGGGCCAGGGCCGCGCAGCCGGCGACCAGGAGAGGTCGGCTGAGGGTGATGCGTCGGGGTGCGCGGTGTCGGGGGCTCGAGTGTCGGGGGGCTGAGTGTCGGGGGGCTGAGTGTCGGGGGTGTGGCGTCGGGGCCGGGGGCCGGGTCACGAGGTGGAGTGTCCTTCCAGGTCTTCCCTGCGAGGTCGTCCCTGCAAGCGGCGGACGTTATCAGTTTGTGATGTACGGGGACGAATTCTCGGCGTGTCGTTGGTTCTCTCGGCGTGTCGCAGTGCCGCACGAGGGCTGACACGGCAGTGCCGGCGCTCGTGCGGCCGTTGCGGCGGGAGACTCAGCGCCCCCAGGCGCCCAGCCACTTGGAGCCGGCGGTCTGGCCCGACAAGGTGGCGAGGGAGGACGGGAGGCCGACGGCGACGGTGCCCGCCTTGGCCTGCGCTGCGCCGGACAGGTGCCCGGTGGACGAGACGGCGTAGAACCCGTCGTACGCGAGGCTGGACTTGTCCTGACCCGTGCCCGAACGGTGCGCCGCAAGCGTGCCGTAGACGGCCGGGTTGACGTTGGTCGCGCCCCGGCTCCAGACCGTCAGCCAGTCGGGGTCGGCGGTGTCAGCGCGGTTGAACACGTTGCCGTTGCTCGTGACGCCCATCTGTGCGGCCGTCCGCGTGTGGGTGTAGTCCTCGACGCACAGCACGCAGTTGGCGCGGGTGTTGGGGATGCCGAGGACGTTGTTGCGGACCGTCACGGGTCCGACCAGCCACGTCATCTCGGGATCGTTCGGATAGCGCGTGTCGTCGCCGTAGGAGGTGTTGGCCTTGGTGCGCGAGTCCTGGACGATGTTGATCGGTCGGGCGTTGCGGAGCACCGTGTTGTTGTAGATCAGCACGGTGCTCGTGTTGTTGATCTTGATGCCCTCGGCGCCGTTGCCGTCGATGAGGTTGTTGACCACGGTCCCCCGGGCCGAGATCTCGAGGAAGATGCCCGTGGCCGAGTTCTTGATGAAGTTGCTGTTGACCAGCTTGGTGTCGTAGACCGACACGTCCGACCAGTAGCCGTGGCCGAGGTTGCTCGAGATCGAGCTGTCCTTGACCAGTACGCCGCGCGACCGCCCGGCCTTCATGCCGCCGGAGACGGGCGCGCTGTTGAACCGCTCCCAGTTGTTGCCGTCCAGCCGGCTGCGGAGCACCTGGATGCGGTCGGCTGTCGCGGCGTGCAGGCCGAGGAGGCCGGCGCGCAGGACGCTGGTGCGGTTGATGACCGCGTCCGACGCGATGACGCCGAGGCCGATGGTGGCCGAGTCCTGGATGACCACGTTCTCGATGCGGACACTCGGGCTCTCGACCGTGACCGCCCCGATGTGCCAGATGCTCGGCCCGTAGTTGCGGATGCCGATGCCCCGGACGACGGTGCCGGCGGCACGGATGCTCATCGCCTTGGCGAGGGTGGTGCCGCGGACGCTGCGACCCGTGGGGTCGCTGCCGAGGTAGAGCTTGGACGTGGCGGTGTCGAGGAAGAACTTGCCGGCCGCGACGGCGGCGCGAGAGGCGACCTGGCGCTGCTGCACGCCACTGATGAAGACCTGGTCGGGGTGGGCAGCCATCGGGTACGCGGGGTTGACGTACTGCCAACCCGGACCGGTGCCGTCCTTGTCACCCTTGCTGAACCCGACGCTCGCGTCGAACCGCGGCGTCCACTTGTCGTGCCGCCAGGTGACGCCGTCCTTGACCCAGCCGGTGACACCGACCGAGCCGTCGAGCCAGGCGGCTTCCTTCGGGTAGTTCTGGATCGTCACCTTCTTGGTGACCGTGACGGTCTCGTGGTAGGTGCCCTTGCGCAGGACCACGGTGCCGCCGGACGGGGCGAGGGCGATCGCGCGGGCGATGGTGCGCACCGGCTTCGTGGCCGTGCCGCTGTAGGAGTCACTCCCGGCGGTCGACACGAAGACGGCGCCTGAGGGGATGGCGTACCCGGCGCTGCCGATGGCCAGGGAGCCTGCGGTGTCGGCGGTGCGGGTGGTGGTGGTCGCCGCGGAGGCGGGGACGATGGTCCCCAGTCCAGCCGTGGCGGCGAGGGGGACACAGAGGGCCAGGGCAGCGAAGCGATGGGCTGCCGAACCGCGGTCAGCGCGGTGGCGGGGGGCATACCGAGGCAGGGCCGATGGCCTGTTCACGAAAGGTCCTTCCGGGGGGTAAGTCCCTGCAAGCGGAGGACGATACATGAGCTCATACACAAGAACTAATCCATCTGCATGAGTACGCGCGGCGTTTTTTGAAGTATCAACCGATCGGCTGATGGGTCCCCAGCACGAGGTTGAGTGGAATACACTCAACTTTGGACCGGTTGTCCTGAGGGAACCCCACCCGAACTCATCCACCGAGGAGTAGACGCACGCATGGAGCTGAAGCCCACCGCCAAGGTGGCCGAGGCGCTCGCGCTGGCTCAGCGAGCCGCCCAGAGCGCCGGCCACCCCGAGATCACCCCCGACCACCTCACGAGCGCCATCGTGCAGCTCGACACGGCGCAGGCCGACACCCTGCTGGCAGCTGCCGGCACCGGCGCCGCTCACGTGCTCGGCCAAGCCGATGCCCGGCTGCGCTCCCTGCCGAAGACCTCCGGCGCGACGCAGCCGCCGACCTTCGGTCGTGAGGCGCTGGCCGTCCTCCAGCAGGCCGACACCCTCATGCGCGCCAAGGGCGACACCTACCTCGCCCTCGACCTGCTGCTGCTCGCCCTCGCCGAGACCGGCCACCTGGCCGCCGTCGAGAAGCGTGGGGCCAAGGACCTTGAGGCCAAGATCGAGGCGACCCGCGGTGGCCGCAGCGTGACCAGCGAGACCCCGGTCGAGGGAGGCGAGGCGCTCGCGACCTACGGCACCGACCTGACCCAGGCCGCGCGGGACGGCCGACTCGACCCGGTGATCGGGCGCGACTCCGAGATCAGGCGGGTCGTGCAGGTGCTGTCCCGTCGCACCAAGAACAACCCCGTCCTCATCGGCGAGCCCGGTGTCGGCAAGACCGCCGTGGTCGAGGGACTGGCGCAGCGGATCGTCGACGGCGACGTGCCGGAGTCGCTGCGCGACAAGCGGCTGATCAGCCTGGACCTCGGCGCGATGGTCGCCGGGGCGAAGTACCGCGGCGAGTTCGAGGAGCGCCTCAAGGCGGTCCTCGAGGAGATCAGGGACAGCAACGGGCAGGTCGTCACCTTCATCGACGAGCTGCACACCGTCGTCGGGGCCGGGGCCACCGGCGAGGGCGCGATGGACGCCGGCAACATGCTCAAGCCGCTGCTGGCGCGCGGCGAGCTGCGGTTGGTCGGGGCGACCACCCTCGACGAGTACCGCCAGCACATCGAGAAGGACGCCGCCCTCGAGCGGCGCTTCCAGCAGGTCTTCGTCGGCGAGCCCTCGGTCGAGGACACCGTCGCTATCCTGCGCGGGCTCAAGGAGCGCTACGAGGCGCACCACAAGGTGGAGATCGAGGACGCCGCCCTGGTGGCCGCGGCGTCCCTCTCGGACCGCTACATCAGTGGTCGCCAGCTCCCCGACAAGGCGATCGACCTCGTCGACGAGGCCGCCTCGCGGTTGCGGATGGAGATCGACTCGAGCCCGGTCGAGATCGATGAGCTCCGACGTGCCGTCGACCGGCTCAAGATGGAGGAGCTCCACCTCGAGCGCGAGACCGACGACGCCTCGGTGGAGCGGCTCGCCCGGCTCCGCGAGGACCTGGCCAACCGGTCGGAGGAGCTGGCCGCCCTCAACGCCCGCTGGGAGTCGGAGAAGAGCGGCCTCAACCGGGTCGGTGACCTCAAGACCCAGATCGACGAGGCCAGGACCAGGCTGGAGAAGGCCCGCCGCGAGTATGACTTCGAGACCGCGAGCCGGATCGAGTTCGGCGAGATCCCCGAGCTGGAGAAGGCGCTGGCGCAAGCCAACGAGGACGAGGTGGCCAGCGGGCTGCGCAACGGCGACCTGATGGTCAAGGAGCGGGTCGGCGCCGACGACATCGCCGAGGTCATCTCGGCGTGGACCGGCATCCCGGCCGGTCGCCTCCTGCAGGGCGAGACCGAGAAGCTGCTCTCGATGGAGTCGATCATCGGCTCGCGGCTGATCGGGCAGTCGACCGCCGTCGCGGCGGTCTCCGACGCCGTCCGTCGGTCCCGTGCGGGGCTGGCCGACCCCAACCGGCCGACCGGGTCGTTCCTGTTCCTCGGACCGACCGGTGTCGGCAAGACCGAGCTCGCCAAGTCGTTGGCCGACTTCCTCTTCGACGACGAGCGCGCCATGGTGCGCCTCGACATGAGCGAGTATGCCGAGCGGCACGCGGTCGCGCGCCTCATCGGAGCTCCTCCGGGCTACGTCGGCTACGAGGAGGGCGGTCAGCTCACCGAAGCCGTCCGCCGTCGTCCCTACTCGGTGGTGCTGCTCGACGAGGTCGAGAAGGCGCACCCGGAGACCTTCGACATCCTGCTGCAGGTGCTCGACGACGGCAGGCTCACGGACGGCCAGGGTCGGACCGTCGACTTCCGGAACGTCATCCTGGTCATGACCAGCAACCTGGGCAGCCAGTTCCTGGTCGACCCGACGATGGAGGACTCGGCCCGGCGCGATGCGGTCATGGGGGTCGTGCGGGCCAGCTTCAAGCCCGAGTTCCTCAACCGGCTCGACGAGATCGTCATCTTCGACGCCCTCACGTCTGCCGAGCTGGCCCACATCGTCGAGCTCCAGGTCCGCGAGCTGGCCACCCGGCTGGTCGACCGCCGGATCACCCTCGAGGTCACCGAGGCCGCGCGGGAGTGGCTGGCGATCACCGGCTACGACCCGGCCTACGGCGCGCGCCCGTTGCGCCGGCTGGTCCAGAAGGAGATCGGCGACCGGTTGGCCAAGGGCGTGCTCGGCGGTCAGGTGCGTGACGGTGACACGGTGACGGTCGACCTCGACGAGACCGCGGACACCCTCGTCCTGCGCTGACCGGGTCGGGTGCCTGGGCCGCGGCGCTGGTGACGTCTCAGGCGCCCGACCTGCGGTTCGCCGGCTCAGTGCGCAGACTGAGGGCATGACGGCAGGTGAAGAGGGACTGGACCGTCGTCCCGACGGGGTGGACGACGCCACGGTCGAGGCGGTCGGCAAGCTGAGCGAGGCGTTCGAGACGATCGAGGAGGTGCGTGGCCGCCTCTACGGCCTGCACCGCCTCACGGGTTCGGCGGACCTCGCCCTCGGCGACGCCGTCGAGCTCCTGCGCAAGGCCGGCCACCTCGAGCTCGCGGACCAGCTGGACCGCGAGCTGGTCGGCCGCAACGTCGTGGTCGGTCGCTGGACCTTCCAGGTCGTCGAGGACTTCGAGGACGGCTACTACGCGACGTGGAAGCGTCTGGAGAAGAAGGTGCGCGACGAGCTGATGCAGGGCCGCCGGCACGTCTACGAGGCCGAGATGAAGGCCGACCGGCGCACCGAGGGCGAGCCCGGGCACGAGGCGACGCCCGAGGACGTGGGCTGACCGGCGGGTATGCCGCTGGGCCCAGTCCGCGGCATACCCGCTGGTCAGGTGCGGTGTGACCGCTTCTCCGCTTAGGTGGGGGGATGACGCGGATCGGGTTCCACGCCTCGCACGAGCAGATCAGCCCACGCCAGCTCCTCGACGACGTGCAGCACGCCGAACGGGCCGGCTTCGCCATGGCGATGTGTTCCGACCACTTCTCGCCGTGGAGCACCCGACAGGGCCACAGCGGCTACACCTGGTCGTGGTTGGGCGCCGCCCTCGCCACGACCGGCCTGTCGCTCGGCTGCGTCACGGCGCCCGGCCAGCGCTACCACCCCGCGGTCCACGCACAGCGGATCGCGACGCTGGGCCAGATGTTCCCCGGCCGGTTCTGGGTGGCGCTGGGGAGCGGCGAGGCGAGTAACGAGCACATCACCGGTGACCGCTGGCCGCGCAAGGAGGTCCGCACCCAGCGGCTCGAGGAGTGCGTCGACGTCATCCGGCGGATGCTCGCCGGTGAGGAGGTCAGCCACGACGGCCTGGTGACGGTCGACCGCGCGACGCTCTGGGACCTGCCCGATCCCGTCCCGCTGCTCGTGGGGCCCGCGGTGTCGGTCGACAGCGCGGCACGGGTCGCCGCCTGGGCCGATGGCCTCGTCACCGTCAACCAACCGGTCGACACCTTGCGCGACGTGCTCGCGGCCTACCGGAGCGCTGGTGGGCGCGGTCGCACCGCCTTGCAGGTCCACCTGTCCTGGGCCCCGACCGAGGCCGAGGCCCTCGCCGTCGCGCACGACCAGTGGGCCGGGAACGTCTTCGGACCTCCCATCTCGTGGGACGTCGAGACCGCCGAGGCGTTCGACGTGTTGTGGGGCCAGGTCGAGCCGGACGCCGTGCGCGACGCGGTCCGGGTCTCGGCGGACTTCGCCCAGCACCGCGAGTGGCTCGCCGAGTACGCCGACCTGGGCTTCGACGACCTCTACCTGCACCACGTGGGACAGCAGCAGGACGCCTTCATCGAGGCGTTCGGCGAGCACGTCCTTCCCGCCCTGAGCACTGGGAGCTGACCATGCGCGTGACCGACACGAGCGACCAGTGGTGGAAGACCGCGGTCATCTACTGCCTCGACGTCGAGACCTTCTACGACTCCGACGGTGACGGCATCGGCGATCTGGGAGGGCTCGCCGAGCGGGTGGACTACCTGGCCGAGCTGGGGGTGACCTGCCTGTGGCTGATGCCGTTCTACCCCACTCCCGATCGCGACGACGGCTACGACGTCACCGACCTGTACGGCGTCGACCACCGGCTGGGGACCCACGGCCAGCTGGTCGAGGTGATCCGCACCGCGAACGACCGCGGCATCCGGGTCATCGCCGACGTCGTCATCAACCACACCTCCGACCAGCACCCGTGGTTCAAGGCGGCCCGCCGCAGCAAGGACAACCGCTACCGCGACTGGTACGTCTGGCGTCCTGACACCCCGCCGGACAGCTCGGACCAGGTCGTCTTCCCCGACCGGGAGGACAGCATCTGGGAGAAGGACCCCCGGACCGGGGAGTGGTACCTGCACCACTTCTACCGCTACCAGCCCGACCTCAACGTCGCGAACCAGGACGTCAGGGACGAGATCGCCCGGACGATGGGGTTCTGGCTCGAGCTGGGGCTCGACGGCTTCCGGGTCGACGCGGTCCCCTTCTTCATCGACGACGTCGAGACCGCCGCGGCCGACCCGGCACGACCCGACGTGCCGGCCGAACCACACCAGTACCTGCGCGACCTGCGTGCGTTCGTCAACCGCCGCAAGGGAAACGCGATCCTGCTCGGCGAGGTCAACCTGCCGCACAAGGACCAGAAGAAGTACTTCGGCGGCACCGCGGCCGACGAGCTGCACATGATGTTCGACTTCATCTCGATGCAGAACCTCTACCTGTCCCTGGCGCGGGAAGACGCTCGTCCGCTGGCCAAGGCACTGCGTCAGCGGCCCGCCATCGCGCCGTCCTGCCAGTGGGCGACCTTCGTGCGCAACCACGACGAGCTGACCCTCGACAAGCTCACCGACGCCCAGCGACAGGAGGTCTTCGACGCCTTCGGCCCGGCACCGGAGATGCAGATCTATGGGCGCGGTCTCAAGCGGCGGCTGCCCGGGATGCTCGACGGTGATCCCCGCCGGCTGCGCCTCGTCTACGCCCTGTTGTTCTCGCTGCCGGGGACACCCACCATCTTCTACGGCGAGGAGCTCGGCATGGGCGAGGACCTCTCGGCGGAAGGACGGATGGCGGTCCGCACCCCGATGCAGTGGACTGCGGGACGCAACGGCGGGTTCTCGACCGCGCCGCCACGGAAGCTGGTCAGCCGCGTGGTGGAGGGTGGCTACGGACCTGCGCACGTGAACGCCGCCCAGCAGCGGCGTGACCCCGACTCGCTCTGGAGCTTCATGCGCGGGCTCATCGCGGCATACCGGTCGTGTCCCGAGCTCGGGTGGGGCACCTTCGAGGTGTTGCCGCAGCCGGACCCCGCGGTCCTGGCGCACCGGTCGGCCTGGGAGGACGCCGCGGTCATCGCGGTGCACAACCTCTCCTCGGAGCCCGTGGAGGTCGACCTCGCGGTCGCCGACGGCGCGGTCCTGCTCGTCGACCTGCTGCAGGCCGGCGAGCAGCGGACCGACGACGGGGGCCGCGTGACGCTCGCCCTGGACGGCTACGGCTACCGCTGGCTGCGGGTCCACCCCGGCGACGACGCCCGCCTCCCCTAGGGGGCGGGCCCAGCTCGGGTATGCCGGCTGGTGCCGGTTCGCTCGAACGCCAGGGCGGGGTCTGGCGTTGCGACCATGGGGAGCGGTCCCCTCCGACTACCCTCGGGTCATGCGCCTCAAGGGAATCGCCATCGCCGGCACCGCACTCACCTTCGTGGCGCTCGCCCTCGTGGGGTGCTCGTCCCGAGACGACGCCCCGGCCAAGGAGGGCACGCCCGCCGAGCAGCTGGCGGCAGCGCGCACCAACCTCGAGAAGAGCCCGGCCGTCGCGTTCACGCTCGAGGCCACCGGCCTGCCCAGCAAGGCGATCGGTGTCTCGGGGGCCAAGGGCACCGGGGCCTTCACGCCCCCGTCCTTCAAGGGCACCCTCAACGCGACGGTCGCCGGGGTGACCGGCACGGTCGACGTGATCGCGGTGGAGCAGGACGTCTACATGAAGTTCTTCACCCCCGGCTACAACAAGATCGACCCGGCGACCTACGGCGCCCCCAACCCGGCCCAGCTCTTCAACAAGGAGACGGGCATCACCAGCCTCATCGGCAAGACCCAGGCGCCCAAGAAGGGCGGCCAGGTGCGTGACGGGTCGGAGGTGCTGACCACGTTCACCGGCACGGTGCCGGGTGACGCCGTCGCCGACCTGTTCGTCATCGGTGTCCGCATGAAAACGTTCGACGTGACCTACGGCGTCACGGCGGAGAAGCAGCTCCGCACGGTGCTCCTCAAGGGTCCCTTCTACGAGGGGTCCACCTCGACCTACTCCTTGCGGCTCACGAGCCTGGCGCAGCCCGTTGCGATCACCCGCCCCTAGGGCGCTGCTCGCCACGGCCTCCGTGGCGGTGGCGCTGGCCGCGGCCGACACCTATGTCGTGGTGCTGGCACTGACGGACATGATGACCGGGGTCGGCCTCGGCATCGACGCGCTCCAGAAGGCCACTCCGATCATCTCCGGATTCCTGCTCGGCTACATCGCCGTGCTACCCCTCATCGGTCGACTGGCGGATCTCGTTGCGCGGCAACGGATCCTGGTGGCCTGCCTGATGATCTTCGTCGTGGGATCCGCCATCACGGCGCTGGCCGTCGAGCTGCCCGTGCTCGTGACCGGACGCGTGCTCCAGGGCATCGGCGGCGGGGGTCTCGTCCCCGCGACGCTCGCCATCGTCGCGGACCTCTGGCCGGCTGAGCGCAGGGGCACCCCGCTGGGCGTGGTGGGCGCCGTGCAGGAGGTCGGCAGCGTCCTCGGGCCGGTCTTCGGCGCCGCGGTGCTGGCGGTCTCCGACTGGCGGATGATCTTCTGGCTCAACGTGGTCGCCGGGCTCGTCCTCGCCGCCGCCGTCGTGACGGTGGGAGGGCAGCCGCTGCGGCGACCACGCGGCATACCCCTCGCGCTGGGCGCGCTGGCCCTGGTCGTGGGCGGGCTCGCGCTGGCCGCGCCGGCCCGGCTCGCGACGGACGTCACGCTGGGGGTGCCGTTCGTGCCCTTCGGCGACTCGACGTCACGCGTCCTGACGCCGATCGGACTGGTGGCGCTGGTCCTCGTCGTCGCCCTCGTGGCGGTGACCGCGCCCCGGTGGTGGGGTCTGCTGCGCCGGGCCGACCTGCCCGGCGCACTCCTGCTCGGCCTCGCCCTGGGCAGCGTCGTGCTGACCTTCGCCGCGAGCGACCCCGAGCGCGAGGTGGTCGGCCCGCTCGGGTTCGCTCTGCTCCCGGTCGGTGCGGTCGCCCTCGGCCTCTACCTCTGGCGGCACCGCACCGCTGCCGAGCCCCTGGTCGCCCGCGGTGTCGTGCGGGGTCGGGCGCGCACCTCGCTCGTGGTCAGCCTGATGGTGGGGGCTGCGCTGGTCGCGGTGATCGTCGACGTGCCGGTGCTCGCCCGCCTGACCCTGACCGACTCGCAGACGGTCGCCGCCTTCGTCCTCGTGCGCTTCCTCCTGGCGGTGCCCGTGGGTGCCTTGCTGGGTGGGTGGTCGCTGCGCCGGTGCGGTGACGGGTTGGTCAGCGGCGTCGGGCTGCTGGTGGCCACCGTCGGCCTCGTTGTCATGAGTGGTTGGGAGGACGGCTCGCTCGACGGTCCGACGGCCACGGTGGTCCTCGTGCTGGTGGGTCTGGGCATCGGCCTTGCGCTCGCGCCGGTCAACAACGCGGCCCTGGCCGATGCGCCGGCCGACGCGCACGGGGTCGCCTCCGCCCTGGTGGTCGTCGCGCGCATGGTCGGGATGGTCGTCGGGCTCGCGCTGCTCACCGCGATCGGGCTGCACCGCTACTACGAGACCGTGGCGGCCCTGCCCGACCAGACCGACACCAGGGCGCTGCTCGCGGCCGGCATCGTCCAGGTGCAGACGGTGTTCCTGGGTGCGGCGGTGGCCGCGGCACTCGGCGCGGTCGCCTCGCTCGGTCTCGGGCTGCGGCGTCGACCGGCGGACGACCAGGGTGCGCCGTCCGGCTCCCCGCTGAGCACGGCCCGGCAGGGCTGCGGCCCACCCTGGTCGTCCGGCGGCGGCCCGGTCAGCGAGCCCGGCCGGTGACGGCCCCGTCCAGCACCGACTGGAACGCGTCGAGGACCTCGTCGGTGGCCTCGTACATCAGCATGTGACCGCGCCCGGGCAGCTCGCGCACCTCGGCATGCGGCACCAGTTCGGCCAGTCGGTGTGAGTGACGGGGTGGAGTGAGCTTGTCGCGGTCGCCCACGAGCACGAGCGTGGGTATGCCGCGAAGCGCCTCCAGTGCCTCGCTCTCGTCGTGCTCGCCCAGGGCCCCGAAGAAGCGGCCCATCGTCGGCAGGGACGTCCCGGCCACCATGTCGCGGGTCAGCTGAACGTGGGCCGGGTCGGGGTCGGCGCCGAAGAGCAGGCGGCGCTGGCCCTTGAGCGTCACGAACCGCCCAGCGGGGATGCGGGGCAGCCTCGCGGCGACGGCCATGGCCCTGGCCTCGACCGCCCGGAGCCGGTTCTGGAGGTCGTCGGCGCTGGTCGACACCAGCACGACGCCGACCACCCGGGAGCGGAAGTCGTCGGGGTGCAGCCCGGCATACGCCATCACGGTCATGCCACCCATGGAGTGGCCGCCCAGGATGACCGGGCCGTGCGGGGCCACGACGTCGAGGACGGCTGCGAGGTCGTCGCCCAGCATCCGCACGGATGCGGCGCCGCGCAGGGGACTCGACGCGCCGTGCCCGCGCTGGTCGTAGGTCACGACGCGGACCCCCGCGGCCACGAGCGGGCCGACGACCGGCAGCCAGGACTCGCGGGTGAGCGTCCAGCCGTGCGCGAGCACGACGGTGGGTCGGTCCTTCGCGCCGGCGTGCTCCTGCACCCGCAGCAGGGTCCCGTCGTCGGTGGCGACGGTGAAGGAGCGGGGGTTCATCCCGCCATTATTACCGACGGTAAGTTTTGTGGCGCCCGCGGGCAGGCTCGCCGCTCATTCGTCGAGCTGGACCACGACCGGCGCGTGGTCGGAGGCGCCCTTGCCCTTGCGCTCCTCGCGGTCGATGGCCGCTTCGCTGACCCGCTCGGCGAAGGCCGGCGTGCCGAGGATGAAGTCGATCCGCATGCCACGGCGCTTCTGGAAGGCCAGTCGCGTGTAGTCCCAGTAGGTGAAGGTGCCCGGCTCCGAGGTGTGCGGCCGGACCACGTCGACGAAGCCGGCGTCGAGGATCGCCTGGAAGGCGGCCCGCTCGCCGGGGGAGACGTGGCTCTTGTCGAGGTAGTACTCCATCGACCAGACGTCCTCGTCCTGCGGCGCGATGTTCCAGTCGCCCATGATCGCGGCAGTCTCACCCGCATCCACCGACTGCTGGGCCCGGTCGCGCAGCCGGGCCAGCCAGTCGAGCTTGTAGACCATGTGGGGGTCCTCGATCTGGCGGCCGTTGGGCACGTAGACCGAGGTGACCCTGACGCCGCCGCAGGTCGCCGTCAGGGCCCTGGCCTCGACGACCGGCGGATCGCCCCACGCCGGCGCGTCGGCGAACGAGGGGCTGACGTCCTCGAGGCCCACCCGGGACACGATCGCCACGCCGTTCCAGTGGTTGAGGCCGTGGTGCGCGACCTCGTAGCCGAGCGCCGCCAACCGGTCGAACGGGAACTGCGCGTCGGTGGCCTTGGTCTCCTGGATGGCGAGGACGTCGACGTCGCTGCGTTGCAGCCAGGCCTCCACGCGGTCGATGCGGGAGCGGATCGAGTTGACGTTCCAGGTGGCAATACGCACGCAGGCAACCCTATGCGGACCGGCCTACAGTGGCGTCATGAGCACTGCCCTCGTCACCGGCGCCACGGCCGGGATCGGCCTGTCCTTCGCCCACCTCCTCGCGGAGCGCGGGCACGACGTGGTGCTCGTGGCGCGCGACCGGCCGCGGCTGGAGAACGTCTCCGACGAGCTCCGGGCGAAGTACGGCGTCGCCACCGAGATCCTCGTGGCCGACCTCGCCGACCGGGCCGAGACCGGCAAGGTCGCCGAGCGCATCGCCGACCGGGCCCGCCCCGTCGACCTCCTCGTGAACAACGCCGGCTACTCCCTCAAGGGTTCGTTCCTGCGCCACGACGTGACCGAGGAGGAGGCCAACTTCGACGTCCTGTGCCGGGCGGTCCTCGTGTTGTCCCACGCCGCCGGCAACGCCATGCGCGAGCGCGGCCACGGCGCCATCGTGAACGTCTCGTCGGTCGCCTCCTTCATCACCTCGGGCACCTACTCGGCCAACAAGTCCTACGTCACCGTCTTCACCGAGGGCCTGGCCGCCGAGCTGAAGGGCAGCGGGGTCACGGCTACGGTGCTCTGCCCCGGCTTCACCCACACCGAGTTCCACCAGCGCGCGAACGTCGACATGTCGAGCATCCCCGACTTCCTGTGGCTCGAGGCCGACCGGTTGGTCCGCGACTGCCTCGACGACGTCGCCAGGGGCCGGGTCGTCTCGGTGCCGTCGCCCCAGTACAAGGCGATCGTCGCGGCCCTGCGCGTCGTGCCCCGCTCGCTGGTCCGGCGTCGCGCCGGCAGCGTCCACCGCCCCGGCAAGTGAGGTCCGGTATGCCGCGTGGCCCAGCCACGCGGCATACCCGCCTCGGTCAGTGGTCACCGTCGGCGTAGTGCCGGGCCAGCAGGTCGCCGCCCCAGTCGTCGGTGAGGTCGCGCCACACGCTGTGGATGTGGTTGGCGCCGTCCTGCGTGTTGTCGTACTCGAGCAGGAACGTCGGGCCGAGCACCGAGTAGTAGTGCCCCTCGCCGGGATTCGTCCCACCGGCCCACGCGAAGCGGATCGCGTCGAGCCCGGCGCCGTCGGCTGCCGCCCACGCCGCGGCCGCCGCGTCCTCGGGGGTGCGGCCGAAGTAGTGGCGCACGAGCCGCTGGAGCCCTCGCTGCTGCTCGGCGTCCAGGTCGCCGTGGCCGATGCCGGCGCTGATGCGGGACGGGTCGGCGACCGGGTCCATGCGGGTGAGGATGTCCGGCGGGGCGGTCGTGGAGGTGATGGCCTCCTGCCGCTGCCCCTCGTCGAGCGAGGCGAGCAGGTCGCGGGCCAGGTCCTCCTCGGCCGTCAGCACGCGGAGCCCCTCCCTCGGACCGGACAGCACCCGTGCCGGCTCCGACCCGAAGAAGCTCGGCGTCACGGCGAGCTCGGCCGCTGACGCCGTGACGTGGACGGCCAGGTGGTGACCGTTGACCCGCCACGCCCAGGGGCCGTCCGCCGCAGGAGTGCCGAAGACGCGGAACCAGAACCGGTCATCACCCGGCTCGGGCTCTCCTCCCCCCAGCTGCCTGCGGACCAGGTCGAGCTCGATGACTGCCCGGGCGGTCTGGGCGCCGGCGGCGCTGCACCCGGTGTCGAGCAGGGTCAGGGCAGCCTCCCGCTGGGGTGGCGTCAGGTCGGCGAGCGACAGACCTGCCCGCGGGCCGGGCAGGTAGGACCACTCGCGGAAGCCGGGATCCCGGAGGTCAGCCGCCAGTGCCTGACGCTGCCCGGGGTCGAGCGCCTCGAGGAGGGCGGCGGCGGCGTCCGCCATGCGGCCGGTGAGCTGCGGCGGGGTCCAGGCCATGCCGTCCACCCTAGGCAGGCCGAGCTGCGCCGCAAGGTCTGCGAGCCATTGGCGGACCCGGATCGGTAGGCTCACGAACCGTGACCGACACCGCCGCCGCCCGCGCCCGCCTGCTCGACATCATCAAGGACAAGGCCATCGTGCACGGCCGGGTGACGCTGTCGTCCGGCAAGGAGGCCGACTACTACGTCGACCTGCGCCGCATCACCCTCGACGGCGAGGCGTCGCCCCTGGTCGGGATCGTGATGCGTGACCTCATCGCCGACCTGGACTACGACGCCGTGGGCGGACTGACCCTCGGCGCCGACCCGGTCGCCACGTCGATCCTGCACGCCAGTGCGGCCGCGGATGATCGCAAGGACGCGTTCGTCGTGCGCAAGGCCGGCAAGGCGCACGGCCTGCAGCAGCGCATCGAGGGGCCCTCGGTCGAGGGACGTCGCGTGGTCGTGGTCGAGGACACGACGACCACCGGCAACTCGCCGATCGACGCCGTGGAAGCGGCTCGCGAGGCCGGTGCCGAGGTCGTGGCCATCGCGACCATCGCCGACCGCGCGACCGGTGCGGCACAGCGGTTCGCGGATGCCGGGATCGAGTACCGCTTCGTCTACAGCCTCGAGGAACTCGGTCTGGCCTAGGCTGCACCACAGATGCCGCGGCGCACGGCTGCACCGCGGTAGGAACGCCGCCCAAGACAAGGGGTTTGCTCATGTGGGTCTGGATCATCATCGCCGTCGTGCTCGTCCTGGTCGTCCTGTGGGCGGTCGGCGTCTACAACGGGCTGATCAAGCTGCGCAACCTCGTGCAGGAGGCCTGGCGCCAGATCGACGTCGAGCTCAAGCGGCGCCATGACCTGATCGGCAACCTCGTCGAGACGGTCAAGGGCTACGCCGCCCACGAGCGGGGCACGCTCGAAGACGTCATGAAGGCGCGTTCCGCGGCGATGGCCGGTGGTCAGAGCCCGGCCCAGCAGGCGCAGTCCGAGGGCATGCTGAGCCAGGCACTCGGTCGGCTCATCGCCGTCGCCGAGGCCTACCCCGACCTCAAGGCCAACCAGAACTTCCTGGCCCTCCAGCAGGAGCTCACCTCCACCGAGGACCGGATCGCCTCCGCGCGGCGCTACTACAACGCCAACGTGCGCGAGCTGAACACCAAGGTCGAGACCGTCCCGTCCAACATCATCGCCGGCCTGTTCAACATCGGTCGCGCGGAGTACTTCGAGGTCGAGGGCGAGGAGCGCGACCCGGTCAAGGTCGACTTCGGCCAGCGTGACGCGACCATCCCGCCGCCCAGTGGGTATGCCGGGGGCACGCCAGCCGGCGCCCCGGCCCCCGCCCCCGCCCCCGCGGCCGAGCCCACGCCTCCCGCCGAGACGCCTCCCCCCACCCAGCCCTGACATCCCGTCACACCTTTATCGGGTCTAGGAGGAAGGTTGCGCTTCACCCGACTTGCGTTGTCGGGTGAAGCGCAACAAAGTTCCTAGACCCGATAATGATGGGGTCCACCGGATGGTGGACGGCGGGTCAACCGCGCGGGGCTGACGCGAGGGGCCCGAGTGCGGGCAGGCTGGAGCCATGTCAGCACCCGATGCACCCATCCTCGTCAGCGGCCTGAGCAAGACCTATGGCGACCGCGCCGCCGTCGACGGGATCGACCTGCAGATCCAGCGCGGGGAGGTGTTCGCCCTCCTCGGCCCGAACGGCGCCGGCAAGACCACGACCGTCGAGATCCTCGAGGGCTTCCGCAAGCGTGATGGCGGCACGGTGTCGGTGCTGGGGGAGGACCCGCAGACGGCAGGGCTGGCCTGGCGCAACCGGCTGGGCATCGTCCTCCAGTCCACGACCGGGCTGGACCTGATCACCCCTCGCGAGGCCCTGGCCAGCACTGCGAAGGTCTACCGCACCCCCCGCGACGTCGACGAGGTGATCGCCGCCGTCGGGCTCACCGACAAGGCCGGTGACCGGATCGGCAAGCTCAGCGGGGGCCAGCGCCGCCGCCTCGACGTGGGACTGGGCATCATCGGCACCCCCGAGCTGCTCTTCCTCGACGAACCCACCACCGGGTTCGACCCCCAGGCCCGCCGCGACTTCTGGGAGCTGATCGGGTCGCTGGCCGATGGGGGCACGACGATCCTGCTGACCACCCACTACCTCGACGAGGCCGAGCAGCTCGCCGACCGCGTGGGCGTCATCGCCGCGGGCCGGATGCTCGCCCTCGACACCCCGGCCAACCTCGGCGGCCGGTCCTCCTCGCTGGCGACGGTGACCTGGGAGGACGCCGCGGGCACGCGGCATACCGAGCAGACGAGCACGCCGACGCAGCTGGTCTCGCGCCTCGGCGCGGAGCTCGGCGAGGTGCCCAAGCTGACCGTGACCCGCCCGTCGCTGGAAGACACCTACCTGTCCCTGATCGCACCGCACCTCGCCGCCACCGGCAGCGAGCCCGAGCTGGAGGTCGTCGCGTGAACGCCGTCGCCATCGGTTGGGACCGCACGGTCCTCGAGCTGAAGATGTACTTCCGCGAAAAGGAGGCGGTGTTCTTCTCCTTCGTCTTCCCGATCCTGATGCTCAGCATGTTCTCGGTGATCTTCGGTGACAGCTTCGGCGACGGCGACGCCGAAGCCGCCGGGGTGAACGCAGCCCGCTTCTTCCTCCCGGGGATGGTCGCGGCCGGCGTGATGCTGACCAGCTTCCAGTCGATGGCCCTCAGCGTCGCGATCGAGCGGGACGACGGCACCCTCAAGCGGCTGCGGTCGACGCCGATGCCGCCGGTCGCCTACTTCCTCGGCAAGGTCGGGCTCGTGGCCGGCACCAGCCTCGCCCAGTTCGCGCTGCTCATCGCCGTCGCCAAGCTCGGCTTCGGGGTGCAGCTGCCCACCGACGCCGGGAGCTGGGCCACCTTCGTGTGGGTGTTCCTGCTGGGGGTCGCGTCGGGCACCGTGCTCGGGATCGCGTTCTCCTCGTTGGCGTCCTCGTCGCGCTCGGTCGGTGCCATCGTGATCGCGCCGACCCTCATCCTGCAGTTCATCTCGGGCGTCTACTTTGCCTTCACCGACCTGCCCGAGTGGTTGAAGCAGGTGGCGTCGATCTTCCCGCTCAAGTGGATCGCCCAGGGCATGCGCTCGGTCTTCTTCCCCGACGACTGGCAGACCCAGGAGATGGCCGGCACGTGGGAGCACAGCCGCACCGCCCTGGTGCTCGCCATCTGGCTGGTGGCCGGCCTGGTCGTCTGCGCCCGGACGTTCCGCTGGACGAAGCGCGGCACGACATGATGGTCCCGTGAGCGCCAACGGCATCATCGGGCCCGCGGACTGCGGCTCTGAACAGGGGTCGTCCTCCGACGACCTCGACGAGATGTGGCGCGGCCAGCTGCGTTGGTGGCACGGGCTGTTCGCCGTCCTGGTCGTGACGACCATCGTGGTGATGCTGGCGGAGGACCAGCCGTACCTCGCCTGGCGGATCGCCTGCGTGGTCGCCATCGGCGCCGCGTATGCCGGGTGGGGCCGCCGCGGCATGGGCGAGCGTGACGTGCGGGCCGGCCTCACCTACATGGCCATCGCGTGGGGACTGATGATCGTCCTGATGGCGTTGGACGGCACCGGCACCGCGTGGATCCTGTCCTTCGGGCTCTTCCCGCAGACCTGGGCGATCCTGCCGCGCAACAAGGCGGCGATGACGGTGGTCCTGGCCGTCGTCGGGATCGGGCTGGCGCGCCTGTGGCAGGGACCAGGCACCGGCGACGACTTCGTCGGGATCGCCATCAGCACGGTGATCATGCTGGTGCTGTCGCTGACGCTGGGCCTGTTCATCGACCGGATCATCAGCGAGGCCGACACCCGCGCGCGGACCATCGACGAGCTCCACCGCACCCAGGACGAGCTGGCCGCGGCCGAGCGGGCCCAGGGGGTGGCGGGTGAGCGCGAGCGGCTCTCCCGCGAGATCCACGACACCCTCGCCCAGGGCTTCACGTCGGTCGTCACCCTCGCCCGGGCCACGGAGCTCGCCCTCGACCGCGGCGACCTGGCTGCGGTGCGTGAACGCCTCCACCTGATCGAGCAGACCGCCGCCGACAACCTGTCGGAGGCACGACTCATCGTCGCCGAGATGACCCCTGGCCACCTGCAGTCGCGCACCCTGTCGGAAGCGCTGCAACGGCTGGTCGACGCGGTCTCGGCCGAGAGCGGGATGACAGGCACGCTCCGGGTGGAGGGTGAGCCGGTCGTGCTCTCCGCGAACTCCGAGGTCGTGCTGCTGCGGACCGCGCAGGAGGGTCTGTCTAACGTGCGACGGCACTCCGGTGCGACGACGTTCGAGGTCTCGTTGACCTACCCGCCCGACGGCCCGGTCGCGCTGGCGGTGTCGGACGACGGGGTCGGGTTCGAACCGGGCGCGGAGGCGCGTGGCTACGGGCTCGACGGCGCGACCGCCCGGGCCGCCGAGGTGGGCGGTCGGTTCGACGTCGACAGCAGTCCCGGCGAGGGGTCCCGGCTGAGGGTGGAGGTGCCCCGATGACGTTGCGGTTGTTGGTGGTCGACGACCACCCGGTGGTCCGGATGGGCCTGGTCGCGATGCTGTCGGAGCACGCGGACTTCGAGGTAGTGGGCGAGGCTGCAGACGGCGCCGAGGCGGTGCTGCTCGCCGCGCGGCTCACCCCGGACGTCGTGCTGATGGACCTGCGGATGCCGGTGATGGACGGGCCCGAGGCGACGGCGAAGATGCTGGCCACCCCTCCGGCCCCTGCGGTGCTGGTGCTCACGACCTACGACACCGACGCAGACATCGTGCGGGCGGTCGAGGCCGGTGCCAACGGCTACCTGCTCAAGGACGCCCCCCGCGAGACGCTGGCCGACGCCATCCGTCGGGCGGCTCGAGGCGAGACCGTGCTCGCCCCGCCGGTGGTGGCGAGGCTCGCGAGCCGCCTGCGCACCCCTGTGGGCCCGACCCTGACCGATCGGGAGGCGCAGGTGCTCCAGTGCGTGGCCAAGGGCATGTCCAACGCCGAGGTGGGACGCGAGCTGCACATCGGCGAGGCGACCGTGAAGACCCACCTGCTGAGAGCCTTCGAGAAGCTCGGGGTGACCGACCGTACGGCGGCCGTCACCGCGGCATACAAGAGCGGTCAGATCGAGCTCTGAGGGAGTCGACGGCCGCCTTCTCGGGTGAGTTGCACCGGTTTGGTCCGTTCGTCCCGCGCACCTGGGCTAGTACCGAAACCCGGTTTCCTCATGGTCGATCCCACGCCACTATGGGTGGTTGACGGGGTCCCGCACGGCCCCCGCAGGGTGAGAGGGGTTCGCAATGCGCAAGGTCTACCGGGTACTCGCCTTCCTCGTGGCCATCGAGGTGGCGGTGCAGGCAATGTTCATCGTGTACGGCGACGCCGGGCTGGGGCTGTGGGTCGACGACGGCGGTGTCGTGGACAAGGCGACGTTCGAGGACGCGATCGAGGGCGGGGCGGCTCCGTTCCCGGAGTTCCAGGCGTTCCTCCTCCACGGCATGAACGGCATGATGGTCATTCCGGCCCTGGCGCTGCTGCTGGTCATCTCGTCCTTCTTCGCCAAGGTCCCTCGCGGGATCGCCTTCGCCTTCGGCGTCCTGGCGCTGGTGGTCCTGCAGGTGACCCTCGGCCTCTTCGGCCACAGCATCGCCGCCCTGGGTGCGCTGCACGGGATCAACGCCCTGGCGCTGTTCTCCACGGCCGCCTGGACCGGCATCCGGTCCCGCTCCGGCGGGGTCCCCAGGGCTGCTGACAGCGAGTCCGCGCAGCGCGTTGCCGTCTGAGGGGACGGCAGGTCGGGGCAGTCGGCGAGCGCGCGTCCGCCTGGTCGTCGCGCTGGCCGCTGCCCTTGCGGTGCTCCTGCCGCTGGCCTGGTTGTGGGCCGCGAGCCTGGTGCCGTCGTCCTACTCGGTGATGACGATGGGCCCTGCCGACACCGGCGGGGTCGCCCTGTCGCACTCCCACCTGCCCGGCTCCCCGGGCGAGCGCGATGTCACGACCTTGGTCGAGCCCGAGCGGGGGCGCGCGGACGTCGACGTGACGCTGACCGCGCGCCGTCAGCAGGTGACCATCCCCGGGGGGCCGAAGCTCACGGCATACACGCTGAACGGGACCACGCCAGGCCCAACCATCCGCGCCCAGGAGGGTGACCTCGTGCAGGTCACCCTCGTCAACGAGTCGGTGCCCGACGGCACCACCCTGCACTGGCACGGCATCGACGTGCCGAACGCCGAGGACGGCGTGGCGGGCGTGACCCAGGACGCGGTCCCGATCGGGGGGCGCCACGTCTACCGGTTCCGGGCCACGCAGGTCGGGACCTACTGGTACCACTCGCACCAGGTCTCGCACGAGCAGGTCGTCAAGGGTCTGCTCGGCGCGGTGGTGGTCACCCCACGCGCGGGGATCGGCGGCGACGTCGACGTGGTGGGGCTGGCGCACCTGTATGCCGGTCGGCGGGCGGTGCAGGGGCGCGCGGGCGACGTGCCGGTGGAGGTCGCGGCCGGGAAGTCGGCGAGGGTCCGGATCATCAACACCGACAGCGGGATCATGCCGGTGTGGGTGACCGGTGCGGCCTTCGAGGTCGCGGCCGTCGACGGCACCGACGTCAACGAGCCCACGCCGGTCGAGGGCCAGAAGGTCGCGCTCGCGGCGGGAGGTCGCGTCGACCTGAGGGTGCAGGTCCCTGCCTCCGGGGCCGCGGTGCGCGTGGAGATGGGCGGAGCTGCCCTGGTACTCGGGCCGGCCGGGAGCTCGACCCCGGCGACGCGGGCGCCGGCGAAGGTGGTGGACCTCCTGACCTATGGCTCACCGGCTCCGCTCGGCCTCGACACGGCGAACCCCGACCGCCGGTTCACCTACAGCATCGGCCGTCGCCCGGGCTTCCTGAACGGCAAGCCGGGGGTGCACTGGACCGTCAACGGCCGGATGTTCCCGACCGCGCCGATGTTCATGGTCGCCGAGGGTGACGTCGTGGTGGTGCACATCGACAACCACTCCGGCGAGACGCACCCGATGCACCTGCACGGACACCACGTCGTGGTGCTCGCCCGCGACGGGGTCAAGGCCACCGGCAGCCCGTGGTGGACCGACAGCCTCGAGGTCCTCAGTGGGCAGGACTTCGACGTGGCGTTCGTCGCCGACAACCCGGGCATCTGGCTCGACCACTGCCACAACCTGCCGCACGCCCGGGACGGGTTGACGGCCCACCTGATGTACGAGGGCGTGACAACTCGCTTCAAGCTCGGGCGGGACACCCCCAACACCCCCGAGTAGGGGTTGGGGCGGCGTCAGCGGTCAGACGCGGTCGTCGCGCAGGTCCTCGACGGCCTCGCCGGTCTCCTCGACGACCTTCTCGGTCGTGGTCCGGCCGCGACGGGCGCGGATCACCTCGACGACCATGGGGACCAGGGACACTGCCACGATCGCCAGGATGGCCAGCTCGAGGTGGTCCTTGAGGGCGGGGAACGAGTTGCCGAGGAAGTAGCCGAGCAGCGTCACCACCCAGACCCACAGGACGGCACCCACGCCGCTCCAGAGGAAGAAGTGGCGTCGCTCCATCCGGCTGACTCCGGCGACGACGGTGATGAAGGTGCGCACGATCGGCACGAACCGGCCGATGACCAGCGCCTTCGCCCCATGCTTCTCGAAGAACGCGTGGCTCTCGTCGAAGTACTTCTTCTTGAGGATCCGTCCGTCGCGCTCGTACAACGGCCGGCCCACGGCGCGACCGATCTCGTAGCCGACGACGTTGCCCGCGAAGGCGGCGACGCTGAGCACCAGCAGGGCGACCACGAGGTTCATCGAGAAGTCACCGGTGCTGATGAACAGGCCGATGGCGAAGAGCAGCGAGTCGCCCGGCAGGATCGGGAAGAGCAGCCCGCACTCGATGAAGACGATCGCCACGCTCACCCAGAAGAACTGGGAGCCGAAGTGGTCGAGGAGCCACTGGGGGTCCATCCAGTTGGTGCTGAGTGAGTGCATGACGCAAGGGTATGCCGTGGGCGCGCCGCCACCCGATTTCGCACCTGAGAGACCCCTGAGAGCTCTGTTCGAGGTATTCCGCTGCCGGGCTCCGGTGGGGAAATACCTCGAATGGGGAGGCGCACGACTCAGCCGGCGGGCCAGCTGCGCTGGATCCTCGACCAGTCGCCGATCTGGGCGAACGGGTCGGGCTGGGCGCGACTCCGCTCGGCCGGACTGCCGGTGGTCGGGGCGTAGTGGTCCAGCCCCGACGTGAAGACGCCCTCGCCGCGGGTCAGGTGCGGGATCCGCTGCTGCACGCCGTGGACCGCGTCGGCCGGCACCTCCCCGACCAGCACGGCCGAGCGACCGCGCAGGGTCGTCTCGAGCGGCACGGCCAGGTGCCGCGACAGCTCGCCCAACACCGGGCCGAGCGTGTCCTCGGGCACCTCCAGCTCGAACCGGTGGACCGGCGCGCACACGACCGTCCCGGCGTGCACCAGTGCCTCCGCCAGCACGAGCCGGGTCAGGCTGCGGAAGTCCTGGGCGGTGCTCGACATGGCCTTGTCGAACGTCGCGTGCGCGTGGCTCTGGCGCGGGTAGTAGCCCGAGTGCGTCATCACGACCCGGGCATCCGGGACGGCCCAGCCGTGGACTCCCTCCTCGAGCGTGGCCGCGATGCCCTCGCGCACTGCGGTGAAGAACGCGGGCGGCATCGACCCGAGCTCGATCTCGAGGGCGAACTCGTGGCCCGCGCCGATGGGCAGCGGCTCCACGCGCAGCCCCACCGTGGCGAGGAACGGGTTGGGCGCCGTGGCGATCAGCTGGACCGCCTCCCCGGGGGCGACCACCCGCTCGACGCAGATGCTCGTCGTCGGCCGGAAGGTGACCTCGATGCCGTACTCCTCGGCCAGCACCGCGGCGATGACCTCCTTCTGCACCTCGCCATACAGCGACACGGCGATCTCCCGTCGGCCGTCGTCGCGGCGTAGGTCGATGAGCGGGTCCTGGTCAGCGAGCTCGGTGAGGGCCGAATACATCCTCACGACGTCGGCGAGCCGCACCGCGTCCACGACGGTCTCGAGGGTCGGTCGGGAGAACTGCTCGGTCCTGCCGACCGCGGTTGGCGCTGGACCGAACCGGTCACCGATGCGCGCTGACGACCAGCCGGTCACCGCCGCGATCCGGCCGGCCGGCACCTCGTCGACGCTCACCAGCCGTCCGCGGTCGAAGAGCCGTAGGCCGGTGACCTTCTCCGCCGCCCGTCCGTCGACCTCCACGCGGTCGCGCACCCGCAGCGATCCCGAGCGCACCCGTGCCAGGACGGTCCGCCTGCCCTCGCCGCGGTCGACCTTGAAGACTGTGCCACTGGGTGGGGCAGGCGGGTCGGGGGCCTCGGGTGAGGCTCCGGGGAGCAGGGTCGTGAGGGTGTCGAGCAGCTCGGTCACCCCCGCGCCAGTGATCGCCGACCCGAAGAGCACGGGGTGGGCGGTCGCGCCGCGGACCTTGCCGCGCAGCTCGCCGAGCTCGGTGGCCCCCACCTCGAACGGCAGGTATGCCGCGCCGCGGGTGCCAGCGCCGCTCACCTGACCGAGGGCTAAGGCCTCCGGGCTGAGCCGGGTGGTCACCTCGCCGAGCACCCGGTCGGGGTCGGCTCCGGCGCGGTCGACCTTGTTGACGAAGACGACCACGGGCAGGCCGAGGCGCTGGAGGGCCCGCATCAGGACCAGGGTCTGCGCCTGCACGCCCTCGACCGCCGACACGACGAGCACCGCTGCATCCAGGACGGTCAGCGCGCGCTCCACCTCCGCGATGAAGTCGGAGTGGCCGGGGGTGTCGATGAGGTTGACGGTGGTGGCACGCCAGTCGAAGGAGACGACGGCGGACCGGATCGTGATGCCGCGCTGACGCTCCAGCGCCATGCTGTCGGTCTGGGTGTCGCCTGCGTCGACGCTGCCCGGGTGGTCGAGCACCCCCGCCTCGAAGAGGACTCGTTCGGTCAGGCTGGTCTTGCCGGCGTCAACATGCGCGACGATCCCCAGGCTGAGGGTCTTCCTGCTTCCAGCTCGCACTGGCCTTCACATCCATTCGGTAGGTGGGTACCTGGCGGGACGTGAAAGCTGCTCGCATTGGTCGCATTCCTCTCGTGCGCACTGCTGGTGGTTGGCGGTCGGACTCCTTCATGGCACCAGAGCCGGGGTGTCGTGGGCAACCGGTTTTCGCAGGTGGGGACCGGTACGTTCACGTAGCCGCTGAAGGCTCGCGCCTTCGCCATCCCCGGCGGCCACTCATGCAAAAGGCGAGTTAGCGCCGGTGTCCGCGTGCGGCGCCTTCGCCATCCCGGCGGCCACTCATGCAAAAGGCGAGTTAGCGCCAGCCGTCCGCCAGGCGCTTGGGGACCGGCACGACGCCGAGTCCGACCACTGCGGCGATGGGCAGCATCGGCCACACCCAGTGGACGCCGTCGCGCGAGACGATGCCCGACGCCGCCATCACGCCGAGGCCACCGCAGACCGCCGCGGTCGCGAGCGCGGGTCGCCAGACTGCGGGAGCTGGGCGTCGGTCACGAATCGGCTTCTCGAAGCGTCCGAAGACCAGCACCAGTCCAGAGGTCACCGTGGCGAGGACCGCGAACCACACCGGGCGGGTGGCCCACCACGACCCGCTGAGGGGGACGGCGCGGAGCCCGAAACCGCCTGCCAGCAAAGACATCCCGATGACCAGCACCATCGCAGTGAGGTGCCAGAGGTAGAGCGACATGATGCGCAGGTTCACGACGACGGCGACGGCCCACACCCGGGGTCGCTCCAGCAGCCGGGCCAGGCGTCGCTCGGCGAGCAGCACCACTCCGGCCTGGGCCATGCCGAGGAAGGCCAGGGTGACCCGGGTCGGGTAGGAGTTGTTGAGCACTGCCCCGTCGACCCCGATCATCGAGACCGGGTAGGGGCCGGCCCAGACCAGGGTCAGCAGGCCGACGAGACCGACGCCGGCGAGCGCGACTCGCCGCCCACGACTCGCCAGCGAGCCGTCGAGCCAGGCGAACCCGAGCTGGTGCACCGTCGCCCAGACGACCAGGTAGTTGGCGAACCCGATCCAGGGGTTGTCGCCCGCGATGCTCCACCAGTCGACCAGTCCGCCCAGCACCAGCCCGGCCCCGATGCTCCACCACCCGAACCGCTCCCACACGGAGAGCAGGACCGGCGCCACCGCCACGACGACGATGTACGCCGCGAGGAACCACGTGGGCACCAGGGCCACCTGCGACGCGGTGCGCACCGTATGCGGCGGGCACGCCCGCGGCATACGCGATCGAGGCGATCGCCAGCCACACGAGCAGGAGGGGGAGCACGGGTGCGGCGAGGCGCTGGAGGCGGGACCGGAGCCAGGTGGCGTAGGTGTCGCCACGGCGTCGGGCCGAGCGCCAGGACAGGCCGTTCGCATAGCCGCCGACGATGAAGAACAGCGGCATCACCTGGAAGACCCAGGTGAGGGGATGACTCCACGGTGCGATGTTCAGCACGGCGTTCGGCACGAGGTTGCCGTCCTGCACCATGACTGCGGCCATCAGCCAGTGGCCGAGCACCACGGTCACGATGGCGGCGGCGCGCAGGAAGTCGACGACGCGGTTGCGGTCCGAAGGAGTGGCGGCGGCGAGGGGGCGGGGGTCCATGGGTCGAGCGTGGCGGCGCGGGGTGGGTCGCCGCCTGAGTAGCAGCGCCCACCCGCCATGGTCACTCCGAACCCCTTCGGAGCCCCGGGGCCCCAGAGTCCGTGGGGGTCCAGACCCCCGGGGTCGTGGTTGGCTTGGTCCATGACTTCCCACGAGGGCAGGGTCCGCCAGCTGCGGCTGGTGGTGCACGCGGAGGACTACGAGGAAGCGCTGCGGTTCTACCGCGACGTCATCGGTATGCCGGTGCAGGAGGCCTATGCGGGTGACGGTGGGGCACAGGTGGCGATCCTCGACGCGGGGCGCGCCACGCTCGAGCTCTCCAACACCGCCCAGGTGGAGATGATCGACCAGGTCGAGGTCGGCCGACGGGTCGCGCCACACTTCAGGGTCGCGCTCGAGGTCGACGATGCCGAGGCTGCCACCACCTCGGCCGTCGCGGCCGGCGCCGAGCTCATCGCGCCGCCCACGCAGACTCCGTGGCGCTCCCTCAACTCGAGGCTGGCGGGTCCGGCCGGCGTCCAGCTGACGCTCTTCCAGGAGCTCGATGCCTGACCTGACCAGCACCCCTGACGAGGTCGGCGTGGGGCCATGGCCCGAGGACTGGCCGGAGGGCGACCACTGGGACCCCGAGCTGCTCCGTGACGGTGACCGCCGCAACGTGGTCGACGGCTACCGCTACTGGCGGCACGACGCGATCGTGGCCGACCTCGACACCCGCCGCCACGACTTCCACGTCGCGGTCGAGAACTGGGGCCACGACTTCAACATCGGCTCGGTCATCAGGACGGCGAACGCCTTCAACGCCAAGGCATTCCACATCGTCGGCAAGCGTCGTTGGAACCGCCGCGGGGCGATGGTCACCGACCGCTACCAGCACGAGCACCACCACCCGACCGTCGAGGACCTCGTGGCCTGGGCGGCCACGGCCGGCGCCGGCCCGACCAGCGCCACCGACGCGCAGGGGCAACCGCACGGCATACCGCTGATCGGGATCGACAACCTGCCCGGCTCGCTGCCCCTCGAGACCTACGACCTGCCCCGGGAGTGCGTCCTCGTCTTCGGACAGGAGGGCCCCGGGCTCTCCGCCTCCATGCGCGAGGCCTGTGCGGTCGTACTGCACATCGAGCAGTTCGGGTCGACGCGGTCGATCAATGCCGGCGCCGCGGCAGCGATTGCGATGCATGCCTGGGTGCGACGCAACATCTTCGGGCAGGCTGTCGAATAGCACCCCGCTCGTGCGTCATCAGGGTGGAAGTACCCATCGATGAGAGGAACAGCCATGACCCAGTACATCGTCCTGCTGCCGGCCGACGAAGCTCGCTATGCGTCCGCCTCCGCAGAGGAGCGCACCGACCTCACGGCAGCCCACGGAGAGTTCGTCCAGCTGCTCGCCGAGCGTGGGCACAAGATGACCGGCGGCGCCCAGCTGACCCCGTCGGGGCAGGCGCGCGTGGTCCGCGGGACGGGCATCGACGCCGTCTCTCTGACCGACGGCCCGTACACCGAGAGCGCCGAGCAGGTCGGCGGCTACTACGTCGTGGAGACCTCGGACGCCGACGACCTGGCCAAGGTCTGCGGCCGACTGCTCACGACCCCGTTCCACGACGCCATCGAGATCCGCCAGCTCGTCGAAGGCATGTGACCCGGCCATGACCGAGTACGTCGTGCTGATCGTCGGTGACGCCGACCGCTGGTGGACCACCATGAGCGAGGACAAGCGCCAGGCGGGGTATGCCGAGTACAACCGTTTCGCGGAAGAGCTCGGCAAGCGGGGCCACAAGATCACCGGCGGTGCGGAGCTGCACGCCACCAGTGAGGGGCGGCGCATCCCTCCCGGCGGCGGCGCGGTCACGGACGGACCGTTCGCCGAGGTGACCGAGCAGGTCGGCGGCTTCTACCAGGTGGAGACCGACGACGTCGACGACCTGCTCGACTGCTGCCAGATCATCGCGTCGCTCGGCGACGGCATCCACGTGCGTCGTGTGGTGCAGCCGGAGGACCGCGAGACATGAGGTACGTCGTCCTGATCGCCTACGAACCGGGGCACTGGGACGGCGCCGACGAGGCGGTGCGCCAGGAGTACTTCGACGCGCACCACGCCTTCGAGCAGTACGTCGAGCAGCACGGTCGGCGACTGTCCAGTGGGGCGCTGAGCGATGCCGACCTGGCGACGACGATCAGGCGCGACGGCTCCTCCGACATCGTCACCGACGGACCGTTCGTGGAGCTCACGGAGCAGATCGGCGGGTACTACGACGTCGAGCTGCCCGACCTCGATGCGGCCATCGCGGCGGCGAAGCTGCTGCCCCGCGGCTACACCCTCGAGATCCGCTCCGTGGTCGGCGTGGAGGGCTACGAGAGCCTGTGAGCCGGTGACCACCGGGCCGGGCGGCCCGCCGTCCGCACCCTCGAAACCATCCGAGGTGCTGGCGACGGTCGTGCGCGAGGAGTGGGGACGACTGACGTCGCTGCTCCTCGCGCGGTTCCGGCGGCTCGACCTGGTCGAGGACGCCCTGGCCGATGCCGTCGAGACCGCGGCCCGCCGATGGGTCCGCGACGGCACGCCGGACAACCCCGTCGCCTGGCTGCACACCGCGGCCCGCCGACGGGTCCTGGACCGGCTGAGGGCCGAGTCCATGGCACTGCGCAAGGTGCCCCTGCTCGTCGTGGAGGCCGAAGGGAAGGAGGGGTCGCCCGTGCTCGCCGACCCCGGGAACCTCGTGGAGGACGACCTCCTGCGGTTGGTGCTGATGTGCACCCACCCGGCCCTCGACCCTGCGGCCGCCAGCGCCCTGGCCCTGCGGCTCGTGCTCGGCGTCAGCACCGCCGACATCGCCAGGCTCTTCCTCGTGCCGGAGCCCACCATGGCGGCGCGCGTCACCCGGGCCAAGCGCAAGATCGTCACCGCCGGCATCCCGTTCGCGGTGCCGTCCTCCGACGTGCTGCCCGACCGCCTCGACGCGGTGGCCCAGACCGCCTACCTCGCCTTCACGGCCGGCTACGCCCCCGGGTCGGGCCCCGACGCCCTGCGCACCGGCCTTGCGGGAGAAGCGATTCGGCTCGTGCGCGTCGTCCTCCGACTCCGACCGGAGGAGCCGGTGCTGGTCGCCCTGCTCGCCCTCATGCTGCTACAGCACTCGCGTCGGGATGCCCGTGTCGACGGCGACGGCGCGATCGTCCTGCTCCCCGACCAGGACCGCTCCCTGTGGCACCGCGCCGAGATCGCCGAAGGGGTCGTCCTCGCGTCGTCGCCTGCCCTCACCGGACCGCTCACCATCCAGGCCGCCGGGTATGCCGTGCAGGCCCGGATCGCGGTCGAGCACGCCACGGCGCCCAGCGCCGACGCGACCCGGTGGGACCGCATCGTCGCCCGTTACGACGACCTCGTGGCGCTGGCTCCTACCCCCAGTGCCCGGCTGGCCCGGGCGGTGGCGGTCGCCGAGGCGCAGGGTCCGCGCGAGGGGCTGGCCGCGCTCGCAGGGCTGGATGACGACCTCGCCCACAGCCACCGGCTGCCGTCGGTCCGGGCCGAGCTGCTCGCCCGCGCCGGCGACGTCGAGGCCGCCGACGCGGCATACGCCCTCGCCATCACGCGCTGTGGCAACGACGCCGAGCGCGCGCTGCTCGAGCAGCGGCGAGCGGCGCTGCGCGACACGACGGGCTGAACCCGCGTCGGGCAACCGCCAACGTGCGGACCAGCCTGAGACACGGGTGTCCGGTCGCGTGGGGTCGTGCAAAGATCGGCGGCGACGACTGCGCCCTTGGCCGCAGAGCTCGCACACCCCGCCAGTCGAAGGAGACTCCCATGCCCATCGCCACCCCCGAGGTGTACGCCGACATGCTGGACCGCGCCAAGGCCGGTTCGTTCGCCTACCCGGCGATCAACATCTCGTCGTCGCAGACCCTCAACGCCGCGATCCGTGGCTTCGCCGAGGCGGGCAGCGACGGCATCGTGCAGGTCTCCACCGGAGGCGCCGAGTACCTCTCCGGCCCGACGGTCAAGGACATGGTGACCGGGTCGATCGCGCTCGCCGCGTACGCCCACGAGGTCGCCAAGAAGTACGACGTCAACATCGCGCTGCACACCGACCACTGCCCCAAGGACAAGCTCGACGGCTTCGTCCGGCCGCTGCTCGCGGCCAGCGCCGAGCGGGTCGCTGCTGGCGGCACGCCGTGGTTCCAGTCGCACATGTGGGACGGCTCCGCGGTGCCGCTCGACGAGAACCTCGAGATCGCCCGCGAGCTGCTGGGGCTGGCCAAGGCCGCCCACGTCATCCTCGAGATCGAGGTCGGCGTGGTCGGTGGCGAGGAGGACGGGGTCGCCAACGAGATCAACGAGCAGCTCTACACGACCCCCGAGGACGCGGTGGCCACGATCAAGGCGCTCGGCGCGGGAGAGAACGGTCGCTACCTGACCGCGCTCACCTTCGGCAACGTCCACGGCGTCTACAAGCCCGGCAACGTCAAGCTCCGCCCCGAGATCCTCAAGCACGCCCAGGAGGCGGCCGCGAGCGAGCTGGGGCTCGGTGCCGATGCGCGCCCGTTCGACCTCGTCTTCCATGGCGGCTCGGGCTCGACGGCCGAGGAGATCGCGGCCGCCGTGGACTTCGGCGTCGTCAAGATGAACGTGGACACCGACACCCAGTACGCCTTCACCCGTCCGGTCGCCGGCTACATGCTCGCCAACTACGCGGGGGTGCTGAAGGTCGACGGCGAGGTCGGCAACAAGAAGCAGTACGACCCGCGCGCCTGGGGCAAGGAGGGCGAGGCCGGCATGGCGGCCCGTGTCGTCGAGGCCTGCCAGAACCTGCGCTCGGCCGGCACCCACGCATGAGCGACAACCTGCTGGGCATCCCCGAGACCCTCCTGCCCGTCGACCCCGCCGCCGCGAAGCTCGAGGAGGGCGTGGCCGCCGACCAGGTCGCCGCGGCATACCCGACCTCGTCGCTGGCGTGGGCGACCCTGGCCGAGGACGCGCTCGCCGACGGTCGCACGGTCGAGGGCTACGCCTACGCCCGCACCGGCTACCACCGCGCGCTCGACTCGCTGCGCAAGAACGGCTGGCGCGGCCAGGGCCCGGTGCCCTGGGAGCACGAGCCGAACCGCGGCTTCCTGCGCGCCCTCGCCGCGCTGTCCCGCGCTGCCGGCGCGATCGGCGAGATCGAGGAGGAACTGCGATGCGCGCAGTTCCTGCGCGACTCCTCGATGACCGGAGCCCGCGAGCTCGCTCTCTGACGCCCGCCCTCCGGGGGAACCGACCAGGCCACTCAGGTGTCTTCTGTTCGGATCGGCCGGAGAGGAAGGTGGGGTGCGTGGACGTCTCGGCAGCTGTCGCGGACATCTTCCACGCGGCGTACCCGCGCCTGGTGGTGCACCTCTACGCCTTCTGCGGCAACCAGGCCGACGCGGAGGACGCCGTCCAGGAGGCCTTCACGAAGGCCCTGCGCAACCAGAGGGGCTTCCTCGGCCTCGACCACCCCGAGGCCTGGCTGCGCACGGTCGCGCTGAACCACCTGCGCAACGGGTGGCGGCACCATGAGACGGTGCGGCGCCTCCGCGGCAAGGTGCCCGGGCCGCAGTCGGCCTTCGAGCTGGGTCCCGACCACGTCGCGATCATGACCGCGCTGGCTGGGCTCGACCGCCTGCACCGCGAGGTCGTCGTCCTGCACTACCTCGTCGACCTGCCGGTGGCCGAGATCGCCGCCACGCTCGGCATCGCCGAGGGCACCGTGAAGTCGCGGCTGTCCAGGAGCCGCGACCGGCTCGCCCCCCTGCTCGCCGAGGAGGAGCGCGAAGATGCTTGACCTGAACCGGCTCCACGAGCTCGCCGGGCAGGTCCGTACCCCGGACCTGGCCGACCTGGCCGCCGTCGCCCACGCTCGTCGCCGCCGGTCCGCCGCCGTGGTGACCGGTGCGGCAGCCGCGACCTTGGTGGTGGTCGCGCTGGTCGCCGCCAGCGTGACCGGCCAGCGGGGAGCGGCTCCGCTCCCGGTCGGACCGGGTCCTCGGACGTCCACCACGACCATCACGACGCCCCGCCCGGACCCGAGCGCGAGCTACCCGGCGCTCAGTGCCGAGGCGATCCGGCGGCACCCCACCGCGGCGCTCGATGCCGACTCGATGGTCGCGACGACAGCCACCCGTGACGGGGTCGCTGCCCGGGTCTGGACGGCCTGTCTGGGTGACTGCAGCCGAGACACCGAGTTCGTTCCCGGTGAGGTGCAGCAGGTCCTCGAGGTAACGCACGACGACTTCGTGACGAGCTCCCTCTACGTCCTCGACTGGGTCGGGGCCTCCCACGTCGTGGACGACTGGTTCTTCATCGAGGACTTCCACGGACCGGAGGCGGTGAACTCACGCGGTCAGCGTCGCCCACTGACCTACGGCGCACCGGTGCCGGTGACGGACGTCAGGGGGCCCCTGGTCCACGGCCAACAGGGCGCGGCATTCGTCGACCTGGCCGGCCGGACGGTTCACCAGCTGGAGTTCGAGGGCCCCGACGCGACCTGGGAGTGGGGCGGGGCCGGTGACAGCTGGTTCTGGGGCACCTTGGTGTTGTCGGACAACGGACCAATCGCCCGCCACGCGGTGCTGTGGCAGGCGCCCGACGGCACCTTCGGGGTGAAGGTGCTCCCGATCCCGGTGAGCGAGGGTGGCCCCGGCATGATGGCGACGAACCGACGGGGCACCATGGCCGTCGTCGAGCACTTCGCGCGGCCCCGGCTGGCGCACATCAGCACCGACTACGGCGCGACCTGGCAGGTCCGTCGGGTACCGGACGGGGTCGAGTCCGGGGGCAGCCTCCCCGACACCTGGCGGACCTGGCCGCGCGGCTGAGCCGCCACGGGGGAAGGCGCCCCGAAAGACAGTGACGCCGGGGGACCGGACCCTTGTGGATCCAGTCCCCCGGCGTCGCCCCCTGCCGTGGACCGAGGTCCACGTGGCTACCCGTCATGTCGTCGTCCCCTGCCGCCTGACGAGCGGCGTTTCGCCATTCTGCATGACCGCGGCGAGGTTGCGGTGGCACTATGCTGTCAAAGGACAGATGATGCCGCATCGGCCTGGGGGAAGCCTGTGACCAGCGGAAACGACCGCGTCCACGAGGTGGAACGGCTGTTGACCGATCCCTTCGACCGGCTCATGGGCATCCTCGAGCGGGGCGAGGCGCAGATCGACGCGCGGCGGGCCGAGCTCGCCGAGGTGCGCTACGCGCTCTATGAGCTGACCGCCCAGGGCGGGTTGGCCCGACCTCCGCAGGCAGGTCACGTGCTCGAGCCGCTGCGGGCCGAGATGGCAGCGCCCCTGCTGCGCTACCTCCTGGAGCACACCACCGAGCTGAGCCGCGTCTGCACCATGGTGATCGACGCGGGCGCCGGCATCGAGCAGGAGAACTACCGGCTCAACCAGGACCTGCTGGCCGAGGGGCGCTTCCGGCAACGCACCATCTACCCGATGGACATCATGGACACCGAGCCCGGCCGGGCGTGGCTGACGTCGTTCGCGGCGGCGGGGGAGGAGCAGCGGCTGTCGCTGTCACCGCCGAGCGAGTTCACGATCTTCGACGAGCACTCGCTGGTGGCCGTGAGTGAGTGGGGCAACCCGGAGTCCGGCTACGTCATGGTGCGCGACCCCATGCTCATCGCGGCCTTCATCCAGCTGTTCGACCGGGCCTTCGACCGCGCCCTGCCGGTCGCACCGGGCGAGGAGCAGGACGATGACGACAAGCGGCTCCTCAAGCTGCTGGGCCTCGGCCTCAAGGACGAGTCGATCGCCCGCTACCTCGGGTGCAGCCTTCGCACGGTGCGGCGCCGGGTGGCCGGGCTGATGGCCAGGCACGGGGTGCAGACCCGCTTCCAGCTCGGCCTGGCGGCGGCCGCGGGTGGTCTCGACTCCCCGGTGGGGGACCGCGACCGGTAGCCTTTCCCGGTACGGGCCCCGTGCGAACACCGCGGGGCCTGCTGCATGACCAGTTCGACGGACGCGCGGACACCGACACAGACACGGAGAGGTGCGGGTATGCCGGCAATCGTGCTCGTGGGCGCCCAGTGGGGCGACGAGGGCAAGGGCAAGGCCACCGACCTGATGGGCAGCGACGTCGACTACGTCGTGAAGTTCAACGGCGGCAACAACGCCGGCCACACCATCGTCATCGAGAAGGACGGCAAGCGCGAGAAGTACGCGCTGCACCTCCTCCCGTCGGGCATCCTCACGCCGACCTGCACCCCGATCATCGGCAACGGCGTCGTCGTCGACCTGGCCGTGCTCTTCGAGGAGCTCGACGGCCTCGAGGCGCGCGGGGTCGACACGTCGCGCTTGTTGGTCAGCGCGAACGCCCACATCATCGCGCCCTACAACCGGGTGCTCGACAAGGTGACCGAGCGGTTCCTGGGATCCCGCAAGATCGGCACCACCGGTCGGGGCATCGGTCCCACGTACGCCGACAAGATGGCGCGCAACGGCATCCGGGTGCAGGACCTCTTCGACGAGAAGATCCTGCGCCAGAAGGTCGAGGCGGCGCTGGCCTACAAGAACCAGATCCTCGCCAAGATCTACAACCGTCGCGCCGTCGAGGTCGACGAGGTGATGGACGAGCTCCTCGGGTATGCCGAGCGGTTGCGTCCCATGGTCGCCGACACCTCCCTGGTGCTCGAGCAGGCCCTCAACGAGGGCAAGACCGTGCTCCTCGAGGCCGGGCAGGCGACGCTGCTCGACGTCGACCACGGCACCTACCCCTTCGTGACGTCGTCCAACGCGACCGCCGGCGGAGCCTGCACCGGGTCGGGCATCCCGCCGACCCGCGTCTCGACGGTCATCGCGATCCTCAAGGCCTACTCGACCCGCGTCGGGGAGGGCCCGTTCCCCACCGAGCTGAACGACGCCAACGGTGAGTTCCTCCGCAAGACCGGCGCCGAGTTCGGCACCACCACCGGACGTCCGCGACGATGCGGCTGGGTCGACACCGTGGTTGGTCGCTATGCCACGCGCATCAACGGGGTGACCGACTTCGTCGTGACCAAGCTGGACGTGCTCACCGGACTGGACACCATCCCGATCTGCGTCGCCTACGACGTCGATGGTGTGCGGCACGACGAGATGCCGGTCAACCAGACCGACTTCCACCACGCGAAGCCGATCTACGAAGACCTGCCCGGCTGGTGGGAGGACATCTCGACCTGCCGCACGTTCGAGGCGCTCCCCGCCAACGCGCAGGCCTACGTGCTGCGCCTCGAGGAGCTCATCGGCGCGCGCGTGTCGGCGATCGGTGTCGGACCGGGGCGCGACGAGATCATCAGCCGGCACTCGCTGCTCGGCGCCTGACCTTGGTCGGGCCCGTGGGCGGCTCGACGGGTGACCCGGTGGGCGGGTCGCCGGCGCGGTTCGCGCCCGGCCACCCGGTCCGCGGGCGCTACACGAAGTGGGGCGGCACGCGGCACCACGGCGCCGACCTGGTCTACCTCGGTGCCGACGAGCACGGCGACTGGCTGGGCGACCCGGTCGGCAACCACTGGTCCGGCGGCCCGAAGTCGTTCGTCAGCGTCACCGACAACGTCCTGCTCGTGCCGCGCGACCGGGGCATGACGGCGATGTTCTACACCGAGCACCCCGACCAGGCCTTCGAGCTCTACGTCGACATCACCACCCCACCGGTCTGGGACGGTGACCTCGTGACGGCGGTCGACCTCGACCTCGACGTGATCCGCCGGTTCGACGGCAGCTGGTACATCGACGACGAGGACGAGTTCGCGGAGCACCAGCTCACGTACAGCTACCCGCCCGACCTGGTGGCCGCCGCCGAAGCCGAGTGCGCCCGAGTGAGCGACGAGATCCGCTCGGGTGCAACAGTTTTCGCGAACGCGACAGCCGACCAGTGGAAGTCCGTGTTTCGCAGCCTTCCCTAGGACGGATCAGGCCCGGCGGCGGCGGCCGGCGCTAACTCGCCTTTTGCATGAGGTAGCGACGGCGCTAACTCGCCTTGTGCATGAGGTAGCGACGGCGCTAACTCGCCTTGTGCATGAGGTAGCGACGGCGCTAACTCGCCTTTTGCATGAGGTAGCGACGGGGTGGGCGTCAGGTGGGGCGGAGCACGGTCATGCGGTGGGCGGCCCGGGTGAGCGCGACGTAGAGGACCCGCACCCCGCCGGGTGACTCCGCCGCGATCTCGTCGGGGTCGACGATGACCGTGGCGTCGTACTCGAGGCCCTTCGTGGACATCGGGTCGATGAGTCCGACCCGGTCACTGAGCGAGCCCAGCTCGACCAGCTCCGCGGCATACCTCGTCGGGGTGATCACGGCGATCGAACCCTCCACCTCGCGGAGGAGGGACTCGACGGCCGTCGTGGCGGCGGCGGACCAGTCGCCGGAGGCGACAGTGACGTCGAGCGGTTCGACGCCGGTCTCACGCACAGCCTTGGGGATGTCGGCGTCGGGCACGTGGGCCTGCACGACCTTGGCCGCGTAGTCGAAGATCTCCCGCGCGTTGCGGTAGTTGGTGTCCATGTGGAAGAGCCGGCGCTCCTGGGTGCCGAACGCCTCCTCGCGCGCGCGGCCGGCCTCGACGGCATCGGGCCACGACGCCTGCGCCGCGTCGCCGACGACGGTCCACGACGAGTAGCGACCCCGGCGGCCGAGCATCCGCCACTGCATCGGCGAGAGGTCCTGGGCCTCGTCGACGAGGACGTGGGCGTATTCGCCCGGGCCCTCGATGCGGCCCTGCAACAGCAGCTCCCGGGGGTCGGTGGGGGCGGTGCGCGACGACTTCGTGCCGACCGCCCGGGAGTCGACCCCAGCCCGCACCTCGGCGACGCCGAACTGCGAGACGTCCTCGAACTCCTCGATCTCGTAGAACCCGCGCTCCTCGGACGGCCCGTCCTGCACCGGTCCGAGCCGAGCAGCAAGGTCGTCGATGAGCGCGGCGTCGGCGGCCGACCAGCTGCCGAGCTCGAGGGCGTGCTGCATCGACGCGGAGAACACGTCGCACTCCTGCGGCGACAGGACTCCCTGACCGTGCTGGCGAGCCCGCTCGGGGTCAGCGAGCCAGAGCAGCACCTCACGGGGGTCGACCTGTGGCCACCAGGCAGCGAGGAAGGCGTCGACCTCGAGGTGGTCGTCGAAGCGGTCCATGAACTCGGCCCGGTCGCCGTCGCGCACGCTGGCCCAGGCGGCCTCGGCCAGGGCGCTCTGGACCGCCTTCGCCGACAGGTTGCGCTGGTGGTTGCGCAGCACCTGGGCCCGGATGCGGTCGAGCACCGGGGCGTCGACGCGCACGGCCTTGCCGTTGACGAACGCGCGGAAGGACTGGGGGGCGTCCGGGGGCGCGTCGGCGGCGGCGCGGGCGAGCAGGCGGCGGATCCCCAGCGAGCCCTTGATGGCGGCGGCCTCCGGGGTGTCCAGCCGCGTGGCGGTGACCCCGTCGACGACGTCGCCGAGGGAGCGCAGGACGACCGACTCCTCGCCGAGCGAGGGCAGCACGCGCTCGATGTATGCCGTGTAGGCCGAGGACGGGCCGACGACGAGGATGCCGCCGGACTCGAACCGGCGACGGTCGGAGTAGAGCAGGTAGGCCGCGCGGTGGAGGGCGACGACGGTCTTGCCCGTGCCGGGTCCGCCGGTGATCTCCGTGATCCCGCGGGCCGAGGCGCGGATGGCTTCGTCCTGGTGGCGCTGGATCGTCGCGACGATGTCGCGCATCTGTGCGCCACGGCTGCGGGTCAGTGCGGCCAGGAGCGCACCGTCGCCGACCACGACGAGGTCGTCGGGTGCCTCGGGCACCATGAGGTCGTCCTCGACCCCCACGACGTCGGGGCCCTTGCACCGCAGCACCCGGCGGCGCAGGACATCCATGGGCTCGACCGGGGTGGCGCGGTAGAAGGCGGCGGCCGCGGGTGCGCGCCAGTCGACCACCAGGGGTTCGTAGTCGTCGTCGCGCACGCCCAGCCGGCCGATGTAGCGCGTCTCGCGGTCGGGGGCCTTGGCCTCGTCGGACAGCGCGTGGTCGAGGTCGAGCCGGCCGAACACGAGGCCTTCGTACTGGGTGTCGAGGGTCGAGCGCCGGCGGGCGGCGTTGAAGACGAGGGCATCGCGCTCGAAGAGCCCGGTCAGCTCCTCGTCGCGCACGTCGCCGGTGCGGTCGGTGCGACCGCGCGCGAGGCCGTCGGCCTCGATGAGTCCGGCCCGTGCCTGGGCCTTGATGAGCTCGGCGTAGACGAGATCGACATGGGTCTGCTCGATGGCGATCTCACGGGCGACCTCGGCGCTGGACGCCTTCGCGCTCGAGTGGTCCGATCCCGTCACGGTGCATTGCTTTCTGGCTGGTCGTTGATGGCGTCCCCGGTCGGCACCGTCTGGCGGCGCTGCCGTGCCGTCTGGTCCCCACACGGAGAACGCACGAGTCTAGCGAGCAGGGCGAGCCTTGCCGCGCACTAGACCATTCCGCGGCGCGCGGCCTGCACGCCGGCCTGGAAGCGGGTGCCCGCGCCGAGCTGGTCCATCAGGGCCCTGACCCGCCGTTCGACGGTGCGCTGGGACACCCCGGCCTGGCGAGCGATCGTGGCGTCGGGGGCGCCGGCGGCGAGCAGCGACAGGATCAGCTGGTCGCGTCGCTCGGTCGTGACCCCGCCGATCGAGAGCGGGGAGCCGAGGTCCCAGAGGTGGTCGGAGAGGGCGATGAGCGCGAGCACCATCGACCGCGCTCGGATCAGGGCCGAGCCGAAGCCCGAGGGGTCGAAGGCGCTGACGTCGACGATCGCCACCACCTCGTCGACGATCACCGCCGAGAACGGCACCGCCGAGGTGAACCGGAACCGCTCGCCGCCCCGCTCCCGCGCCTCGAGGATCTCGAGGGCGCCGTCGATCTCCAGGACGTCGGTGTCGTAGACCGTCGTGTAGTCGAGCACGTTGCCGCCCACGCCGCGGCTCGGCTCCTCGTGGCTGTGCAGCGGGCTGGAGAACAGCGCCCGGGTGCGCGGCGAGAGTGACCGGAACGTGCGGATCCGCTCGGTGCCGGCTGCCACCGCCTCCGCCGTGACTGCCGCGATCTCGTCCAGGGAGTTGAGGATCCGCACCGTCCCGACGTCGGGTGCCAGGGAGGCCGACCTCGCCTGGAAGTAGACCTGCGCGAGCTCGTGGGCCGCCGATCGGGTCTCGCGAGCCCGTCGCTCGTAGTCCAGGGCCAGGGCGGGCAGGGAGATGTCAGGGGGGATGACCTCGATCCGGCCGCCCTGGTGGAGCCGCACCAGGCCCCGGCTGCCGAGGACCTCGAGGGAGTGGTCGACCAGGGGCGCCTTCATGCCCTGGGCGATGAGCAGGGACCTCGTCGGATCCTGGTGTTGCAGGACCGCGAGGAAGACCCGCGTGACGGTGCCCTCGACCTCGTCGACGTCGACCTCCAGGTCGAGACCTGCACCGATCCCGGTGGCGACCTTGGAGCCGCGGCCGGCGGTGAAGCCGGGGCTCAGCCCGTTGGTGAGGACCGCGTCGGTGACCCCCACGACCGCCGCATGGGTGGCGTCGTCCGTCCGACTGTCGTCCGGCATGCCCACATGCTTGCCCTCTGGCGAGATTCCGTCAATGGCGCAAGTCCGACACGAATGGGCTTTACCTCTGGCCCAGACATGGTCCACTCTTGAACCAGTCGACCTCGTCGACCCACGTGCATGGTTGCAGGTTCCCCCGCCAGGCGACCGCACGTCGGCTGCGCGGCGTCCCCGGGAGATGTCCCCCCTGCCTCCCCGGGACGCCGCGCACTCAGGTCCGGCGCCCTTTGCCCGCGTCCCGGTCGGTCTGCTCGCGCGTGACTCTCTACGCTGGGCCCGTGAAGGTTCTCGTGATCGGTACCGGTGCCCGCGAGCACGCCATCGTCAAGGCCCTCGGTGCCGACCCGGAGGTCGACGCGGTGATCGTGGCCCCGGGAAACCCGGGGATGGACGCGATCGCCCTCTGCGAGGCACTGCCCGGTGGGGTCCTCGACGGTGAGGCGATCGTGGAGCTGGCCCGCCGGCATACCGTCGACCTGGTGGTGATCGGCCCTGAGGCGCCACTCGTCGCGGGGGTCGCCGACGTCGTGCGCGACGCCGGGCTCCTGGCCTTCGGCCCGTCGGCCGAGGCCGCGCAGCTCGAGGGCAGCAAGTCCTTCGCCAAGGAGGTGATGGCGGCGGCCGATGTGCCGACGGCGATGGCGCGCGTCTGCACCACCCTCGACGAGGTCGCTGACGCGCTCGATGCGTTGGGTGCGCCCCACGTGGTGAAGGACGACGGCCTGGCCGCGGGCAAGGGAGTGGTCGTGACCACTGACCGCGCCGAAGCGCTCGCGCACGCCGAGGCGTGCCTGGCCAAGGAGGGGGGAGTGGTCGTCGTCGAGGAGTTCCTCGACGGGCCCGAGGTGTCGCTGTTCTGCCTCTGTGACGGCAGCACGGTCGTCCCCCTCGCCCCGGCCCAGGACTTCAAGCGGGTCGGCGACGACGACCAGGGCCCCAACACCGGGGGCATGGGCGCCTACAGCCCCCTCGACTGGGCCCCGGCGTCGCTGGTCGACGAGCTCGTCAGCCGGGTCGCGCAGCCGACCGTCGACGAGATGGCCCGACGCGGGACGCCGTTCTCCGGGGTGCTCTACATCGGGGTGGCCGTCACGTCGCGCGGCCCGCGGGTCATCGAGTTCAACGCCCGCTTCGGCGACCCGGAGACGCAGGTCGTGCTGGCCCGCCTGCAGACCCCCCTCGGCGGTCTGCTGAAGGCCGCGGCCAAGGGCGAGCTCGATGGCGTGGGTGCGCTCCACTGGTCCGACCAGCACGCCGTGACGGTGGTGGTGGCCTCGCACAACTACCCCGGTACCCCGCGCACCGGTGACCCCGTCACCGGTATCGAGGAGGCCTCCGAGGTGCCGACGACCTACGTGCTCCACGCGGGCACTGCGCGCGCCGACGACGGCACGCTCGTCTCGGCAGGGGGTCGCGTCCTGTCGGTCGTGGCCCTCGGCGAGAGCCTCACCCAGGCGAGGGAACGGGTCTACGAGGCGATCGACCACATCGAGCTCGAGGGTTCGCACCACCGCACCGACATCGCGCTCGCGGCCGAGCGCGAGGAGCTGCACATCGGCTGAGCGACCTGCGCGCCCCTGGTGAGAGGTGCAGGGGCGTCAGCCCGCGCGCCGCGCTGCAGCGAGTCCCACGGCGCCCACGGCAGCGCAGGCGGTCATCGTTGCGGCGAACAGCCACCCCGGCAGGTCCGGGGCCTGCCACGCGATCAGCGCCCCGGCGCCGGCCAGCCCGATCGCCTGGGCGACCGACGCGGTCAGGCTCGAGGCGGCGGTGATCCGACCCTGGTCGCTCACCGGGGCGAACAGCAGCAGCTGGGTCGAGAGGGTGGGTGAGACGATCCCCATCCCGAGCCCGGCCACCCCCCACAGCGCCAAGCCGGCGACGACGGGCAGGGCGTCGAGGCTGGTGAGCGCAGGCCCCAGCACGCCGAGGGTGATGAGGGCGAACCCCACGACCAGGCGGCGCACGGCCGGCACCCGTCGTTGCACGACGTCGAGGCCGTGCAGCTGCGAGCCGGTCGCCCACGACAGGCCGGTCACGGTGAGGCTGGCGCCCGCGGCGGCGGGGCCGAGGCCGTGGATCGTGGTCAGCATGAGGGGGAGCAGGCTGCCGGCGGTGCCGAACGCCGCAGCGACGAGTCCGCGCAGGGCCACCAGCGCCGGTATGCCGCGGGCGAACCGCAGCGTCCCGGCCGGCAGGACCGTGCGCACTGCGGGCACGGTGCAAGCCGTGCCGACGAGGACGAGCGCGACGCCGAGCACCTCGACGGGGCCTGAGCGGCCCAGCAGGGAACCTCCCGCGGTCAGGGCCGCGAGGCCTGCCGCCGCCAGGGCAGCGGCGCGGACGGCGCGGTGCTCGCGCGGCGTCCACGAGGTCTGGGTCTCAGCGATGGAGCGCTCGCTGACACCGCTCAGGGTGACGGCGACCTCCGCGCGCATGGCGGGGCGCAGCAGGAACCATGCGAACGGCAGCAGGGCGACTCCGATGGCGAAGACCGACCGCCACGACAGCACCTCGGCGAGTAGTCCCGCGACCGGTGGGCCGACCAACGAGGGCAGCACCCACGCCGCCGCGAACGCCGCGAACACCTTGGCTCGCAGCTCCTCCGGCAGGCTGCGGGCGAGCAGGACGGTGAGCGAGACATCCATCAGCGCCTCCGCGATCCCCGAGCCGAACCGGCCCACCGCAAAGACGGACATCCCCGGCGCGAACGCCATCGCGACCTGGGATGCCGTGAACACGAGCATCCCGGCCTGGAGCGGCCGCACCGGCCCACGGTGGTCTGCCCAGGCCCCGGCCACCACGGTGGCGACGACGAACGACACCAGGGGCGCCGCGCTGGCGGCTCCGAACAGCCACAAGCCGTCGAGGTCGCGCGCGACGGTGGGCAGCACGGTCATGGTGGCGCGGTTCTCGAAGGCGCCCAGGGTCACCAACGCCACGGCCCCCACGGCGAAGGGCAGGTGAGCCCGGTCCAGCAGGGAGGCGGGCCGTGCGGGAGCGTCCGTGTCGGTTGCGGCGGGGGTGGCGGTCGGCATGGGCACGAGTGTGGAAGGTGAAGTCGACTTCAAGTCAAGCCGTGGAGCGCGCACGTGTTGCGCGGTGATCGTCACGCAAGCCGGAAACGCGGTCCGCGTGACGACCTGGCAGCACCAAGTCGGGGCAGCGGCTGGGAAGATGTCGGCCATGACGTCCTCCCAGCCCGACGCGGCCGCTGCCCCCGTCGACCTGCCCGGCTACGCCCACGTCTACTCGGGCAAGGTCCGCGACCTCTACGCCCCCCTCGACGGCTCCGGTGCCCCCCGCGACGACCAGCTGCTGCTGGTCGCGAGCGACCGGCTCTCGGCCTTCGACTTCATCCTCGAGACGCCGATCCCCGACAAGGGCGCGGTCCTGACCCAGCTGTCCCTCTGGTGGTTCGAGCAGCTCCAGGACCTGGTCCCCAACCACGTCATCTCGACCGACGTGCCTTCCGAGGTGGCCGGGCGTGGGGTGCTGGTGCGACGACTCGAGATGCTGCCCGTCGAGTGCGTGGCCCGCGCCTACCTGACCGGCGGCGGTCTCCGGGAGTACCAGGCTGACGGCCACGTCAGCGGGGTGCGGCTGCCCGACGGCCTCGTCGACGGCTCACGCCTCCCCGAGCCGATCTTCACGCCGTCGACGAAGGCGCCCGTGGGCGAGCACGACCAGCCGATGCCGTATGCCGATGTCGTGGCTGCAGTGGGCGCGCGCACCGCCCAGCGCGCCAGCGACCTGACCACCCGGATCCTCGCCCGGGGCAACGAGATCGCGGCTGAGCGAGGCATCCTCATCGCCGACACCAAGGTGGAGTTCGGGGTCGACGGCGACGAGCTGGTGCTGGCCGACGAGGTCCTCACCCCCGACTCCTCGAGGTTCTGGCCCGCCGACCAGTGGGAGCCCGGCCACACCCAGCCGTCGTTCGACAAGGAGTTCGTGCGCGAGTGGTTGATCTCGCCCGCGAGCGGGTGGGACAAGGCCTCCGGCCAGGCCCCGCCGCCGCTGCCCGACGACGTGCTCGAGCGCACCCGCGCCAAGTACGTCGAGGCCTACGAGCGGCTCACCGGCCGCACCTTCTCGTCCTGACCGACGGGAGTCAGCAGCGCCACGGGGATGGTCCGATGGGCTTTTCGTTCGTACTTCGCCACCGCGGGTAGGGCGCCGAGGATGGCGCCGTTCCACACCTCGTCCCGCTCGCTGCCGTGCAGCTCACGAGCCGACGCGGGCAGGTGTTCGGACCGGACCTGCAGATCAGTCGCGCCAGCTGCCCGGAGGTTGCGGAACCAGTCGGGGTCGCGGGGCGCACCGGAAGCGGTGCCCCAGACCAGGTAGCCGTCGGGGCGACGCAGGGCGCGGACACAGGTCGAGTGCGGCAGACCGGTGCGGCGCCCCGGCGTGGTCAGCATCACCACGGGGGCCTCCTTCGTGCCGCCCATGGCGCGACCCTTCAGGAGGCGGTACGACCACACACCCATCCGCGTCGACCACGTGGTCATCGACATGCCCCCAGTGTCGCGCTCCGACCGGTCGCGCAACAGGGGTCGCGCACCAGGGGTCGCGCAACAGAGGTCGCGCACCAGGGGTCGCGTCCCGGGAGGTGACCGTGCGGCATACCAGCGCGCGGGCGCGGATAGACTGCGCGTGCTTCCTTCCCGCACCACCCCGCTGCAACCCAGGAGACACCCGAATGGGCCACGTCGTCATCGACGTCATGTTGAAGCCAGAGATCCTCGACCCCCAGGGGCAGGCCGTGAACGGGGCACTTCCCCGGCTCGGCTTCGAGCAGTTCACCGACGTGAGGCAGGGCAAGCGCTTCGTCCTCACGGTCGACGGTGAGGTGACCGACGAGCACCTCGCAGCGGCGGCCGAGGCGGCCGAGAAGCTGCTCTCCAACCCCGTCATCGAGGACGTCGTGTCCGTGCGTTCGGCAGAGGACCCGGACCAGTGAAGGTCGGGGTCGTCACGTTCCCGGGCTCGCTCGACGACCGTGATGCGGCCCGCGCCGTGCGCGCCGTCGGTGCCGAGGCCGTCATGCTCTGGCACGGCGACGCCGACCTCAAGGGGGTCGACGCGGTCATCCTGCCCGGCGGCTTCTCCTACGGCGACTACCTCCGCTGCGGCGCCATCGCCCGCTTCGCCCCCGTCATGGACGCGCTCATCCCCGCGGCGCAGGGTGGCCTGCCCGTGATCGGGATCTGCAACGGGTTCCAGGTGCTCTGCGAGTCGCACCTGCTCCCCGGCGCGCTGATCCGCAACGACCACCGCAAGTTCAACTGCGTCGACCAGCGACTGGTCGTCGAGAACGCCTCCACCGCCTGGACCTCCGACTTCGAGGCGGGGCAGGAGATCACCATCGTCCTCAAGAACGGCGAGGGCGGCTTCGTGGCCGACGAGCGCACGCTCGACGAGCTCGAGGGCGAGGGCCGTGTGGTCTTCCGGTATGCCGGTGACAACCCCAACGGCTCGTACCGCGCCATCGCGGGGATCACCAACGACCGCGGCAACATCGTGGGGCTGATGCCCCACCCCGAGCACGCCATCGAGGAGGGCTACGGCCCCTCGACCGACGGGCTCCCGTTCTTCACCTCCGTCCTGAAGGCACTGGCCACCGCATGACCGCGCACCCCACGACCGCCCAGGTCGACAAGCCCGTCCTCGACACGGTCGCCCACGCGGCGCAGACCCCGGACGCCGACCAGCCGTGGGTCGAGCTCGGCCTCAAGGCCGACGAGTACGCCACGATCCGCGAGATCGTCGGTCGTCGCCCGACCAGCGCCGAGCTGGCGATGTACTCGGTGATGTGGTCGGAGCACTGCTCCTACAAGTCGTCCAAGGTGCACTTCTCCCTCTGGGGCGAGAACACCACCGACGAGATGCGCGAGAAGCTCCTCGTCGGCATCGGTGAGAACGCCGGCGTCGTCGACATCGGCGACGGCTGGGCGGTCACCTTCAAGGTCGAGTCGCACAACCACCCGTCCTACGTCGAGCCCTACCAGGGCGCCGCGACCGGGGTCGGCGGCATCATCCGCGACATCATGTCGATGGGCGCGCGCCCGATCGCGATCATGGACCCGCTGCGGTTCGGCAACCTCAACCACCCCGACACCCAGCGGGTGCTCCCCGGGGTGGTCGCGGGTGTCGGTGGCTACGGCAACTGCATCGGCCTGCCGAACATCGGTGGCGAGGTGGTCTTCGACGACTGCTACCAGGGCAACCCGCTCGTCAACGCGCTCTGCGTCGGCGCCATGCGGATCGAGGACATCCACCTCGCCAAGGCCTCCGGGGTCGGCAACAAGGTGATCCTCTTCGGCGCCAGGACCGGCGGCGACGGCATCGGCGGCGTCTCGGTGCTCGCCTCCGAGACGTTCGACGAGGGTGGCCCGACCAAGCGCCCCGCGGTGCAGGTCGGCGACCCGTTCGCGGAGAAGGTGCTCATCGAGTGCTGCCTCGACCTGTATGCCGCGCACGTGGTCGACGGGATCCAGGACCTCGGCGGCGCGGGCCTGTCCTGCGCCACCAGCGAGCTGGCGTCCAACGGCGACGGTGGCATGCAGATCGAGCTCGACCGCGTCCCGCTGCGCGACGCCTCGCTGCGACCTGAGGAGATCCTCATGTCGGAGAGCCAGGAACGCATGATGGCCGTCGTGGCCCCTGAGCACCTCGACGAGTTCATGGCGATCACCGACCGCTGGGACGTCGAGGCCACCGTGCTCGGCGAGGTCACCGACGGCGAGCACCTGGTCATCACCTGGCACGGCGAGGTCATCGTCGACGTGCCGCCGCGGTCGGTCGCCCACGAGGGCCCGACCTACCACCGCCCGCTGGAGCGCCCGGCATACCTCGATGCGTTGCAGGACAACGGCACTGACACGTTGGGACGTCCCGTGGACGGCCTCGGGCTCAAGTCCGACCTGCTGACGCTGCTCGCCTCGCCGAACCTCTGCGACAAGTCGTGGGTCACCGACCAGTACGACCGCTACGTGCTCGGCAACACCGCGCTCGCGATGCCCGACGACGCGGGTGTGGTGCGCGTCGACGAGGAGACCGGTCGTGGCGTCGCGGTGTCGACCGACTGCAACGGGCGGTTCGCCAAGCTCGACCCGTATGCCGGGGCGCAGCTCGCGCTGGCCGAGTCCTACCGCAACGTCGCGACGGCCGGGGCGACCCCGCTGGCCGTGACCGACTGCCTCAACTTCGGCTCGCCGGAGGACCCGGGCGTGATGTGGCAGTTCCGCGAGGCCGTCAAGGGCATCGCCGAGGGCTGCAAGACGCTCGGCATCCCGGTCACCGGCGGCAACGTCAGCTTCTACAACCAGACCGGTGACGTCGCGATCCACCCGACGCCGGTCATCGGCGTGCTGGGGGTCATGGACGACGTCGCCCGGCGCACGCCCTCGGGCTGGAAGACCCCCGGCCAGGTCATCTACCTGCTCGGCACCACTGGCGACGAGCTGGCCGGCGGCGAGTGGGCGCACGTCGTGCACGGGCACCTCGGAGGCCTGCCGCCCAAGGTCGACCTGGCGGCCGAGCAGCTGCTGGGCGAGATCTTGGTCAACGCGAGTCGCGACGGCCTCGTCGACGCTGCCCACGACCTCTCCGACGGTGGTCTGGCGATCACGCTGGCCGAGGCGACCATGCGCTACGGCACCGGGGCCCGGATCTGGCTCGATGCGGTGTGCGAGCGTGACGGCATCGACGCGTTCACCGCGCTCTTCAGCGAGTCCACCGCGCGGGTCGTCGTGTCGGTGCCGCGCTCCGAGGAGGTGCGCTTCACCGACATGTGCACCGCCCGTGGTCAGGTGCACGCCCGGATCGGGGTGGTGGACGACGAGACCGACGGTCTCGACATCCAGGGCCAGTTCACGGTCTCGCTCGACGAGCTGCGGACTGCGCACACCGCGACCATGCGGGACGTCTTCGGCGGCTGAGCCCGGACACGCGAGCGGCCCGGTCGCGCATCCCCCGCGCGTCCGGGCCGTTCGTCCCCTGTGTGTCCCCGCCTTGAACAGTACGTCGGGGCTCTGACAGCCGCCATGGGTAGAAGTACCCATTCTCGTCCGTCGAACGGCTCAAAGTGCCGAGCGTCAACGAGTGTGGGTGGGTCGTGCGACGATGCCGGTATGCCGCCGCGCCGCCGAGTTCCCGTCTCCGACGGGCGTGCCGCGGTGTCGGTCTGGCGCTCGCTGGGGGAGGCCACAGCTCGCGTGGACCTGGCCACCGCCGTGCGCTACACGCTGGAGGAGCTCTCCGTCGTCGCGCCGGGGCGCAGCGTCGAGGTGCGCGTCCCGCCCTTCGGGGCGGTCCAGTGCATCACCGGCACCACCCACACGCGGGGCACGCCCCCCAACGTCGTGGAGACCGACGCCCAGACCTGGCTCGCAGTCGCTACGGGGACGCTGACCTGGGACGGCGCCTGGGAGTCCGGCACCCTCCGGGTGAGCGGCCATCGGGCTGACCTCACGGCATACCTCCCCCTCGCCTGACCACCAACCCCAAGGAGTTCGATCCGCATGCAGATGAAGCTGGAACTGGTCCCGCTGCCCGTCGCCGACGTCGAGCGGTCCATCGCGTTCTACGAGGGCACGCTCGGTTTCACGAAGGACGTCGACGTGCAGCCCGCCGAGGGGATCCGCGTCGTCCAGCTGACGGCCGAGGGCTCGGGCTGCTCGGTCGGCTTCGGGACGGGGCTCGAGGTCTACCAGGGTGAGCCGGGCAGCATCCGCGGGCTGCACCTCGTGGTGGAGGACATCGAGGCGGCGCGGGCCGAGCTCGTCAGCCGTGGGGTCGAGGTGAGCGAGGTCCACGACTTCGGCGGCGGGGTCAAGGGGGCGGAGTTCGCCGACCCCGACGGCAACTCGTTCGAGCTGCAGGAGATGGCCTGGCGCCGGGGCGACACCTTCTAGCTGGTCTGACCACGCGAGCCGCGGACGGCCAGGCCCGCCACCAGGAGGACGGCGCCCAGGCCGAGCACCAGGAAGCCGGGACCTGGCAGGAGGATCAAGAGGATGCCGAGCACGGCGAGCACTGCGCCGGCAGTCATCAGGAGTCGACTCATCCCCGCAGCCTAGGTGTGGCGGAGTCCGTTTCCTGCCGAGGCTCTATGAGAACCTCAGGCATGACGACGGAGAGTTCAGCGAGACAAGGGCAGCAGATCCTCGTCCAGCTGGGAGCGAGCGCGCTGGTCGGACTCATTGGGCTGGTGCTGTTCCTGCACACCGACCGCGACGAAGGACTCTTCTTCTGGTTCATCCTGACCGTCCTGGTGACGAGTGCCGGTGAGGTCGCCTGGTTCCTCAGCAAGTACCTGCGGCACGCCCGCGACCGCGAACGACTCAACTGAGCCGGCTCGCTTGCCCCGACTTGCTGCGGGCAGATCGTCACCGAACCCGGATGTGGTGGCCGGTGCCCACGAGTTGGCAACAGGTCAGACGAGGTCAGGGGCAGGTGGTCACTCCCCGGGGAAGCGGACGCCGATCTGGGCTCGCACGTCGTCGAGCGCATCCATGATGACGAGCGTCTCCGCCAGGGGCATCAACGGCGACTCGCTCGCGCCGGCGGTGACCTGCCGGGCGACCTCACACGCCTCGAAGTGCAGCCCGTGCCGGGTGTCGGCGTTGGTGAACCGGTCGAGCTCGGTGCCGTCGGGGGCGACGAGTCGCACCACTGCGCTCGGGCCGTAGAAGGGCCCGTCGATCTCGAGCCGGGCCTCGGTCCCGGCGACCACCGCAACGGTCGGGGTGGCGGTCAGCATCGTCGTCCCGAGCACGCCCATGGCCCCACGGCTGCTGGTCACCCCGATCGAGGCCTGCGAGTCCACGCCCTGGTCGGTGCGTCGGCCGCTGGCGGTCACGTCGACGAAGTCGCCCAGGACGAAGTGGGCGAACGACACCGGGTAGATCCCCAGGTCGAGCATCGCGCCGCCGGCCAACGAGGGCTCCGACAGCCGGGCCGGTCCGTCGGGGTAGAGGTGCTGGCCGTGGTCGGCGTGCACCGTGTGGACCTCGCCCAGCAGGCCGTCCTCGAGACAGCGGCGCACGACGTCGATGTGTGGCAGGAACCGGGTCCACATCGCCTCCATCGCGAAAACGCCTGCAGCAGAAGCGGACTCGATGATCTCGCGCGCTTCGGTAGCGTTGCGGGCGAACGCCTTCTCCACGAGCACGGGCTTGCCGGCAGCAGTCGCGAGCATCGCCTGGGCACGGTGCTCGGAGTGGGGGGACGCGACGTAGACCACATCCACGTCGGGGTCGGCGACCAGCTCGTCGTACGCCCCGTAGGCCTTGGCGACCCCGAACTCGTCGGCGAAGGCCTTGGCCCGGTCCAGACTGCGGGAGGCCACGGCCTGGAGCTGCTGGCCGGAGGCCGTGCGCAGCGCCGTGGCGAAGGAGTGGGCGATGCCGCCGGGCGCAAGGATCCCCCAGCGAAGGGCCGGAGCCTCGCGCGGGTCCGGAGTGCGGGGCGAGGGCAGCGTCAACGAAGGCATCGGCCCATCATCGGCGCTCGGGGCGGGATGCGCACGCGTCGTCCCATCAGGTGTCAGCCACCCAGCGCTGGGCACCCGATATCGCTCAGCGGACCCGCCACTCGCCCGGCGCGGTCGGTGGCCGGGGACTCGGCACCGCGTCGGCGTCGGTGAACGGGCGACCGGAGCCCAGTGCCCGCACCAGGGCGCCCCCCTCCAGCACCGTGCTGGGGAAGGCACCTCGCGCCACGCTGCGGATGATCGAACCCATCAGGAGCGGCTGGGCCGATCCGACCAGCACGAGGTTGCCGAACCGTCGTCGTTTCCAGATGTCGACCTGCGCGATGGCAGCGGTGTGGGGCAGGTGCTGGGCCAGACCAGCCAGCACCCGAGCCGCGTGCCGGTGGTCGGGCTCGTCGGCCGCGTTCATCGCGAGCACCCCGCCCGGCCGCAGCACGCGTGCCACCTCGGCAAACCACTCGGAGCTGGTGAGGTCGGCCGGCACCTGGCTCTCGGCATACGCGTCGACCACGATGGCGTCAGCGCTCGCGTCCTTGAGGGCCGCGACGCCCGCACGCCCCGGTTGCGGACGCACGCGGATCCGGTGACCGCGAGGGAGCGGCAGCTCCCGCCGCACCTGCTCGGTGAGCGGGGCGTCGGGCTCGAGGACGATCTGCGGCGAGCCCGGGCGGACGGCCTGCACGTAGCGCGGCAGCGTCATCGCGGCACCACCGACGTGGGTCACCGCGATCGGCCCGTCGGGGAGCGAGTCGAGGACGGCGCCGAGGTGCTGGACGTAGCCGAAGACGAGCAGCTCGGGGTCGTCGAGGCTCACGTACGACTGCGGATAGCCGTCGACGAGGACGGTGCTGCCGCCGTGCTCGTCGACGTCGATCCGGAAGTCCTGCACCGTGTCCCTCTTGCGCCGTCAGGGACGGACGAGGGACTTGATCGCCCGGCGCTCGTCCATCGCCGCGTAGCCCTCGGCCACCTCGGGCAGCGGCACCTCGAGGTCGAACACGAGCCCCGGGTTGATCGCCCCGGAGAGCACGTCGTCCCGCAGCTGCGGCAGGTACTGGCGAGCCGGAGCGATGCCGCCGGCGATGCCGACGTTGCGCACGAACATGTCCCGCACCGGGTACTCGATCCCGTGCGGCACACCGACGTAGCCCACCGTCGCGCCCGGACGGGCGGCCGCGATGGCGGTCGCCATGGACTCGTTGGTGCCGACGCACTCGAGCACGGCGTCCGCGCCCACACCCTCGGTGAGCTCCTTCACCGCGCTGACGGCGTCGTCACCGCGGACTTCGACGATGTCGGTGGCCCCGAACTCGCGGGCGATCCGCTGGCGTGACTCGTGCCGCGACATCGCGATGATGCGCTCGGCCCCCATGCGCGCGGCCGCCAGGACGCCGCTGAGCCCGACGGCCCCGTCGCCGACGACCACGACCGTGTCACCGTCCTGGACGCCGGCGGCGACCGCGGCGTGCCAGCCGGTGCCCATCACGTCAGAGAGGCTCAGCAGGCTCGGCACGAGGCTGTCGTCCGGCACCTCCCGGGTCGCGACGAGCGTGCCGTCGGCCAGCGGGACGCGCACGTACTCGCCCTGTCCGCCGTCCACCATCGCGCCGTCCCGGTCGTTGCCGCCCCAGAACCCACCTACCTGGCACCGCGACTGGATCCCCACACGGCAGTGCGGACACGTGTTGTCGGAGTACATGAAGGGCGCCACGACGAAGTCGCCCGGGCGGAGGCCGCGCACCTCGGCGCCGACCTCCTCGACGATCCCCACGAACTCGTGCCCGATCCGCGTCGGCTCGGTCACGTCGTTGATGCCGCGGTAGGGCCACAGGTCGCTGCCGCAGACGCAGGCGGCCGTCACCCGCACCAGGGCGTCGGTCGGTTTGACGATGGTCGGGTCCGGGACGTCCTCGACCCGGATGTCGTGGGGGGCGTGGAGGATGGTGGCCTTCATGCCTCCCAGCCTCCCACGCGGCCAGGAGGGGTATGCCGCGGTCGCCGCGGCGGCCACCGCGGCCGGACCGTGCGACCCAGCGCCCCTACGCGGATTCACGGACGCTTTCCAGGCCGTGGTCCGCCACAGTGGAGTGGTCGGCGTTTGGCGCCGCAGGAGGTCACCATGCGGTTGCGTACGCGTCCGCGAGAGGCAGTGTGGGTGGCAGTGGTGGTGGCAACGTGCCTGACCGGCGCTGGCTGCGCAGCCGAGGGTGTCACGCCGGCGAGCCTGGTCAGGACAGGTTCGACGAGCGCCACGCCACCGGTGACCCCGGGATGGCCGCCGGTCACGGACCTCCTCAGGTCCGGAGGAACGGCTCTCCCCGTCTACGACGCCGACTGGGTGCAGGTGATCGGGGATCACGCGTGGACCGCCTTGGGCTCAGGCGTCGTCCAACAGCTCGACGGTGCGACGGGCAAGGAGCGGACGGGTGTCAAGGTCGCCGGCGGGACCTGCACGGCCATGGACGGCGGTCCGGAGGCGCTGTGGGTGGGCATCTGCACGTCACCGTCGAGGCTGCTCCGGATCAACCCCGCCAGTGGCCAGGTCGTCGCGCGGATCCCGTTGCCCGGCTTCGTGATCGCGGAGGAGGGTTCGGTGGCCAGTGGCGAGGGGGCGGTCTGGGTGGTCGGCAACGCACCCGACCGCCAGCTGTGGCGCATCGACCCCAAGACGAACCGGGTCGTGTCGCGGACCCACGTCCCGGAAACCGTGGTCGCGGCGCGCGCCGGTCTGGGCGGCCTGTGGCTGACCGACCCCGTCCTCGGAGTGCTCCTGCGCCTCGACCCCCGCACCCAGAAGACGGTGGCCACGGTGAAGGTCGGCGCGGGCGCTCGCTTCTTCGCGGCGGGTGAGGGCGCGGTCTGGGTGCAGAACAACGGCGACGGCACGGTCTCCCGCGTCGACCCGGCCACCAACGACGTGACGGCGACCATCACGGTCGACAGCGGCCCCGTTCAGGGCGGCGACCTCGCGGTGGGTGGTGGTTTCGTGTGGGCACGAGTCAGTGACGCCCTGGTGGCCAAGATCGACCCGGCGACCGACACGGTCGTCGCGAGGTACGGACCGGCCGGCGGGAGCGGGAGCGTGGCCGCGGACGACGCGGCGGTGTGGATCTCGGCGCACGACATCGACGTCGTCTACCGCCTTCCGCTGCGCTAGCCGCAGCCAAGAGGCGCGGTATGCCGCGTGGTGACCACGCGGCATACGCTCGCCGCATGCGCTTTGGCATCACCATCCTCCCCGAACACCGCTGGACCGAGGCCGCCCCGCTGTGGCGGCGGGCGGAGGAGTACGGCTTCGACCATGCTTGGACCTACGACCACCTCGTGTGGGCCGGGCTGCCGGACTCGCCGTGGTTCGGGGCACTCCCCACCCTGACCGCAGCGGCAACGGTCACCACGACGATGAAGCTCGGCACCTTCGTCAGCTCGCCCAACTACCGCCACCCATACGTCTTCCTGCGGGATCTCCTTGCGCTGGACGACATCTCGGGCGGTCGCCTGCTGTGTGGTCTCGGGACAGGCGGTGACCTCGACGCAGGGATCCTGGGCGAGGAGCAGACCGTCAAGGAGCGGGTCGACCGGTTCCACGAGTTCGTCGAGGTGCTCGACCGGCTGTTCCGCGCGGACCACGTCGACCACACCGGGGCGCACTACCGCACGGTCGACGCCCGCACCCTCCCCGGATCGGTGCAGCATCCCCGGGTGCCGTTCGTCATCGCCGCCAACGGGCCGCGGTCGCTGCGGCTGGCGGCCAGGCACGGCCAGGGCTGGGTGACCTACGGCAAGGGGGGCGACACCCTGGACGAGTGGTGGAGCGGGATCGCGGAGCTGTCGGCCAGGCTCGACGCCACGGAGGCGGACGCGGGACGACCGGCCCCGCTGGACCGCTACCTCTCGCTCGACGGGGCGCCGCGGTTCTCGCTCGAGAGCGCGGGGCTGTTCACGGAGCTGGTGGGGCGGGCGGGTGAGCTGGGGTTCAGCGACGTCGTGACGCACTGGCCCCGACCCGAAGGGGTCTACGCCGGCAGCGAGGCCGTGCTGGAGGAGGTCGCTGGGCTCCTGCCGTCCCTCAGGTGACCGAGGTCAGCCGACGTGCTCCTCCCCACCACGACTCCTGGCCACCCATCTCGCACGAGAGTGCCCAGGAGGCCCTTCGGTGCGGCACGGGTGGCCAGAAGTCGGATCGGTCAGGTAAGGCTCCTGCTACGTGAAGCTGAACAGCGCCACCGGTGCGGTCGTCGGTGCGCGAGAGCCACCAGCCGGCTCCACCGTGATCCCCGCGCCGGTCGCCGTCGCAGCGTCTCCGTCGAGCAGGATCGTCACCGTGTCGGCTGTCCCGTGGGGCATCAACCCGGCGCTGACCATGCCCCGGTTGGGCTGGTCGAGCCAGAGCTGGAAATCCTTGCCGTCGGGCGCGGCCGGCATGTGGTCGGCGATGATGACCGCCTTGCCGAGGGATGCGCTGCGCACGATGGTCGCCTTGGCGCCACCGATGACCTTCTCGTAGCGCTGGGCGTCACTGGCCGCGAGCACCTGCTCGGTGACGGTGCCACCGGTGCCGTTGTCCCACGGGCTCCAGGCGATGCCGCCGACGAGCAGGATCGCGGCAGCCGCTGCAGTGGCCAGCCAGGCGGTCACCCGACGTCGGGGGCGGAGCTGGACGACGGTGGTGTCAGTCGGCGTCGGCGCATCAGCCGTGGACGACGGTCCGCCAACGGGCCCAGAGGCGACTGGGCCAGTGGACTGCGCCTCGAGAGGGGGGAGCGGCCGCACCGTCTTGATGCCGGCCAGGACCGCGCTGCGCATCGAGGCAGGAGGTACGGTCTCGGTCATGAGGGAGAGCTGGGTCGCGGCCTGCTGGAGGGAGGCCACCTCCGCCTGGCACTCGGGGCACTCGGCGAGGTGCAGCTCGAAGTCGCTGCGCTCCTGCTCGTCGATGGCGTCGACTGCATAGGCGCCGACCAGTCCGTGGATGTCGGCACTCATGATTGCACCCCCATGCTGTCTCTCAGGCGGATAAGTCCGTCGCGTATTCGGGTCTTGGCAGTGCCGAGTGGCACCCCCAGGAGGGAGGCCACCTCGGTGTGTGTGTAGCCACCGAGGTAGGCGAGTTCGACCGCCTTGCGCTGGGTCTCGGTGAGCGAGTCCAGCGCGTTGCGTACTCGTTGGGCGTCCAGGCGACGTTCGACCGTCTCGGCCGTCTCGTCGTAGGTGCGCTCCTGGTTGCGTGAGCCGTAGGTGTCCTCACGGTCCGTGGACGCCTGCGCGGACCGCACCCGGTCGACCGCCTTGCGGTGCGCGATGGTGAGCATCCAGCTCACCGCGCTGCCCCGCGCGGGGTCGAACCGGGCGCTGGTGCGCCAGATGTCCAGCAAAGCCTCCTGGGCGACCTCCTGCGACTGCGCCGGATCCCGCACGACTCGGAGCACCAACCCGTAGATCCGGGCGGACACCGCGTCGTACAGCTGGGCGAAGGCGTTCTCGTCACCCAGGGCGCTGGCTCGGAGGAGGCCGGCCAGGTCGGTGCCCACGGCAGCGCCTCCCCAAGAGGGTTGAGGACCTGAGGGGGTTGCTGCCATGGGCACCATCATCGCTGATCAGTCTCAGCCGGGGAGGAGAACGCCGTCGATGATGTAGACCGTGGCGTTCGCGGTCTGCACGTTGCCACAGATCACGTTGGCCTCGCCGACCTTGAACGACTCACCCGAGCCGGTCACCTTGATGGTGCCGCCGCCGAGGGTCTTGTGCTCGCCGGCGAGCATCTCCGGGGTGAGCTTGCCGGGGACCACGTGGTTCGTGAGCACCTTGGTGAGCAGACCCTTGGGGTCCTTCATCGCGGCGTCCATGGTGGCCTTCGGCACGGCGGCGAAGGCGTCGTTGCTCGGGGCGAAGACGGTGATGTCCTTGGCCGAGTTGAGCGTCTCGCCGAGACCGGCCTCGGTCACCGCGGTGACCAGGGTCGACAGGACGGGGTTGTTGCTGGCGGCGGTGGCGACCGGGTCGGTGGCCATGCCGGAGAAGGAACCCTTGCCGTCCGCGGGGACCGCGGAGCAGCCGGCGCCGAACGGCTTCGCAGCCATGTCCTCGGTGGTGCTCGACGAGGAGCTGGACGACATCGGGGAAGACGAGGTGGACGAGGCTGCCGTGTCGGAACCGGAGTTCCCACAGGCGGCCAGGCTGAGCGGAAGGGCAAGGCTGAGGGCAGCAATGGTGCTGCGGCGTGCGAGTCGCATGATGGTGGCTCCTTGGTGTGGACTGTCTGACACCCGGTATTCGGACCTACCCCATGGGTGGATTGGGCGTTTCGAAAGTTTTTCTGCCACTTGGGAATTCGTCTGGTTGGCCCGGGTCGCCGACCCGCCCTGAGCCCCGGTCTGGCCGGGCACGACAAAGCCCGGCGCCGCACGACCAGACGGGCGGCACCGGGAGAGTGGGGCCTGCGGGCGGGGCTGCGCGTGCAAGCCCCGCCCGCAGGGGTCGGGAGGTCCAGGGTCAGGAGATGAGGACCACGATCGAGTGCCAGCCGGAGGCGCCACCGGGGAACGGGTCGGCCCGCTTCTCGGTCTGGAACTCACCGGTGCCGTCCTTGGCGCGGACCGTCAGGTCGTGCCGGCCGGGCTTGGCGTCCCACACCCAGAACCACTGGCGCCAGTAGTCGGTGCCGCCGTCGGGTCCGAGGGTTGCCTTCTCCCAGGGACCGCCGTCGACTCGCACCTCGACCTCGGTGATGCCCCGACGCTGGGCCCAGGCCACGCCCCCGACCGCGATCTTGCCGGCGGGCTGGGTCGCGAGACCGGCAGGCGTGTCGATCCGTGCCTGGGTCTTCACGGTGCCGTCGATCAACCAGTCGCGCTTGGTCCAGTAAGCCTGGTCCGCGGCATACGTCGTCGCGGTCAGCTTGGTCAGCCACTTGGTGGCGCCCACGAAGCCGTAGAGACCCGGTGTGACCATGCGCGCGGGGAACCCGTGCCGCGCAGGCAGGGGCTCGCCGTCCATCGCCACGGCGATGATCGCGTCGCGGTCGTCGGTCAGCGCCTCGATCGGGGTCGAGATCGTCATGCCGTCGGTGGACTCGCTGAGGATCTGGTCGACGCCGTCCTGGACGCCCGCGCGCTCCAGCAGGTCGCGCACCCGCACGCCGAGCCAGCGGGTGGACGAGATGTAGGGGCCGCCGACCTCGTTGCTGACGCAGTTGAGGGTGATGTCCTTCTCGATCATGGGCATCTTGAGCAGCTCGTCGAACGTGATCGTGAGCTTGTTGTCGACCTTGCCGTCGATCTCGAGCTTCCAGTTGTCGACGTCGATGCGCGGGATCACCAGGGCCGTGTCGACCCGGTAGAAGTCCTTGGTCGGCGTGCGGAACTGGCTGATGCCCTTGACCTTGCCCTCGAGCCCGGTGGGGAGCGCCGTGAGCGGGTTCTGCGGCGTGGGCAGCGCGATCGATGACGGGTTGGTGGCCGGCACGGCGAGCTTCTGGCCCAGGGCACCCAGCGCTGCGGCTCCGACCGTGACCCCGGCGGCTCCCAGCAGGAAGCTGCGGCGGGCGGGCGTCCCGGCCGACCCCTTCGCGTATGCCGTGTGGTCCAGCGGCGACTCGGGCGTCGCGTCGCCCCTGCTTGCCGCGGGCAAGCCGGACGAGCCGGACGAGCCGGTCAGCGCACCGGGGGTGGGCAGGTTCGGGATGAGGGCCCGCAGGCCGGTGATGGTGATGACGCCGACGATCGCCGTCACGAACGCGGGCACGATGTCGAATGGTGCGGAGGCCGGACGGAACCACGCGGCCAGGCCGGCCAGCGAGGCCAGGCCGACGACGAGGATGTTGGCCAGGCTCGGCTTGGACTTCGACACCAGCCCGATCGCCGCAGCGGCGATGACGACCACGAGGGTGACGCTGCCCAGCAGGATCGGCTTGTCGGCGGTGCCGAAGTTCTGCACCGCCCACTCCTTGACCGGCGTGGGCGTCGCGTCGATGACAGTTGAACCCACGGCAAGCACGGGCGAGGCAGCAGGATTCACGAATGCTGCGACGAGGTGACCCACCGCCATACCGGCCGCAGCCGCGAGCACGCCACTGACGGCATACATGGCTCGCTGGCGTCGGGCGCCCGGTATCGGTGAGTGGTGTTCCATAGTTGCTATTCGTACTCGCACCCCAGCCGGATGGGGTGCCCGACCCGATTACGGGCTGGTGACGCGGGTAGCGTGAGCACGTGCCTCCCACCCGCCGATACCCGAATTTCGTCGCCTTCATCGCGACCGGAGCCATCGTCGGCTTCGTCGCCGGCTCGGCGGTCGCCTACTTCAGCGACGACTCGACGACGTACGGGCACGACTACAGCGTGACCAGCGGCGTGCTCTTCCTCGGCGTGACCGGCGCGGCCCTGTTCGCGCTGCTGGCGGCCGTGGTGGCCGTGCTGCTCGACCGACGCAGCTGATCGCCACGCGGCGCGCCCGGACGGGCGGACGGCGCCGCCGGGGACTGTGGGAGACTGGGGCACGTGGCACGCGGCGACGGACAGCTCTCGCATGATCTGCTTCCCGGCGAGAAGGGCCCGCAGGACGCCTGCGGGGTCTTCGGTGTCTGGGCTCCCGGCGAGGATGTCGCGAAGCTGACCTACTACGGCCTCTACGCCCTGCAGCACCGCGGGCAGGAGTCGGCCGGCATCGCGACCTCCGATGGTCGCTCGATCCTCGTCTACAAGGACATGGGCCTGGTCTCCCAGGTCTTCGACGAGCGGTCGCTGGCCTCGCTGCGCGGTCACCTGGCCGTCGGGCACTGTCGCTACTCGACCACCGGCGGGTCGACCTGGGAGAACGCCCAGCCCACGCTCGGCGGACATGCCGAGTCCACGGTCGCGCTGGCCCACAACGGCAACCTGATCAACTCCGCGGAGCTGCGCGAGATGGTGCAGGACCGTCGAGCGGAGGGCTACGGCGCCGACGGTGGCGAGCTGGGTCGCGGCAACACCACCGACACCGCCCTCGTCACGGCCTTGCTGGCCGACGACCCCGACCGTTCGCTCGAGGCAGCTGCGCTCGACCTGCTGCCCAAGCTCCGCGGCGCCTTCTGCTTCGTCTTCATGGACGAGCACACCCTGTATGCCGCCCGCGACCCCCAGGGGATCCGTCCGCTGGTGCTGGGTCGCCTCGAGCGCGGCTGGGTGGTGGCCTCCGAGACGGCCGCGCTCGACATCGTGGGCGCGTCGTTGATCCGCGAGGTCGAGCCGGGCGAGCTGATCATCATCGACGAGGACGGCCTGCGCTCCCAGCGGTTCGCCGAGACTGACCGCAAGGGCTGCGTCTTCGAGTACGTCTACCTGGCGCGACCGGACACCACGATCAACGGCCGTGGCGTGCACGAGTCGAGGGTCGAGATGGGTCGCACGCTGGCCCGCGAGCACCCCGTCGAGGCCGACCTCGTCATGCCGACCCCCGAGTCGGGCACCCCGGCGGCGATCGGCTACGCCCAGGAGTCCGGCATCCCCTACGGTCAGGGCCTGGTCAAGAACTCCTACGTCGGGCGCACGTTCATCGCCCCGTCGCAGACGATCCGCCAGCTCGGCATCCGGCTCAAGCTCAACCCGCTGCGCGAGGTGATCAAGGGCAAGCGGCTCGTCGTGGTCGACGACTCCATCGTGCGCGGCAACACCCAGCGTGCCCTCGTCAGGATGCTCCGCGAAGCCGGAGCCGCAGAGGTGCACGTGCGGATCTCGTCGCCGCCGGTGCGCTGGCCCTGCTTCTACGGCATCGACTTCGCGACCCGTGCCGAGCTCATCGCCACGGGGATCGGGGTCGAGGAGGTCTGCACGTCGATCGGTGCCGACTCCTTGGGCTACATCTCGGAGGAGGGCATGGTCGCGGCGACCGAGCAGCCCGGCGACTCGTTGTGCACGGCGTGCTTCACGGGCACGTACCCGCTGGAGCTGCCCGACGCGAGCCGGCTGGGCAAGAACCTCTTCGAGACGCTCCCCATCGACGTCGACGTGGACGGGGTGTCCCTCGGCGTCGGCGGCGGCGCCGAGGACGCCCTCACCCGCCCCTAGCGTCCCCCTTCCACCCCCCCTTCCACCGGTTCGAGGTAATCCGCCACCGGATCCCGGTAGGCAATTACCTCGAACCACTGAGTTTCGAGTGGGCGCGGCAGACCTGGTCCATGTGCCGTGCCGGGCCCGACCCGGCGAACGGCTTGCCGGCTGGGCTCTGGCAGTCCGCGGCCACGGCACATCGCGGCGAAGTCGAGCTCACCCAAGGACTGGGCGCCGTCGGCGATGTCACGCGCCAGCAGCTTGATGAGCCGGCGGCGGTTGCGGCCCTGCGTCAACCGGCTCGCCTCCACCAGCTGACGTCCCGTGCAGAGGCCCTGTTGGACCGGCATGACCATCACCAACGCGGCCTGCCGATCGCTCTTGGCCCACCGGGCAGCCCGGACCGCGGCGACGGCGGGCCGAGTGCGCGGGACGCCGCTGGTCAGGATCTCGTCAGGCACCCGTCGGATCACCTTGTGGATCCGCAGACCCCGCACCGAGTGGATGGCGGCCGTGTGCGTGACCGAGACGTGAAGCAGCGTCTCGGTGAAGCCGACCAGACCACTCGCGTGCAGGGCGGTGACACCGTCGAGCGCAGCGATCCCCGTGCCGACCTCCCACACGGCTCGCCACCGGTCCGCTCGATCGGCCAGGTCGCTGGTGTGGACTGCCACGGTCTGTCGCCCGTGACATTTCCACCGTCCGGCTCGGACCTCACGACGCACCATTCGGTCGTCGACCCCGATGGTGGCAAGCAGGTCTCGCGACACCGCGCCGCCGTGTTCCTCGGCAAGGTTCGTCGCGGCATACCGGCGGTCGGACGTCGAGGGGGCGCTCGTGAGCATCGCGCCACGCTCCCCCGTCGCGATGGCCCGCGGGGCACCGCCGCAGGGGACCTGTGGACGAGCTCGGTGCAGCCGTCGAGCTTTGGACGGTTGGGCCCCTCCGCTCCCTTTCCTTCCCCCTCGTTCGAGGTATTCCACGACTCGAATCCGGTAGCGGAATACCTCGAACCGGGAACCCTCAGGCGCCGGCGACGGGGGCGTCCTCGCGCCGGGGCTCGCGCCAGAGCTCGAGGGTCTGGGTCAGCCAGAACGTCGCGAACTGGGCGATCAGCGCGGCCTCGAGCCAGAACACCCAGTGGTCCAGCCAGCCCAGCCACGGTCCGGTGATCGCGATGCCGGCGATCGAGGCGACCATCAGCACGAACCCCCAGAAGTAGCGGTTCCAGAAGTGCGCCCGCACCGGCCGCCCGTCTTCCTTGGCCTGCTTGTGGGCCAGCCCACGACCGCTGACGAAGACGACGGCGACGATCGCGACGAACAGCAGGATCGCGGCGGTGTTGTGTCCGTGGCACATGAAGGCGCCACGGTTGAAGAGGTAGAACCCCGCCAAGCCCAGGAACGCCACGACCGAGAACGCCAGCGCGGCGCCAGCCCCCCTCGAGAGCGCCTTCTCCGACGCCGGCGTGGCGAACACCTGGATCCCCATGACGATGACGAAGGCGACCACCGCGATGGCCATCAGCGCCGTGACGTTGTTGCTGATCGCGTCGCGCACGTCCTGCGGGATCGCGCTGGCCACGCACTTCTCCTCCGGCCGCGTCGGCACGAACCCCACGATGAAGGCGAAGAACCCCGACCCGTTGAGGAGCACGTCCTCCACGTCGGTGTTGCCCTGGTAGACGATCAGGCAGGTGCCGATCGCGCAGAGGCTCGAGACGAAGACCGCGCGCACCGGCGTGTAGTAGGAGGCACTGATCGACTGGAGCATCTGGCCGCTGGCCGAGTTGATGTACATCGTCACCGAGACGAAGAGCAGCAGCACCAGGAGCACCATGGCCAGACGCAGGTACCGGTAGGTGCGCAGGAGGTCGAACTGGTAGCTCGTGGACATGGCTGATCCCCTCATGAGAACGGTCCCTGCACCACTGAAGAGGAGGGGCCCACGGGTGGGTCTGATACGTCAGTCGCGGCGCACTAGGCTGGGCGGGTGAGCGAGCCGATCACCTATGCCTCCGCCGGTGTCGACGTCGAGGCCGGTGACAAGGCCGTCGAGCTCATGAAGGCGTCCGTCCGTCGGGCCACGCGTCCCGAGGTGCTGGGCGGCCTGGGTGGTTTCGCCGGCATGTTCGACGCGTCGGCGATCGCCCGGATGACCCACCCCGTGCTGGCCACCAGCACCGACGGCGTGGGCACCAAGGTCGCGATCGCCCAGGCGCTCGACCGGCACGACACCATCGGCTTCGACCTCGTCGGCATGGTCGTCGACGACATCGTCGTGTGTGGCGCCGAGCCGTTGTTCATGACCGACTACATCGCCACCGGCAAGGTCGTGCCCGAGCGGATCGCGGCGATCGTCACCGGCATCGCCGCGGCGTGCGCCCAGGCGCGGGTGGCCCTGGTGGGTGGCGAGACGGCCGAGCACCCCGGGCTGCTCGAGCCCGACGAGTACGACGTGGCAGGTGCCGCGACAGGTGTCGTGGAGTATGCCGAGGTGCTGGGTCCGGATCGCGTGGTGCCCGGCGACGTGGTGCTGGCCCTCGGGTCCAGCGGGCTCCACTCCAACGGCTATTCGTTGGTGCGCAAGGTGATTGGCTCTGCAGGCTGGCAGCTCGACCGCCATGTCGAGGAGTTCGGGCAGAGCCTCGGCGAGGAGCTGCTGACCCCGACGCGGGTCTACTCCGCCGACCTGCTCGACCTCATCCGCACCGACGGCATCGACATCCACGCGTTGTCCCACGTGACCGGCGGCGGGCTGGTCGCCAACCTCGCGCGGGTTCTCCCGCCCACCGTCTTCGCCCGGCTCGACCGCTCCACCTGGACCCCGCCGGCGGTCTTCTCCGTGATCGGCTCGCTGGGTCAGGTCCCGCGCGCCGACCTCGAGCGCACGCTCAACATGGGGGTCGGCTTCGTCGCGATGCTCCCGGCCGACCAGGTCGACGCGGCCACGCGCGAGCTGGAGGCACGCGGCATACCGGCGTGGCCGCTCGGCGAGGTGACCGCGGCGGAGGACGCCATCGTCGACGCCGCCCACGAGGTCGTCCGCGGCGCCAAGGGCGTCGAGGGCGGCGCCGTCCAGCTCGTCGGGGACCACCCGGCCGCCTGACGACGGTTCCGCCTGACGACGGTTCCGCCTGACGACGGTTCCGCCTGACGACGGTTCCGCTCGGCGTCGCCCGGTACTACCGTCGGTCTGTGTGGGCTCCTGACGACGAGGACCAGACGGTTCGGCAGTACCGCTTCCTCCTGCGCACCGCGCCCCTCGACGCCCTCGAGGCGGGTCACGTCGAGGCCCTGACGCCGATGTGGCGCTCGCGTCGTTCGGTCGTGCTGCGCGCGGTCCAGGAGGGCCTCGTCGCCGGTGCGCGCCTCGACCCCGACGACGTGCGGCGGCTCGCCCACCTCATCGTGCTCGGTGAGCGCCGCCGCCCGGGTGACTTCCTGGCGGCCTGCCCGCGGGCCGTGCTGACCCCGCTGGCCGGGGCGGTCATCCTCAGCGAGGCCATGTTCGGGCGGTTCGGCGGGTATGCATCGTGGGACGGCGCCGAGCCCGACCTCACGGAGGACAGCGAGTGGGCTGACGGCGGGTTCGGCGAACGCTGGCACGACGCGCTGACGAGCCACGTCAGCTACCTCACCGCGACCGGCGGGCCGAGCTCGGCGGACGCGGCGTTCGGAGGAGTCTGACGCATACGTCCCCTCGGGCACGATCTGCACCGATTTGCCCCTGATCGGCCTGTCCACTCTGCACCCATACGCCGCGCACGCCTCATCCGTCTGAGGGAGTCCAAGAGCGCATTCTGGGTGAGCCGATCCGCGCCGGCTCTGCCTACCGTCGGACACGTGGGCATCTTCAAGCGCCGTACCTCCGAGCCGCCGGGCCCGGTCGAGCGCCCGCAGGTCCGTCAGTACCGCTACCTGCTCCGCTCGTCCGACCTCCCCGCGCTCGAACGACTCCATGCCGAGGCGCTGGCCACGCTCGACGTCCTGATCCGCGCCCATATCCTGCGCACGACCCAGGACCGCCTGCTCAGCGGCCGCGAGCTCACCGTGGACGACATCCAGGGACTGGCGCGCCTGCTCGCCAGAGGTGAGGCGCAGACCCCGGGCATCGTCGTGTCGGCCCTGACCGAGGCCGCCCTCGAGCGCCTCGCCTTCCGCGTCACCACGCTGCCCGGCGCCGAGCCCCTGCTCGAGGGCTATGGCGGCTGGGACGGGGTCGACCGCCAGCCGGCTCGACCGCAGGAAGCCAGCGAGACGCATCCGGTCATCCGGGTGGCCCCACAGCCTGCAGCTGTCGGCGCCCCACGGAGCCTCGCCAGCCCTTAGCATCAGGCATGGGGACAACATCAGGTCTGGGGACACCCACGCACCAGCCGGAGGACCAGACCGTCAGGCAGTACCGCTTCCTGTTGCGGACGGCCCCACTGGACGCACTCCAAGCCGCCCACCACGAGGCCCTCGACCACCTCGCCGAGGGCCAGCGCGCGCTGGTCCTGGCCGCCGTCCGCGACGGCCTCGTCGCGGGGCAGCGGCTCACTCCGGGCGACACCGCCGCGATCGCGCGACTGGTCAGCATCGGCGAGCGGCGCGACCCGCGGGCCTTCCTCGACGCGTGCGACCCGACCGTGCTGCACGCCCTCGCCGAGGCCGTCAACCAGGCCGAGGCGGCCTTCGGCCTCTTCAGCGGGTATGCCGCGTGGGACGGTTCCGACCCGGCGCCACGGGACTCGGGCGTCGACCACGGTGGCGACGGCGCCCAGGAGGTGAATGGTGTGCAGGTGAACACTGCACGTGAGCTGGCGCGCATCCACGCAGCCCAGACCGGTGTGGGGGCGGGCGGTGCCGGCTTCTAGCCGAGCACCTCGTCGGTGGTCGCCAGCCTGACCAGCGGTCCGTAGAGCGACATCACGTCCAGCGCCTTCTGGTGGTTGTCGTCGGTCGATCCCGCGCAGGCATCGGTCACGACCGTCACCGCGGCGCCCGCGTCGGCGGCGGCCAGGACCGTCGAGATGACGCAGCAGTCGGTCGCCACCCCGGCCACGACCAGCGAGGGTTGCTCGCCGACGACCGCCCGCAGGTCGTCGGTCCACTTGCCGAAGGTCGTGGCGACCACGGTGCGCGTGGCCAGGGGCGCGACCTCGTCGGTCAGCTCGTAGAGCCGGCTGTCACCGGGCTCGAGCGCCCACGGGAACTCCTCGTAGTAGGGCACCCACGCCCCGGTCGGCGTGGTCGGGGCGACGAACCTCGTGAAGACCGCCCGCTCGCCGAAGGCGGGGACGAGCCGCACGACGTTGGCCGCCGCCGCGGCATACCGCGGAGCGCACCACGCGCTCGACGGGTCGCCGAAGACGCGCTGCAGGTCGATCGCCACCAGCCACCGGCGATCGGTCACGTGCCGACTTCCTGGCGTCGGACGGTGCCGCGACGCGCGACGAGGGTCACCAGGAACGAGAGCACCAGCGCCAGCAGGACGCCGAGGTTGGCGTAGGGCCAGGTACCGTCCCAGTAGGGGCCTGCGGGGTCGTCGACGAACGTGCCGAGGCCCAGGGGTTCGATCAGGTAGCCCTGCCAGTTGTTCCAGGACGCGTCGCCGGCGAAGCTGTTGACGACCAGCCCCCAGCCGAGCACGGTGGTCACGACCATGGTGCCGATCGAGGTCCAGTCCCAGGTCCCGTAGCGACCGCGCGCGTCGAACAGCGCGTCGTCGTCGTAGTCGCGGCGGCGCAGGACGAGGTCGGAGATCATGATGCCGGCCCAGGACGCCAGCGGGACGCCGAGCGTGATGAGGAACGACTGGAACGGGTTGATGAAGCTCTCGGCGAAGAACACCACCCAGATCGTGCCGAGCGTGAGGATGACCCCGTCGATGAAGGCGGCCCGCGGTCGCGGGATCCGCACGCCGAGCGACAGCAGGGTCAGGCCCGACGAGTAGATGCCGAGGACCGCCCCGCTCACGAGTGCGAGGATCGCGGCCACGAGGAAGGGCAGCAGGAACCAGGTCGGCAGGATCGTGGCGAGCGTGCCGATCGGGTCGGCCTGGATGCCGGCCCGCAGCTTCTCGTCGGAGCCGGCCAGCAGGAGCCCGTAGATGACCAGGACCGTGGGGGCGAGCGCACCACCGAAGGTGTTCCACGCGACGATCGACGCACCCGAGGCGTCCCGACGCTGGTAGCGCGACCAGTCGGCGGCGATGTTGATCCAGCCCAGGCCGAAGCCCGTCATGACGAGGACGAGGGCGCCGACCACGGCACCCGTGGAGCCGCTCGGGAGCGCGTTGACGGCGGTCATGTTCACGTCGTCGACGGTCAGGGCGATGTAGACGATAGTCGCGATCCCCGTGATCCAGGTGAGGTACGACTGCAGCCTCATGATGATGTGGTAGCCCGCCACGGAGGCCGCAACGATGAGGGAGGCCACGACGACGCACGCCACGATCTTGGTGCCGGTACCGCCGCCCCAGCCGAGCTGCTTGAAGATCGTGGCGGTGGCCAGCGTCGCGAGGATCGCGAGGAAGGTCTCCCACCCGATCGAGGTCAGCCAGGAGATCACGCCGGGGACCTTCTGCCCGGTCACGCCGAAGGCGGACCGCGACAGGATCATGGTCGGTGCCGAGCCGCGCTTGCCGGCGATCGCGATCACCCCGCACAGCAGGAACGACACCACGACCCCGACGACGGTGACCAGCACGGCCTGCCAGAAGGAGATGCCGAACCCCAGCACGAAGCCGGCATAGCTGATCCCGAAGACAGAGACGTTGGCCGCGAACCACGGCCAGAAGAGGTCCTTCGGACGGGCCGTGCGGGCGGCCTCGTCGATGATCTCGATGCCGGTCGTCTCCACACCCAGTCGCTGCGTCTCAGCGCGCGTGTCAGTGCTCATGACGCGAGCGTAGTGCTCAGGACACGCGCACAGACCGAGGCGCCGCGGCACCATGACATGAAGGCGCAGCGACATGGCCGCACGCCGCAGCGCGGCGGAGGTGACACACGAGCCCGAGGGCCCGCGCATGAGGTGGTGGTCAGTCAGGCCGTCAGGTCATTGCTGACCCGAGGCCCACTTTCCGTACTCGTCGTACTCGTCCTCGCCCACGGAGCTGTCGGAAACAGGTTCCGGCTCCGCGTAGGAGGACCCGTGCAGTTCTCGCTCAAGTGCCGTCAGGTCGGTGTTGGGAGAGAAGTACTTCAGCTCCCGTGCAACCTTGGTCTGCTTGGCTTTAGCCCGGCCGCGCCCCATGGCGTGACCCCCTCATGCGTCTGCCGGGACGGCATCGCCTAGTCGAGTCACCTCAGTCGGTGCCTCGGCTCCGCGGAGCGGTCCCGGGAATCGTGTATATGTCGTGGGGTCAACGCTACATGAGCGGCGCAAGTTCTGTGGCGAGACCCTCGTCTCACCTCGCCGAAAACACCCGTTCGGCGAGGGCTGACCGGCCGGAACGGCAGGTCAGCCACCTGGCCTCAGCGCGCCGGCAACCAGATGCCGGCCGCCTGCTTGGCGGCCATCCGCTCCTCGGCGATGTGGTCGGCGGCCGCGGCGGGCGTGATCCCACGCTCGTCGGCCGTCCGGAGCACCTCGAGGGTGTGGTCGAAGATCGCCGTGGCGCCCTTCTTGGCACGCTCGAAGTCGAAGCCGTGCAGCTCGTCGCTGACCTGGATGACGCCCCCGGCGTTGACGAGGAAGTCGGGGGCGTAGGTGATGCCGCGCTCGCGGAGGCGGTCGGCGGTGCCGCCCTCGCCCTCGGTGACGAGCTGGTTGTTGGCTCCGCCGCAGACCACGGTGGCGCGCAGCGCCTCGACGGTCGTGTCGTCGAGGGCGCCGCCGAGCGCGCAGGGCGCGTAGACGTCGATGTCGGAGGTGACCAGCGTGGCCGTGTCGGCGACCACCTCGATCTCGGGGTGGGTGTCCTTGAGCGCGGCGAGGGCCTGCTCGTTGACGTCGGTCACCACGACGGAGGCGCCGTCCTCGAGCAGGTGGCCGGCCAGGATGCGCCCGACCTTGCCCACCCCGGCGATGCCCACGGTGCGTCCCTTGAGGGTGGGCTGGCCCCACAGGTGCTGCGCGGCGGCCCGCTGGCCCTGGAAGACGCCGAAGGCGGTCAGGACCGAGGAGTCGCCGGCCCCGCCATTGGCCTCGGAGCGGCCGGTGGCGAAGCGGGTGGTCTCGCTGACGACATCCATGTCGGCCACGTAGGTGCCCACGTCACAGGCGGTGACGTAGCGGCCGCCGAGGGACTCGACGAAGCGGCCGTAGGCGCGCAGGAGGTCGGGGGTCTTGTCCGTGGCAGGGTCGCCGATGATGACGGCCTTGCCGCCGCCGAGGTCGAGGCCGGCCACGGCGTTCTTGTAGGCCATGCCCTTGGAGAGGCGCAGCACGTCGGCCAGGGCCGCGTCGTCGCTCTCGTAGGGGTAGAACCGCGTGCCGCCCAGAGCCGGCCCGAGGGCCGTGGAGTAGATCCCGATGATGGCCCGTAGCCCGGTCTGCCGGTCGTGGCAGAAGACGACCTGCTCGTGCGCGGACGTGTCCGTGGGGGAGAGGGCGGGCGGGGCAGTGGTCAGGCTGGGGAAGGGCGACGAGGACGCGGTCACGGTGGTGACTCCTTGAGCTCGGTAGGGCGCAGGGACGGGGAGGTCGGCGCGGATCGCGCGCCGGGTCAAGCGTATGCCCCCTCGAGACCGACCCCGCCCCTCCGGTTCCGCCCCCTGCCTGGTCACAGGGTGGTCCTGTGACTAGTCCCAACGGGCCATATCGGATGACCCGGTTGGAATGTTCCCAAAGCGTCCTTCTTGTCCGATTATTGGAGGACGTCCCCTGCACTAGGAGTTATGTCATGGTTACTCGCACCACCGAGGTCGAGAAGTTGCTCACCCCCGCGGAGGTGGCGTCCCTGTTCCGGGTCGATCCCAAGACGGTGACGCGTTGGGCGAAGGCAGGGAAGCTCAACTCCATCCGCACGCTCGGCGGCCACCGCCGCTACCGCGAAGTCGAGGTTCGCGCACTGCTCTCAGACGTCCTCTGACCGAGGGGGCGCGTCGGGAGCAGGGCCCGACGCGCAGTCTCGTCTCAGGAGCTCACGTCGAGTGAGCGACGGTACGGTCGGTCCCATGGATTCGAGGGCTGACTCGACGCGCCGTCCAGGCCCTCTCGCAGGGGTGCGAGTCGTCGAGGTCGGCGGCATCGGTCCGGGGCCGTTCGCGGCGATGATGCTGTCCGACCTGGGCGCCGATGTCGTGCGCGTCGACCGACCCGAGGAGGATCTGCGTCCCACCCATGCCGTGCTGCTCAGGGGCCGGCAGTCGGTGGTGGCCGACCTCAAGTCGCCCGACGGCCGGGCCGTCGTGCTCGCGCTCGTCGACCGCGCGGACATCCTCGTCGAGGGGTTCCGCCCCGGGGTGGCCGAACGACTCGGCTTCGGACCCTCCGTCGCGCTCGAGCGCAACCCCCGGCTCGTCTACGGCCGGATGACCGGGTGGGGCCAGGACGGCCCGTATGCCGCGTTGGCCGGGCACGACCTCACCTACCTCGCGGTCGCCGGGGTGCTCGACGCCTTCGCGGGCGCCGACGGGCGGCCCGTCCCCCCGCTCAACCTGCTCGGCGACTTCGGTGGCGGCGGGATGCTGCTGGCGCTGGGCGTCGTCTCCGCTCTGTGGCACGCCCGCGAGTCGGGCCAGGGCCAGGTCGTCGATGCGGCCATCGTCGACGGACTGGCCGCGATGACCGCGATGCACCAGTCGATGCTGGGGTCGGGGCTGTGGCCGGCGGCGCGCGGCGCCAACCTGTTCGACGGTGGTGCGCCGTTCTACCGCTGCTACCGCACCGCCGACGGCCGCTGGCTCGCCGTGGGGGCGATCGAGCCGGTCTTCTACGAGCGCTTCGTGGGTGGACTCGGGCTGGACCCTGCGGAGGTCGGTGCTTCCCAGCTCGACGCCGAGCAGTGGCCCCGGGTGGCCTCGCTGTTCGCCGACCGGATCGCGGCGAAGCCGCTCGCCGAGTGGGTGACCGTCTTCGCCGACCTCGACGCGTGTGTGGCGCCGGTGCTCACGGTGCAGGAGGCCCGCACCGACCCGCACCTGTCCGCGAGGGGCGCATATGCCGCCGTCCCCGGCTCCCCGAATCTGGTCCAACCAGCCCCTGCGCCCCGGTTTTCGGCCACTCCCACCACTGCAGGCACACCCGCCACAGAACCCGGGGCTCATACCGACGTCGTAGAGCGCGAGCTGGGCTTGACACGTTAGGGGGAGGCACTGTCCGCCGAACGGACGAGACAATGGTCAAGGGATGGCAAAAAAATGGTTTCGGGAGTCGATTTCGCGCTTCTATCAGGGGGTAAGCCCTCACCACCCCCATTGGAGCCATCGTGATCAACAGCCTCGGCACTTTCCTCCAGGAGCAGCTCCGCGTCCTCGGATGGAGCCGCGCGACGCTCGCCACGCGGACCGGCCTGGACGAGTGGACGCTCGAGGGAATCCTCGACTCCCCGGTCCTCCCGGAGTGGCCGCAGCCCGATGACATGCTGGCCCTGTCCCGCGCCCTGTGCGTCTCCGTCCGCGAGATCGCCCTGCGCGCCGCCGAGGGCTCCGGCCTCTCCGTCCTGGGTGGCATCGACCACAACGAGGCCCTGATGCTGGCCACCAATGACGAGCTCATGCGCGAGGTGCGACGCCGTCTGGCGCTCGGTGCCCGCACTGGCCAGTACCTCACGAGCGCCGGCCAGCAGGTGAATGCGGACACCGCCCAGTCGGCTTGAGCGTCGGGTCGCCAACCCCCAAGGTGATCCGTCGATGCAGGACCCAGACCCGCCCATGAGCCAGACGGGAACCTGGCAGCACGAGTAAGTCCCTTTCAACGAAGCCGCCGGTCACTCCCCCTGTGACCGGCGGCTTCGTCCTGTCACGGGTCTCGTGCCGGCTAGGTCAGGACTCGCGGCGCAGGACCACGGCGAAGGACTCGAGCGCCTTCACCGCGGCGTCGAGGGCGCGTTCGACAGCCACGAGGGTCGGCTGCTCGACCACGACACCGTCCTCACCGAGGTCCTCGACCTCCTTGCAGAGGGCCGCGAGCTGGGTCGCGCCGAGGTTCGCCGCGCTGCCCTTGAGGGCGTGCGCGGTCCGGCCGAGGTCGTGGGCGGAGCCCGCCTCGCGGGCCTCGCGCATACCGGCCAGGGTGGCCCGCGCGTTGGGCCCGAACCGGTCGATGAAGCGCAGCAGCATCGAGGGGTCGCCGGGGTCGAGGTCGAGGAGCTCCTCCAGCCTGGAGGCGTCGAGCACCGTCGTGTCGGCCAGCGATGCGAGCCGACGACTGTCGGGCGCCTCGTCGTCGACCACGGTCTCGCCCGAGGCGGGCACCCAGCGGTCGAGCGCCTCGCGCAGCAGGGTCACGTCCACCGGCTTGGTGAGGAAGTCGTCCATGCCCGACTCGAGACACCGCTCGCGCTCGCCGGCGATCGCCGCGGCCGTCATGGCGATGATGGGGGTGCGGTAGTGGCCGTCCTCGAAGGACCGGATCATCCGGGTCGCGTCGTAGCCGTCCATCTGCGGCATCTGGCAGTCCATCAGCACGGCGTCGAAGCTGCCGTCGCCGGACTGGAACGCGTAGTAGCCGGCCAGGCCGTTCTCGGCGACGGTCACGGCATACCCGAGGCTCTCGAGGATGCCGACGGCGACCAGCTGGTTGACCTCGTTGTCCTCGACGACGAGGACGTGGCCCCGCGAGCCCGCGGGCGGGCGGCCGGCGGAACGCCCGGCAGCCTCCTCGCCCTCGGAGGCCAGGGTCTCGGCGCGGTCGCCGGCCACGTTGGCCAGGGTGTCGAGGAGGCTGGAGGGGAGGACGGGCTTGGTCAGCGACACGGTGATCCCCGCGGACGACAGCACCTCCGGGTCGAGGTCCATCGCCGAGGTGAGCAGGATGATGCGGGTGTCGGCGAAGCGGCCGTCTCCGCGCACCATCCGGGCGAACTGCTCGCCGTTGACGCCGGGCATGACGTAGTCGAGCAGCACGATGTCGAACGGCACGTTGCGACGGTGGGCGTCGTCGAGCAGGCCCAGGCCCTCGACGCCGGAGGAGGCGATGGCGGCCTCGATGGACCACCCCGCCAGCTGCTCCTCGAGGATGAAGCGGTTGGTCTCGTTGTCGTCGACGACCAGGACCCGCAGTCCTGCCACGTCGGGCAGCGGCGGCCGCTCGTCCTCTCGCTCCTGGGCCGGCTCGAAGCGGGCGGTGAACCAGAAGGTGCTGCCGTAGCCGGTCTCGCTGTTGACCCCGATCTCGCCGTCCATCTGCTCGACGATCTGGCGGCTGATGGCCAGTCCCAGGCCGGTGCCGCCGTACTCGCGGGTCGTGGAGTTGTCGCCCTGGGAGAAGGCGGTGAACAGCCGGTCCTTGACCTCGGGGCTCATGCCGCTGCCGGTGTCGCTGACCTCCACCCGGATGACCGTGCTGCCGTCGTCGTGGGTGGACTCCACGCTGGCCCGCACGACGACCTCACCGCTGGAGGTGAACTTCACGGCGTTGGAGGTGAGGTTGGAGATGACCTGGCCGAAGCGCACGGGGTCGCCACAGACAGCGCGCGGCACGTCGGGCAGGCAGGTCACGGCGAGCTCGAGGTCCTTGGCGCGGGCGCGCTCGGCCATCAGCGTGGTGCTCTGCTCGACGATGGCGCGGGGGTCGAAGTCGACCGCCTCGAGCTCGAGTCGCCCAGCCTCGATCTTGGACAGGTCGAGGATGTCGTTGACGAGCGCGAGTAGGGCGCGACCGGCGCCGTCGATCCCGTCGGCGAGCCGGCGCTGGTGGGCGGTCAGCTCGGTGCGCCCCAGGAGCTCGGACAGGCCGATCACGCCGTTGAGGGGCGTGCGGATCTCGTGGCTCATCGTCGCGAGGAACTCGGACTTTGCGAGCGACGCGCTCTCCGCGTTGTCGCGTGCCTGACGGAGCTTCTCGGCCGCGAGCTCGCGCTCCGCGACCCGCGCGAAGATCGAGGTCGCCCGGGCGACGGTGAGGCCGTCGGTCTCGGTAGGGGGAGTGTTGGCCCGGGTGTCCATGACGATGACGCAGGCGGCCCGTCCTTCGGCGACCACGGGTGCCGCGACCAGGCTGGTGCCCTCGGTCGTGAGCGAGGCGTGCGGCGATCGGCTGCTGACCGCCTCGTGGGCGAGCCGTTGGGCCTCCACCAGGTCCTCGTCCGGCACGGGGCGGGTGTCCGCGGGCACCGGGACCAGGTTGTCGTCGGAGTCCACCACCCAGGCGGCCACCGACTGCCACCCGGTGTGGGTCGTCACGAGGTCCATGATCTGGGGGATGACCTCGGCGAGCGTGGTGGCCTCGTTGGCGGCCGTGGCCATCGCGGTCAGCAGGGCCAGGGCCTGCTCGGCGTCCTTGGTGTCCGTGACATCCTGCGACGTGCCGCCCATGCGGACGATCGCGCCGGTGTCGTCGGTGCCGACCTGGCCCCGGCCACGGATCCACGCGATCGAGCCGTCTCCCTTGAAGATCCGGGCGTCGAACTCGAACTCGCGGTTGCCCTCCAAGGCGTGTTGCACGGCCTGGGCGGCGACGTCGCGGTCGTCGGGGTGCATCCGGTCGAGAAAACCTTGGTAGTTGGGGACGAAACCCTCGTCCGGGATGACGCCGTAGATCCGGTAGAGCTCGTCGGACCAGGTCACGACGTCGTTCACGACGTCCCATTCCCAGCTACCGATCTTGGCGATCCGCTGGGCCTCGGCGAGCTGGGTCTCGCGGCGCTGGAGGGTGTCGATGAGGCGCCGCTGGTGGCTGTACTCCGTGACCCGGTGCAGCCACCCGACGTGGTGGCCGTCGTCGTCGTTGATGGGCGTGTGGCTGACGAGGGCCCAGAAGCGCTCGCCGTCCTTGCGCAGCAGGCTGCACTCGAGGTTGCTGCCACTCTCGCGGCTGGTCTCCAGGTCCTTCAGGTGGTGCTCGAACTGTGCCTGGCCCTCCTCGTCGAGGGTCTCGAAGACCGACAGCCCCGGCATCTCCTCGGGGGCGCGACCGAGCATCTGCGCCATGCGCGGGTTGGCCAGCACCGTGTGGCCCTCGTTGTCGAACACCCAGAGGCCGTCCGGCGACGCGTCGACGAGCCAGCGGCTGAGGTCGCCGTGGCTGCTGGCGTCGCGGAGGTCTCGGCGGTCGCCGGTACGGGCGCCGAGGTGGCCGAGCTGTGGATCCTGCACACAGCGAGTTTGGTGCATCGGGCTGTGGAAACCCACTCGAACACTCGGATCGTCGGCACCGGCCCTCATCGCGCGAACGAACCCGACCCGGCGTTGCCGGCGTCACACGCTCCGGGAACGGCGAAGCCGCAGTTCAGCGTGCTGCTGACCTGCGGCTTCTGGAGGGTGGCCAGGGGCGGGGTCGAACCGCCGACCTTCCGATTTTCAGTCGGACGCTCGTACCAACTGAGCTACCTGGCCGTATCGCACGTCCGTGGCGGCGGACATGCGATCGCGGCGGCCTCGTGCCGAAGCCCGGGTGACCGTCGCGACTGCAGGATCATAGCCGATCGAGAGGGCTAACTCACACCGGAGTGCACCAGCGGAATAGCCGCGTGTGCAACGAAGTTGCGCTGGGCATGAAGGCAATCACCTACGCCGGGTACGGCGACCCCGACACCCTCCAGCTCACCGATGTGGCCGACCCCAAGGTCGGTCCGGGTGAGGTGCTGATCCGCGTCCGCAGCGCGAGTGTGAACCCCGTTGACTGGAAGGTGGCCAAGGGCTACCTCGACGGACTGATGGTGGTGGGCTTCCCCGCGATCCCGGGCTGGGACGTCGCCGGAGTGGTCGAGGCCGTCGGTCTCGACACCCCCGAGTGGTCGGTCGGCGACGAGGTGATCGCCTACGCCCGCAAGGACTGGGTGCAGGGCGGCACGTTCGCCGAGCTCGTCACCGCACCCGTGCGCACCGTCGCTCGCAAGCCGAAATCGCTGGACTGGCACCAGGCCGCCGGCCTCCCGCTCGCCGGCCTCACGGCATACCAGCTGCTGGCGCGGTTGGGCCTCAAGGAAGGCGAGACCGTGCTGGTCCACGCCGCCGCCGGCGGCGTCGGGCTCCTCGCCGTGCAGATCGCCCGTGCGCTCGGCGCGCGCGTGATCGGCACCGCCTCCGAGGGCAACCACGAGTTCTTGCGCGGGCTGGGTGTCGAGCCGGTGTCGTATGCCGAGGGGCTGGCCGAGCGCGTGCGCGAGCTCGCGCCCGACGGCGTCGACGTCGTGGCCGACTTCGTCGGTGGCGTGCTGGAGACCACTCGCGCGGTCCTCAAGGACGGTGGCCGACACGGGTCCATCGCCGACGGGACGGTGGCCGAGGCCGGTGGCATCTCTGCCTGGGTGCGTCCCAACGCGGAGGACCTGACCGCTCTGGGCGACCTCGCCGACGACGGCAAGCTGACCGTGCCCGTGGCGGAGGTGTTCCAGCTGGCCGACGCGACCAAGGCGTTCGAGCTGAGCCAGACCGGTCACGTGCGCGGCAAGATCGCCATCGAGGTCAGCACCGACTGAGCTCAGCGAGGCCTGAAAAGGGCGTCCACGCACGGGATTTCGTGCGTGGGCGCCCTTCTCCGTCCCAACATGCGAGAGCAATATCCTACTTATTTGATAGGTAATAGGCGAAGGGCTACGTTCATCCCAGGTCACGAGTTCCAGCGCACAGCCCCGGCTTGCTGGACGGCAACCCTCCCACTCGCGGCGGGGTGCTCCGGGTGAGGACCTGGCGACAGTCGCACGACTGTCGCAAGCGCGAGGCTCTCGGGCCTCCACGAGGACGGAAACCCATGAAGGACAACGGATCCAGGCACCGAGCCGATCGCTCGTGCCACCGTGTCCTGCGCAGGCACGTCGACCTGCTCAGGGTCTCCAGCGCGCTCTGTCACCGCTAACGCGCTAGCTCCGCTCGTCTGTCCGCCGTCACATCCTGACGACGGTCCCTGACGAATCCCCTTCTCCCACGACGGTTCTGCCCCCTGTGGCGGACCCGGTGATGCCCCATGCCCGAAAGGACTTTCCCATGGCTGTCATAGCCACCATCTCCAGCAGTCCCAACCGAACGTCCAAGACCGATGCCGTCCTCGCTGACATCGCCCGCCAGCTGCAGCGAGCCGGCCACGTCGTGGTCCCAGTCGTCCTGCGTGACCTGCCTGCCGAGCCGCTCCTTCGCGGCAACGCCCACGACCCTGACATCGCCCGGGCAGTCGCGGCCCTCGAGGCCGCCGACGCAGTCGTGGTCTCGACCCCGGTCTACAAGGCGGCCTACGGTGGTCTGCTCAAGACCTTCCTCGACCTCCTCCCGCAGTTCGCCCTGCGCGGCAAGGTCGTCCTGCCCGTGGCGACCGGCGGCACCCCGGCTCATGTGCTCGTCGTCGACTACGCCCTGCGCCCGGTGCTGGCCAGCCTCGCTCCGAGCAGCATCACCCCCGGCTGGTTTGTCCTCGCGGACCACATCACCTTGGTGGAGGGCGGAGAGGTGCTCATCGACGAGGTGGCCCACCGTCCTCTTCGCGAGGTGACCGCCGTCTTCCTCGACACGGTCGCGGGCCGTTCGCTCGTGGCCGCGGGTGCCGAGCCGCGTGAGGCGGTGGCCTGATGCGCGCCACGACTCGTCCATCACGGCGTCGTCCCCTCGTGGCGGCGGTATCCACGCTGCTCCCCCTCGGCCTCGTCGGCGGTTGCGCCCTCCCCTCGAGCGAGGCCAGCACGGACGTCAAGGGGCCGGTGACGATCCGCTACCAGGGCTCGGCCAACCTGGTCGGGCTGCCGGAGCTCGCGGCCGACCTCGGGTACTTCCCGACGGTGAAGCTCAAGTGGGTCGGCAACACGACCAGCGGTCCCCAGGACATCCAGTCGGCGGCCACCGGCCAGACCGACGTGGGCGGCGCCTTCTCCGGTGCGGTGGTCAAGCTGATCAAGGCCGGTGCGCCGGTCAAGGCAGTCGTCAACTACTACGGCGAGGACGCCAAGTCCTTCAACGGCTTCTACGTCAAGGAGGACAGCCCGATCCGGACCCCGCGGGACCTGATCGGCAAGAAGATCGCGGTCAACACCCTCGGCGCGCACGCCGAGGCCGTGATCGACACGTACCTCAAGAAGAACGGGCTGACGCCACAGGAGATCGACCGCGTCCAGCTCGTGCCGCTGCCGCCGAACGACACCGAGCTGGCCGTCCGTCGCGGGCAGGTCGACGTGGGCACGCTCTCCGGGGTGCTCCAGGACCACGCCATCGCCACGGGTGGGCTGCGCTCGCTCTTCAGCGACTACGCCCTCTTCGGCGCCTTCAACGGCGGGCAGTACGTGCTGCGTGACGACTTCATCGCGAAGAACCCCGCCGCTGCCAAGGAGTTCGTCACTGGGGTCGCGAAGGCCATCGAGTGGGAGCGCACCACCCCTCGCGCGGAGGTCATCGCCCGGTTCACGAGCATCATCGAGAAGCGCGGCCGCAACGAGAAGACCGACAACCTCAAGTACTGGAAGAGCGTCGGGATCCCCAGCACGGGCGGCGTGATCACCGACGAGGACTTCACCCGGTGGGAGCCGTGGCTGGTCGACAGCGGCATCATCACGAAGGGCGAGCTCCAGCCGAGCAAGCTCTACACCAACGAGTTCAACCAGCTCGCCCAGGACGCATCATGAGCGCGCACATCGAGCTCAAGGGGGTGACCAAGGAGTTTGCGCTGCGGCCCACCCGCGAGCAGCCGCGGGCGCGCACCCTGATGGCGCTCGAGGACGTGTCGCTGGACGTGCCGCGCGGTGAGTTCCTGACCCTGGTCGGCCCCAGCGGGTCGGGCAAGACCACCCTGCTGGACCTCCTCGGAGGGCTCAGTCGACCGACACGTGGGAGCGTCCTCGTCGAGGGACGCGAGGTGACCGGCCCGGGGCTCGACCGCGGGATCGTCTTCCAGCAGTACGCGCTCTTCCCCTGGCGCACCACCCTGGCCAACGTCACCTTCGCTCTCGAGCAGCAGGGGCTCGGCCGACGTGAGCGCATCGAGCGTGCGAGGGAGAACCTCGCTCTGGTCGGCCTGGAGGGCTTCGAGGACCGCTATCCCCACGAGCTGTCGGGAGGGATGAAGCAGCGGGTGGCGATCGCCCGCAGCCTCGCCTACCAGCCCGGCATCCTGCTCATGGACGAGCCGTTCGCAGCCCTGGACGCGCAGACCCGCGAGCAGCTGCAGGACGAGCTCGTGCGGATCTGGCGGGCCACCGGCACCACGGTCGTCTTCATCACGCACGGCATCGAGGAGGCGGTCTACCTCGGCCAGCGCGTCGCGGTGCTGAGCTCGCGTCCCGGCCGGCTCAAGGCGCTCGTCGACATCGACCTCGGCGACCGGGAGTCCACGACGGACCTACGCTCCGACCCCCGCTTCGTCCACTACCGGCACGAGGTCTGGACGCTCCTGCACGACGAGGTTCGGAGGGCCCAGGACGCCGGGCACCTCAAGATCCAGCCCGATGGCACAGAGAAGGCAGCCTGATGAACATCACCCCACAAAGTTCTTCGCTCCTGCGTCGCTCCGATACTTCGCGGGGACCCCGATGAGCACTGCGACCCTCGAGGCCCCATCCGCGGTGACGGTCGTCACGCCGACCGCGTCCACGCGGCATACGAGGGGGCATGGCCTGGCGCGCAGCGTCGGCAGGCTCACCCGGCGATCGGCGGCCGTGGTCCTCTTCCTGCTGCTGTGGGAGTACGGCACCCAGTACCTGCTCGACCCCGCGCGCAGGGTCTTCCTGCCACCCCTCCACGAGGTCCTGCAGGCCTGGTGGGGTCTGGCCGAGAGCGGGCAGCTCCAGCAGCACGTGGCGGCCAGCCTGACCCGGTCGGCGGTGGGGTTCAGCCTCGCCGTGGTGTCGGGGATCGCCCTCGGGCTGGTGGTGGCCTGGTACGACGGCCTGCGGGAGTTCCTCACCCCGCTGCTCGAGGCGTTCCGCAACACCGCGGCGCTCGCCCTCCTGCCGGTCTTCGTCCTGCTCCTCGGAATCGGCGAGACCAGCAAGATCTCGATCGTCGCCTACGCCAGCTTCTTCCCGGTGCTGCTCAACACCATCGCCGGGGTGCGGACTGTCGACCCGCTGCTGGTGAGGGCGGCCCGGTCGCTCGGCCTGGGCAGCCTCGCGCTGTTCCAGAAGGTCGTGCTGCCTTCGGCGGTGCCGACGATCTTCACGGGCGTGCGGATGGCCGGCACGTCGTCGATCCTCGTGCTCATCGCCGCCGAGATGGTCGGCGCCAAGGCCGGGCTCGGCTACCTCATCGTCAACGCACAGAGCAGCTTCCAGATCCCGGACATGTACGCCGGAATCCTCACCGTCTCGCTGTTCGGCCTCCTCGTGAACACGGTCCTGGTGCGGCTGGAGCGGCACTTCTCCCGGTGGCGCGTCGCGGCCGCTGCTCGCTGAGGCCGGCAGCCACCCCCACTCGAAACTCCCTGAAAGGTGACCAGATCCATGTCTCCGACCCCCGGGGCCCGCCCCCGACGAGAGCTCCACCTCAACGCATTCATCATGTCCACCGGACACCACGAGGCGGCCTGGCGCCACCCCGACGTCGAGCCGGCCAGGGCGCTGACCCTCCAGCACTACGTCGACATCGCACGGACCGCCGAGCGGGGACGCCTCGACTCGGTGTTCTTCGCCGACAGCGTCGCGCTGCACGGCAAGGTGCGGCACAACACGCACAGCGCCTTCGAGCCGTTGACGCTGCTGGCGGCGCTCGCGGCGTCGACCAGCCACGTCGGCCTGATCGCGACGGCCTCGACGACCTACAACCACCCCTACACGTTGGCGCGGGCGTTCGCCTCGCTCGACCACCTCAGCGGTGGCCGGGCGGGGTGGAACATCGTCACCAGCGCCGGTCAGGACGAGGCGCGAAACTTCGGCCTGACCGACCGTCCCGACCACGAGGCGAGGTATGCCCGGGCCACCGAGTTCGTGCAGCTGGCCCAGGCCCTCTGGGACTCCTTCGACGACGAGGCAGTGGTTGCGGACAAGGCTGCCGGGATCTACGCCGACACCGACCTGATCACCCCGGTCGACCACCGGGGCGAGCACTACGAGGTGCGGGGCCCGCTCAACATCCGCAGGCCGGTCCAGGGCTACCCGCTGCTGGTCCAGGCGGGGTCGAGCGATTCCGGCAAGGAGTACGCAGCCCGCTTCGCCGAGGCCGTCTTCACTGCGCAGCAGACCCTTGAGGAGGCGCAGGGCTTCTACGCCGACCTCAAGGGGCGGCTCACCGCGCACGGTCGGCGCCCCGAGGAGCTGCTGATCCTCCCGGGGATCAGCCCGGTCATCGGCCGCACGGAAGCGGAGGCCCAGGCCAAGGAGGCCGAGCTCAACGCCCTGATCAACCCGGCATACGGACTGGCGCAGCTGTCGAGCATGCTCGACCACGAGCTGACGGAGGCGGACCTCGACGGGCCGCTGCCCCCGGTCGAGGCGGGCACGGAAGGCAACCAGAGCCGCAAACAGCTCGTCCTCGACCTCTCCGCCCGGGAGGGCCTCACGGTGCGGCAGCTCATCGAGCGCCTCGCCGGTGGGCGCGGCCACCGCGTGTTCGCGGGCACCGCGACCCAGGTCGCGGACCAGATCCAGGAGTGGTTCGAGCAAGGGGCGGCGGACGGTTTCAACGTCATGCCGCCGACCCTGCCGGGCGGGCTCGACGACTTCGTCGACCTCGTGGTGCCCGAGCTGCAGCGACGCGGGCTGTTCCGCATCGAGTACACGGGCGAGACCCTGCGCGACCACTACGGACTAGCCCGCCCAGCCAACCCCAACACCCAGAACCACCCCTCGCTCCACGACACGAAGGAGAACGCCGCATGACCGCCATCGCCACCGACCGGGACGTCCGCAAGCTCACCGGGCGCATCGGCGCCGAGATCATCGGGGTCGACCCCGCTGCCGAGCTGGATGCCGAGACGGTCGAGTTCCTCAACCAGGCGCTGCTCGAGCACAAGGCGCTCGTCTTCCGGCGCGCACCGCTCACCGACGAGGAGCAGGAGCGGTTCGCCGCACGCTTCGGTGCGCTCACCACAGCCCACCCCACGGTCGCGTCCGCTCCCGGCGCCCCCCGCGTGCTGCCGGTCGACAGCGAGAAGGGCGTCGCCAACCACTGGCACACCGACGTCACCTTCGTGCAGGCACCACCGAAAGCCACGACCCTCTCGAGCAAGGTCGTGCCGCCGCACGGCGGCGAGACGCTCATCGCCAACACCGGTGCCGCCTACCGCGACCTGCCGAAGCCGCTGCGGCTGCTCGCGGACTCGCTCTGGGCGATCCACACCAACGACTACGACTACGCGCAGCCCGAGGAAGCGCTCGACGACCAGACCAGGGAGAACCGCGCCGAGTTCACGTCCATCGCCTTCCGCACCGCTCACCCGGTCGTGCGCGTCCACCCGGAGTCGGGGGAGAAGGGTCTCTACCTGGGCGGATTCGCCCAGCGGTTGGTCGGGTTGTCCGTGTCCGAGAGCCGTGAGCTGATCCGACTGCTCCAGTCCTACGTGAGCCGACCTGAGAACGTCGTCAGAGTTGCTTGGGAACCCGACCAGCTGGTCATCTTCGACAACCGGATCACCCAGCACTACGCGATCGACAACTACGACCGCCTGCCGCGCCAGCTCCACCGCGTGACCGTGGCCGGTGACGTGCCGGTCGGGCTGACCGGTGAGCGCAGCCGCGTGATCGAGGGCGATGCGTCGCACTACACCGACTGACGTCGGGTGCCTCAGGCGGCGCCATGGGCCGGCCTCAGGCACGCGACTCTGCTCGAGAAAGACGAAAGGCCCGCACTCTCGTGCGGGCCTTTCGTGTGGGGCGACCCCGACCGGGCTCGAACCGGCGACCTCCGCCGTGACAGGGCGGCGCGCTAACCAACTGCGCTACGGGGCCTAGATGGTGCTGGTAATGCGTATCCCCAACGGGATTCGAACCCGTGCTACCGCCGTGAAAGGGCGGGGTCCTAGGCCGCTAGACGATGGGGACCAGTTCAACGGCCCCCCGCCGTTTAGCGCCAGGCGCGGATCCGTCGAGGACTCGCGAAAGCATAAGGGCAGACTGCCCCGATAACCAAAACGGGTCCGTGGGCGCCGGGGCCCGTCCGGCTGGCTCCGGCTCGCCCCAGGGGCCGAGAGTATGCCGCGTGGCTCGTCAGGCGCGCGCCTCACGGAGCGCGGCGCGGACCAGGTCGACGGCCGCGGACTCGCTGAGCCCGGCCCGCGCGGCCCGGATGGCGTATTCGGCGGCGCTGCGGTTGAGGGCGACGTCGAGCGGCTGCGAGCCCGCTGCGACCACCGTCCCGGCCCGGCGGCGGGTCGTCACCAGACCCTCGGCCTCGAGCTCCTTGTAGGCGCGGGCCACGGTGTTGACCGCCAGCCCGAGGTCGGCAGCCAGCGCTCGCACGGTGGGCAACCGGTCGCCCTCGGCCAGGCTGCCCCGGCCGATCAGGCCGGCGAGCTGGGTCCGGACCTGCTCGTACGGCGGCTCCGCCGCGCCCAGGTCGATGGTGACCAGCAGGTCGCTCATGCCCCGACCCGGGTGGCGTCAGGGACCGGGATGGCCTCGTGGCGGGGGAGCCGCGGGCCGCCGACAACGAAGGCCGCGAGGGTGAGCAGCAGGAGGCTGAGCCCGATCGCGGTCGCCGTGAAGCCCAGGTTCTGCACCCAGTCGAAGGGGGGCTGGGGGCTTCGCGAGTCGTTCATCCGCAGGTTCTGGGTCACGCTGTTGACGGTGGCACCCATCGTCATCCAGAGGCCTGCGGCGGTGCTGAGCGAACCAATGGCCGCGGGGCGGAGCACCCGGGTCGTCGACGCGCCACGGACTGCGGCATCGAGGTCCTCGTGACCCGGCCCGAGGGCCGGTCGGGCTTCGACCCGCGCCCAGGCGAACCAGGTGGCCAGCCCGAGGAACAGCGTCGCCGCACCCACGGCCACGGCGTACGGCGCGCCGGGGTAGGGGGTGCCGAAGGTCGAGACACCGGGGGCGGTCCGCGCGAAGGAGCGTCCACCGGGCGCCGCGGTCAGGGCTCCGATGACCAGCGCCGCGACGGTCGCGGAGAGGCCGACCACCACCAGGCGCGACAACCACGCCGGCCGTGGTGCCCGTCGTCCGCCGAGGCTCGCAGTCCGCACCGGGCCCGTGGGGCGTGGCCAGGTCCGCTCGGCGACCGCTGCGGTGAGCACGGCGACCGCGCAGCCGAGGGCCGGGAGGGTGGCCAGGCGGATGTCGAGGTCCAAGCCGCTCGCCAACCCGAGCCAGGCCATGGTGGCGACGAGCCCGGCCACCCCGGTCGCGGCCGACGCCGCCAGTGAGCGCGCTTGGGCCGTGCGCGCGGCGCCGTGCGACTGCAGCGTGTCGACCAGACGGATCACGCCGGCGATGAGGATCCCCAGGGCGACGGGCACGAACAGCAGTCCAGCAAGGGCGATGGCCATCACGACTCCTTTGTATCAATGACTTAACTCATTAAGACATTGATGGTCGCGATCCGTCAAGCCGTCAGGTCACGTGTCGGCGCCCGACCACTCCAGCAGTCGCTCGACGTCCCAGGTGGTGACGATCCGGTCGGGGTCGATCCCCAGCGCCTCGGCGCGCTCGCAGCCGTAGGCCTTGATCTCCAGCTGACCCGGCGCGTGGGCATCGGAGTCGATCGCGAAGAGGCAGCCGATCTCCATCGCGAGCCGGATGAGGTCATCCGGGGGGTCGCGCCGCTCCGGCCGGCTGTTGATCTCCACGGCGGTGCCGTGCTCGGCGCAGGCCTCGAAGACCGCCTGCGCGTCGAAGTCTGACTGCGGTCGCGTGCCACGGGACCCCTCGACGAGCCGGCCGGTGCAGTGGCCGAGGACGTTGACGCGCGGGGTGGACACCGCCGCCACCATTCGCTTGGTCATCGGTGCCCGGTTCATCTTGAGCTTGGAGTGGACGCTGGCGGTGACCAGGTCGAGCTTGCCCAGCATGGTGTCGGTCTGGTCGAGGGCTCCGTCGTCGAGGATGTCGACCTCGATCCCCTTCAGCAGCCGGAACTGGCCGTCGAGCGAGGCGTTGATGGCCTCGACGATGGCGAGCTGCTTGGTGAGCCGCTCGGCGGTGAGCCCGTTGGCCACCCGCAGCTGGGGCGAGTGGTCGGTGAGCACCAGCCACTCGTGGCCCAGCTCGACCGCAGTCAGCACCATCTCGTCGATAGGGCTCCCGCCGTCCGACCAGTTGGAGTGCGAGTGGCAGTCGCCCTTGATGCGGGCGAGCAGCTCGCCGCCGCCCTTGGCGAGGGGCTTCGCCTTGTCCTGCAACGACTCCAGGTATGCCGGGAGCTCGCCGTCCAGCGCCTCGCTCACCACCGCGGCGGTGGACTTGCCGATGCCGGCCAGGTCCTGGAGCGTCCCCGCCTCGTGCCGGCTCCGGAGCTCGTCCTCCGGTGTCTCGCGGACCGTCACGACGGCCTTGCGGAACGCCTCCACGCGGTAGCTGCCGGCCCGCTCGCGTTCGAGGAGGAAGGCGATGCGCCGCAGCGCCTCGTCGGGCTCGACGGGGGCGGTGAGGGGTTCGACGGCGGCGACCACGCGGTCGAGTGTAGGGCGGTGGGCCGACCGTCTCCGGGGCTCAGGTGTCGAACTGCGCGCGCATCATGAGGTCCCAGAGTCGGGACCCGCCGAGGGTGCGGATGGCGATCAGGGCCCGGGCCGTGGGCGTCACGATGTACCTCGGCTTGGGGTGGCGGGACTCGATGGCGCGACGGATGACCTTGGCGACGGCCTCCGGGTGAGCGGAGACCAGCGAGCTGCCGTATCCACCGGCAGTGTTGCTGGCGCTGGAAGCCAGCAACGCGGCATACGGTGAATCCCCTTGTGTGCCAGCGGCATCGGAGGAAAGTGCCGTGCCCGCGAACTCCGTGCGGATGAGACCGGGCTCGATGAGGCTGACACCGATGCCGAAGCTGCGGACCTCGGTGCGCAGGGCGTCGCTCAGCGCCTCCACGGCGTACTTGGTCGAGTGGTAGTAGCCGCCCACGGGGAAGGTGAAGCGACCACCCATGGAGCCGACGTTGACGATCCGGCCCTCGCCCGCCTCGCGCATGGCGGGAAGCACGAGCTGGGTCAGGCGGGCGACACCGAAGACATTGGTCTCGAACATGGTCCGGACCTTCTCGAGGTCGGTCTCCTCGATGGTGCCGTACTCCCCGTAGCCGGCGTTGTTGACCAGCGCGCCGATCCGGCCGTGGTCGGCCTCGATCGTCTTGACGGCCACCGACATCGACTCCTCGGAGGTGACGTCGAGGGCTAGCACCTGGGCGCCGCGGGACGCGAGGTCGCGGAGCGTCTCGGGGCGCCGGGCGGTGGCGTAGACGATGTGCCCGGCCTCGAGCAGGACCTGCGCGGTGGCGCGGCCGATCCCCGACGAGCAGCCGGTGAGGAGGACGGGGCCGGTGGGGGCCGGGCTCACGACTGGTCGCGCGGACCGTTGGACCGGTCGTTGCGCCGGTCGTACAGCCGCTCCACGCCCGCGTAGGCGAGCCAGCCGACGGCCAGGGCGATGACGAACGCGATCCACGAGCTGAGGTCGGGCAGGACCGCCTCGACCACCTCGCGCACGATGACGATCGCGCAGACGGCGACGATGATCGGGGCGAAGGCGGCGATGCCGGTGGGCCGGTTGCCCGGGGTGGGACTCATCTGGCCAGTCTGCCTCATCCCCGAGGGCGGATCCGCACGGCTGGGATCGGGGGCGCCGGCAGGTGCTGGACGTCACCGGCATACCCCTCCACCTCGCCGAACCGCGCGGAGTGGGCCATCCACTCGTCGCGCGCAGCGACGATGTCCTCGTGGCTGCGGCCCACGAAGTTCCACCACATGACGATCTCCTCGCCGAACGGCGGACCCCCGAGGAGCAGGGCGCGGGCCGGTGCGTCGGACGTGTTGGTGAGCAGGAGCGCGGGGGTGTCGGTGGGGAGGTAGGCCATCGCGCTGCGCGGCGTGGCCGTGCCGTTGACGGTGAGCCCTTCACTGTCGGCCAGCACTCCGTGCTCGTATGCCGCGTCGAGGCCGAGCTCGACGGTCGCGCCCGCGTCGACGGTCACCTCCGCACCGAGCAGGGGGGTGAACGTGGCGACCGGGGAGGTCTGGCCGGCCAGGCTGCCGAGGAAGACGCTGAGGGTGGCACCGTCGACCCGGGTGGGGGTCGGCTCGTGGTGCTGGAAGTCCTTGGGGGCGTTGCGATGCGCCTCCGGGAGGGCGACCCAGAGCTGGGCGCCGTGCAGGACCGTGGTGCCCGGCGTCGACACCTCGGAGTGGGCGATGCCGAGACCGCCGGTCATGAGGTTCACGGCGCCGGGGCGCACCAGGGCGTGTGAGCCCAGGCTGTCGCGGTGCTCTATCTCGCCGGTGAAGAGCCAGCTCACGGTCTGGAGCCCGCAGTGCGGGTGGGGTGGGACGTCCATGCCACCCGAGGCGCCCACGTCGTCGGGGCCGTAGTGGTCGGCGAAGCACCAGGCGCCGATGAGGGAGCGCTGACGCTGGGGGATGGTGCGCCGCACGGTCATCGCGCGGGGGCCGCCGAGGGGCACCTCGCGGGGCTCGAGGACCTCCACGCCGCCGGTGGGTGGCGTCGTGGGGCAGACGGTCTCCTGTGGCTGCGTCTCGACGTTGCTCACGAAACCAGTGTCGCACCGCGGGTGTGGTTGTCTGGGGGAGCATCGAGCACAACCCCACAACCCGCGGAGCACACCCCCCATGAGCAGTGACGACGCGGCCCACGGCGTCAGCGAGCTGACGCTGTGGGAGCAGGTCGGTGGCACGCGGCTCCGGATCCGCCGCTTCACGCCTCGTCCGGTGGGCCGTCCGGCCGATGACCCGAACGACGCGAACGACCCGCACGACCCGAGTCAGTCGGGGCTGGCGGTGCTGGTCCCCGGTCTCGGGCTGCCGCGCTACCTGCTGCCCCTGGCCCGGCACCTGGCAGCGCAGGGGCTCGAGACCGTGCTGCTCGACGCCCTGGCCTGGCGCGGCCGCGGTGCGGGTAGCGGTCGCGCGGAGCGAGCGGTCCCGACCATCGCCGGCCTGTCGGAGCTCACCGCGGCCTGGCTCCGCCGTCAGGAGGCGGGCCCGGTCGTCGTCGTGGGCCACTCGACCGGCGCCCAAGTGGCTCTCGAGGCAGTCCTGAGGGTCCAGCGGACTCGACCCGGCCTGGCCCTGGTGATGGGCGGGCCGACCTTCACGCCCGATCAGCGAAGGCTGCGCTGGCTCGTCCCTGCCGCGCTCACGTCCTACCTGAAGGACCCACCCAGGGAGCTCGTGGTGCTCAAGGACGTCGCCCGGGTGCGCACCGACCTCGCCCGCATCGTGCAGTCCGGCCGTCGACACCCGACCGACAAGAGGGTGGGCCTGCTGACGGTGCCGCTCACCGTGACGGCAGGGGAGGCGGACTCGTTCGCCCCACGCGACTGGCTGGACCTGCTCGCCAGTCGAGCCGGCGACTCGAGCCACCGGGCGGTGCTCCCCGGCTCGCACAACAACCCGTTCACGTATCCGGAGCTGTTCGGCGCCCTGGTCGTCGAGGCGCTGGATCGGGCTCGACGTGAGCGCGAGGACTTGGTTAGGTAAGCCAACCCTAATATAGTCGCCCGCGTGTCACTCGCGTTCGCTGCGCACAGCCAACCCACAGCTCCCGCCTTGGATCCCGCGTTGGATCGCGCCTGCGTCGGGTTCGTCGAGCGGCTCGAGGAGTGGGGTGACCGGGCTGCGGTGTACGCGCCGTCCGGCGACCTCACCTATCTCGAGCTGGCGGCTGCGGTGCGGGAGGCGGCTCGACAGTACTCCGCCACCCGTCAGCTGGTGCTCATGGCGGCCGAGAACACCGCCGACTGGCTCGTCACCTACCTGGCCGCCCTGAGCCGTGGACACGTGGTGCTCCTCGTCCCCGGCGACCGGCCCGAGCACGTGGCCGGGCTGGTCGAGAGGTACCGGCCGGGGACCCTGGTGCAGCGGGCCGGCTCGACCTGGACGGTGCGAGCCCAGGACGGGGCGCCCGAGCACGACCTGCACCCCGACCTGGCCCTGCTGCTCACGACCTCCGGGTCGACGGGGTCGCCCAAGCTGGTGCGGTTGTCGCACGACAACCTCGACAGCAACGCGACCTCGATCGTCCAGGCCCTGGCGCTCACCGAGCGCGACCGCGCGATGGCCACCCTGCCGGTCCACTACAGCTACGGGCTGTCGGTGGTGCACAGCCACCTCGCCTGCGGAGCCAGCCTCGTCCTGAGCGACTTCTCGGTGGTCGACCCCTGCTACTGGGAGCTCTTCCGGAGATCGGGCGCCACAGGCTTGTCGGGTGTCCCGCACACCTACGAGCTGCTCGAGCGGGTGGGGCTGGCCGAGATGGACCTGCCCGCGCTGCGCACCCTCACGCAGGCGGGCGGTGCCCTCCCCGTGGCGACCGCGTCCCGGTTCCGGGCGCTCGCGGCGGAGCGCGGCTGGCGGTTCTCCACGATGTACGGGCAGACCGAGGCCACTGCGCGGATGGCGGTGCTGCCCCCGGCGCTCGCGGCGATGCATCCCGACGCGGTCGGGGTCGCCGTGCCCGGCGGCGCGTTCCGGGTCGACCCCCTCGACGAGATGGCGGGCGACCCGCCGGCTGCTGGGGGCGTGGGTGAGCTGGTCTACACCGGCCCCAACGTGATGCTCGGCTACGCGACCTCGCCGGCCGACCTGGCGCGGGGTCGCGAGGTGCACGAGCTGCGCACCGGAGACCTGGGGACGGTCGACGCGGGGGGCGTGGTGCGGGTCGTCGGACGCCGCAGCCGCTTCGCGAAGGTGCTCGGGCTGCGGGTGGACCTCGACCACCTCGAGCGCGACCTCGGCGACGACGGCACTCCGGTGCGCTGCGTCGACCTCGACGGTCGGCTCGGCCTGGTGACACCACGTCCCGACCACGCGGAGACGCTGCTGACCGTCACGGCCCAGCGCCACGGCCTCCCCCGGACCGCGGTGGTGGTCCTCGACGGGTGCGAGCTCCCGATCCTGTCCACGGGCAAGCCCGACTACCTCGCGATGCGAAGCCAGCTCGACGCCGTCGCCGACGACGTCGACACCGGCGGAGCCGATCGGTGCGCCCTCGTCGTCAACCTCTACCGACACCTCCTGGGCCGGCCGGATGCGAGCGCCCGGACCAGCTTCGTCGACCTCGGCGGTGACTCACTGTCCTACGTGGAGGTGTCGGTCCGTCTGGAGGAGGTGCTCGGAGCGCTTCCCGCGCAGTGGCAGCGGCTCACCCCGGCCGAGCTGGTGGACACCAGCGCGAGGCAGCCGACGACCGACCGGCGACCCCGGTGGCGACGGGTGGAGACCAATGTCGTCATCCGGGCTCTCGCGGTCATCCTCATCCTCGCCAACCACACGAAGCTCGCCGAGCTGCCCGGAGGGGCACACACGCTGCTCGTCATCGCGGGCTACAACCTCGCCCGCTTCCAGCTCACCGGCCGGCCGCGCCGCGAGCGGGCGGCCAGGATCCTGCAGGGCGCTGCGCGCATCTGGGCCCCGAGCGCCGTCTGGATCTCGCTCGTCGCGCTCACCGTGGGCACCTATGACTGGCGCAACGTCCTCATGCTCAACCAGGTGTTGGGCGACTGGGCCCGATGGGGCCCGCACTGGCACTTCTGGTTCATCGAGGCCCTGGTGGCGCTGCTCCTCGGGAGTGCCCTGCTCGTCCTCCTGCCGGGCTTCGACCGACTGGAGCGCCGACACCCGTTCGCGGTGCCGATGGCCTTGGTGGGGCTCGGCCTGTTGACGAGGTATGCCGTCGTGATCCCTGACGCGGGCCCCTACCGGGGTGCGAATGCACTGGTGCTCCTCTGGCTGTTCGCCACCGGCTGGGCGGCCAGCCGGGCCACGACCACGTGGCAGCGCCTCCTCGTCTCGGCAGTCCCCGTGCTGACGCTGCCCGGGTTCTGGCCGGCCATGTCGGGCCGCGCGGCGACGATCATCGCTGGCGTGCTGCTGCTCATCTGGGTGCCGACCCTGCCGGTGCCGGCCCGGGCCGTGGGTGCGGTGTCGGCCGTGGCGTCGGCATCGCTCTTCGTCTACCTGACGCACTTCGTCGTCTACCCGCACGTGATGCACGTGAGCTCGGGCCTGGCCGTCCTGGCCTCGCTCGCTGTGGGGCTTGCCTACTGGAAGGCCTGGGGCTGGGCCAGCACCGCGACGTGCCGGGTGGCCCGTGGGGCTGGCGCGCGCCTGCGCGGTGCCGCCCGGTGGCGTCGGCAGGCGCGACCCGAGGGCGCGGCCGAGCGTCAGCCCGGGCTCGGCACCGTCCCGGCCTGACCGTCGACGAAGGCGCGCACGGGACCGACCACGTCCACCGACACGGGCGTGCCGACAGCCCAGGCCTCCGACCCGTTGACGCGGGCCGTGACGCGCAGGCCCGGGTGGCCGTCCCGGTCGACGAGGTCGAGCGTGACCAGCGCGTCGTGGCCGAAGTAGGTCGTCGACACGACCTCGGCCTGACGACCTCCGGGCCCCTTGACCAGTCGGAGCTGCTCGGGGCGGACGAGCACGTCGACTGACCCCTCGGGCGCCCGACCGTCGAGCACGAGCTCCCCGAGCGCGCAGTCGACCCGGTTGCCCCGGACGACCCCGCTCACGAACTGTGCCTCCCCGAGGAACTCCGCCGAACGGCGGTCAGCCGGCGCGGCATACACCTGCACGGGGGTCCCGACCTGGGAGAGGCGACCTTCGTGCATGATCGCCACCTGGTCTGCGAAGGACAGCGCCTCGGCCTGGTCGTGCGTGACCAGGACGACGGTGACGCCTTCGTGGTGCAGGGCCTCGGCCACCGCTTCGCGGGTGGCGGCGCGCAGGCCGGTGTCGAGGGAGGAGAAGGGCTCGTCGAGGACGACGAGCCGCGGGCGCGGGGCGAGGGCGCGGGCGATGGCCACTCGCTGCTGCTGGCCGCCCGAGAGCTGGTCGGGACGCCGGCCCATGAGCCCGGCGTCGAGCCCCAGGAGGCCGAGCAGCTCGGCGATCCGCTCGGTGTCCTTGCGTTCGGCCCGGGGGAGCCCGAAGGCCACGTTGGCCGCGATCGAGAGGTGCGGGAAGAGGTTGCCCTCCTGCGCCACGTAGCCGATCCTCCTGCGCTCGGGCGGCGTCCACGCGCCGTCGCCGGCCACGGTCTCGTCGTCGAGGACGACCGACCCGGCGGTGGGCGGCTGGAACCCGGTGACCACGCGCAACAGGGTGGTCTTGCCGCAGCCGGACGGCCCGAGGATCGCCGTCGTCGACCCCGAGGGGACGACCAGGTCGATGCCGTGCAGCACCTCGGTGGGTCCGTAGGTGGCACGCACGCCGCGCACGAGAAGCGTGGTCACAGGTCGGGCTCCTCATCGGAACGGTGGAGCAGCAGGTAGGTCACGGGCGTCGACACGAGGATCAGTGCGGCGGCATAGGGCGCAGCACCTGCGTAGTCGATGCTCTCACTGGCGCTCCAGAACGCCGTCGCGAGGGTGCGCACTCCGGTCGGCGCGAGGATCAGCGTCGCGGTCAGCTCGGTCGAGACCGCGATGAACACCATCGCGAAGCCGGCCAGCGCGCCCGGGAGCGTGAGGGGGAGCAGGACCCTGGCGAAGGTGCGGACCGGTCCGGCGCCCAGCGCGCGCGCCGCCTGGGTGAGCTCTTCCGGAGCGTGCGCCATCGACGCGCGGATGCTCACCATCGCGCGCGGGATGAAGAGGATCGCGTATGCCGCGATGAGGACGATGCTGGTCTGGTAGACCGGCCGCGCGTACCGGATCGTCAAGGTGACCAGTGCCAGGGCGACCACGACCCCGGGGAGCGACGACGCGACATACGTGGCTCGCTCGGTGAGGATGCTCAGCCAGGACCTCCGCCGGCTGATCAGCCAGGCGACCGGGAAGGCTGCCACCACGGTGAGCAAGCCCGCCACGAGCGCCAGGCCGACCGTGCTCCCGACCGTCACGAGCCAGGTCCGCCCGTCGAAGGTGGGGTCTCCGGCGGCGAGCCACCTCGCGAGGCTCACGATCGGGACGCCCAGTGCCGCCGCCGTGAGGACGCCCATGAGGGCTAGCGCCGGGGCTCGCCACCGACCCAGAGCTGCACGCACCGGGCGGCGGGCCGCGCCACGGCCGACTCGGGCCTGACGGCTCGTGCCGCGCAGCAGCTGGTCGGCCGTGAGCAGCCCCAGGCACAGTCCGATGAGGACGAGCGCGAGCAGGCTCCCGGCGCTGTCGCTGAACGCGACCTGGAACTGCTCGAGGATGGCGGTGGTGAAGGTCGGGAAGCGCAGCATCGCCAGCACCCCGAACTCGGCGAGCAGGTGCAGCGACACCAGGAGCATCCCGCCGAGGGTGGCGTGGCGCAGCTGGGGCAGGACGGCTCGCGCGAAGGCACGCCATGACCCGAGCCCGAGCGATCGCGCGGTCTCCTCCACGGTCGGGTCGAGGCTGCGCAGGGCTGCCGACACCGGGAGGAAGACGAAGGGGAAGTAGGACAGCGTCGTCACCAGCACGGCGCCGCGCAGGCCCTCGAGGTCCGGCCGGACGGTGACCCAGGCGTAGCTGTTGACGAACGCCGGGACGGCGAGGGGGCACACCATGAGCACCCGCCAGACCCGCGCGCCCGGCAGTGCGGTCCGCTCGACGAGCCAGGCCGTCGTGACGCCGAGGAGGGTCGTGGCCGTCACCGTCAGGACGACCAGGGCCGTCGTGTTGCGCAGGAGCTCCGCCACGCGGGGACGCCACAGCAGGGTGCGGGCGGCGTCCCAGCCCACGTCGACGCTCGCGGCCACGACCACCCCTAGCGGCAGCAGGCACAGCACTGCGACCGCGAGGCTCGTGACCACGACCGGGACTGGGAAGCGCGTCCCCGCGGCGGACCGGGCCACCTAGAGGATGCCCGCCTTCGTCATGAGCTCGATGACCTTGGGCCCGTTGAGCTTTGACGGGTCGAGGTCGGGAGCCTGGAGGGACGGCAGCGGCTCGAGGGCCGGGTCGGACGCGACACCGTTGCCGACGGCATACTCCTTCGCGTCGCTGGTGGCGAGCATCTTCTGGCCCTCGGGGCCGGTCACGAAGGCCAGGAACCTCTGGGCGTTGGCGGCGTGCTTGCTGGCCTTGAGGACCGCGCCACCGGACAGGCTGACGAACGCGCCCGGGTCCTGGTTGCGGAAGTAGAGGAGCTTGGTGTTCTTGCTGCCGGCCTTGGTGAGGGCCTGGTCGCGGTACCAGTAGTAGTGGTACATGATCCCGACGGGGACCTGCCCGGCGTTCACGGCCTTCATCACGGCGATGTTGTTCTGGTAGATCTTGCCGCCGTCCTTGAGGCCGTTGAGCCACGCCGCCGCCTTGGCCTCTCCCTCGGTCGCGACGATCGCGGAGACGATGGCCTGGAAGTCGGCGCCCCCTGCCGCGGCGCCCCACTTGCCACTCCACCTCGGGTCCTGCAGGTCCATGATCGACTTCGGCAGCTCGGCCTCGGTGATCTTGCTGGGGTTGTAGACGAGCACCGTGGAACGCGCAGCGATCCCGACCCACTGCTTGCTGCTCGGGGCATAGGCCGCACCGACCTGACCCACGGTGGCGGGGTCGACCGTCGCGAGCAGTCCGGCGTCCTGCACCGTCGTCATCGCCGGGGAGTTCTCGGTGAGGAAGACGTCGGCGGGCGACTTGGCGCCCTCCTGGACGATCTGGTTGCCCATCGACGAGTCGTTGCCGTAGCGGATCTGGACGTCGATCCCGGTGTCGTCCTTGAACTTCTTCGCCCACGCCTGGGTGAGGTTCTCGTGCTGGGCGCTGTAGATGGTGAGCTTGTCGGGGTCGAGGTTCTTGCCTGCTTCGAGGGTGCCGTTGCCGCAGGCCGTGAGGCCCACCATGCTCACCACGCCCAGTGCAGCGAGGATGGAACGTCGAAGGGCCACGTCAGTTCTCCTGGGGTCGTCCGGCGACGCGTCGTGCGTCGACAAGGGAAGCCTTACCTAACTAGAGGTTACAGCCTCTCGGCTGACCGCCGAGACCCCCGTCTTCTCCCCGTTTCTCGCGCTTCTGGCCAACCGTGCGGCCCTGGGCCTCGTTTCCTGCCCTCCGCTGCCGCACCAGTGGCCAGGAGTGCAGGGGGTATGCCGCGGAGCTCGCGTTGGCGTCGCAAAGGGGAGGCGGTCGGGCTCGGTGACTCGGCAGGATGACGGTCATGTTCGCCGACCTGTGGCCCACCTTCGGCCTGACCCTGTCCACCGCGCGACTGGTGGGTCTCACCACGGCGGTGGCCTTCGGTGCCCTGACCTGGCTCGCCTGGAGTCCTCCAGGAGTGCCCGAGCCGTCGCGGCGGGAACGGCGCTTCTCGATGCTGCTGTCCGGTGCGTTGTTCGTCTCCAACACCTTCCTCTTCTTCCTGGCTCACCACTCCGCCTCGGACGTGGCCTTCGTCGGGGCCACCGTCGCGTTGGGTGCCGCACTCGTCGTGGTGGTGGACCGCGCCCATCGAGCGTCCCGCGCCGGTGTCCAGCTCATCGGCGGGATGGCCGTCGCCTACGGCGTGGTGCGCTGGTCGACGGTGGTGGTTGCGTCGGTGGCGACCACGGTCGGCATGGCCTCGGTCATGACCATGCTGGCCCTGGGCCATTCCTGCATCCGCGTCTAACCAGGCAAGGCCATTGACTCTGCCAGGACATCAACCCTCCAAAGAATCGGGAGGCGGTCGGGCTCGGTGACTCGGCAGGATGACGGTCATGTTCGCCGACCTGTGGCCCACCTTCGGCCTGACCCTGTCCACCCCGCGACTGGTGCTCAAGCTCCCCTCTGACTCCGAGTTGGAGGCCTTGGCTCGCGTGGCAGCCGACGGCGTCCACGGCGAGGACGAACGGCCGTTCCTGACACCGTGGACGGAAGGTAGCCCCGAGGAGCGAGCGCGCTCGGTGCTCCGGTCCCACTGGTCGTCGCTGGCCACGTGGTCGCTCGACGCCTGGCGACTTGGCCTGGGTGTGTTCCTCCCCACCGGGGAAGCGCTCGGGGTCGCCAGTCTGCGCGCCGCTGACTTCCGGGTGAACCGGGAGGTCACGACGTCGAGCTGGCTCGGCGTTCCGTGGCAGGGCCAGGGCTATGGCACCGAGGCTCGCACCGCCCTGCTGACGCTGGCTTTCGACCACCTGGGTGCCACGGACGCCACGACCGAGGTGTTCCAGGACAACCACAGGTCCCAGGGTGTGTCCCGCAAGCTCGGATACCTCGCTGACGGCATCTCCCGCGATCGACGCGGTGAGGAGGTGGTGGTCTCGGATCGCCTGCGCCTGACCGCAGAGCCCTGGCACGCGAACAGCGGCAAGGGCGAGGTCCTGGTCTCCGGCGTGGACGAGGCGCTTCAGATGTTCCTCGGAGACCCAGCCAGTCTGGCCTGACCTTCTTGGGCGGTGCTCTGGCCAGCTGAATTCGGCGTTCGAGAACTACGCTGCGCGTCAGGTCCGCCAGCCGACGGAGACCAGGAAAGTTCTTCAGCGCGATGTCCAACGCTGGCGGAAAGACCCGAGCAGTTCGGCACGCGGTCCCTGTCGCAGCTTGCGCAATGGCCAGGACCGCGGCCCGGGTGTCGTGCCACCCCTGGTCCCGGGCCGCGGCGTCTGTGCTGACCCACGGTCCGAGAGAGGCCACAAGGGGGCTGGCAGCCTCAACCCCGGGCCGTGGTGTCCGCTCTGATACCCGCCGGCTGCTGGGCCAAACACTCGGCGACCCGGAACGTTGCCACTGGCCCAACCGCGAGCTGCACGCCGTCGTGGCGGCCCAGCTGCCAAGGCACGGGCGGCGCAGGGGACTTCCAGCGCAGGGGGTTGGCCGGGAGGGCAGGACACACCTAGCGCCGCGGCGGGATCTCTCCCCGCCGACCCATCCTGGTCGGGCTAGGGGTAGGCGCAAGAGCGCGCCAAGCATGGGTCAGCTTGCCTCGGCCTCGTCGCCGACCGCCAGGGCGGTCTGCATGAGCGCGAGGTGGGTGATCCGGCGTTGGTGCGGGTCTGCGTTGTTGCGACCGCGCACCAGCCGCCGACGCAGCTCGTTGATCAGTTCCTGGTTCGTCACGAAGCGAAGGACGAACGTGGGCTCGCCCTCTTGGTTCTTCGGAAGCCCGCATGCCACGGCCGCGGCGACGACCAGTTCTCGATAGGGCACTCCGAGCCCCTTCGAAAGGGATGCAAGCGTCCTCTCGTCTGGCATGCAGGGCAGCTGATCCGGGCCGATCAGGGTCGCGACGACCTCTGCGCTCATGCCGCTCTCAAGCGTGAAGTGGGCTACCGACCAACCCTTTTCGCGCAGCCGTTCCTCGATGACGGTGCCGAGCTCATTTGCCATGTCGCCCCCTGCGTGGATTCGTGCCGAATGATCCTTGTTTCGATCAAAGCATGTTGACTTGACCTGAGTTCGGTAAACGTAAGAACAAGTTGTTAAAGGTTTGGTAAAGCCGTTTGCCTCCCGTTGAGTCTCCTCAACCGGATTGGCGTGCCGACGTCGAACACGCCGGAGAGACCCTGGATCAGCCGGAACAGGGGTCAGCCATCAACCGGAACACCGCGAAGCATCAACCGAAGCCCAAACGTCAAGCATCAGGCGAAGTCATGCAGACGTGTGTGGGCCTGAAGTCCCTCGGTTGATGGGTGACAGTTCTACTCCGGTTGATCGGTGACACTCTCGAGATGCGGGAGATGAGTGTGGCTGAGCAGCGGTATCAGGCGGTGTTGGCGGTGATCGGTGAGGGCGCGACCGTCACCGAAGTGGCGGCCCGGTTCGGGGTTGCACGCAAGACCCTTCATGAGTGGCTGTCGCGGTACGAGGGTGGCGGGCTGGAGAACCTGGGTGACCGGTCTCATCGGCCACGGTCGTGT
>NZ_JBFUEH010000008.1:0-206731 GCF_056404295.1 Pedococcus sp. P2_D7
CCGCACCGGCTCCCGCTGCTCCGGCCGCTCCCGAGGCCCCCGCGGCCCGGGCAGACGTCCAGTCCGCGCGTGACGGTGGTCAGCAGGGTCCCGGCGTGCCGGCGTCCCCGCGGCCCGGCAACGCGCCCCGTCCCGGTGCCTCGGCACCTCGTCCCGGCGCCCCGCGCCCGGGCAACAACCCGTTCGCCCCCAGCCAGGGCATGCGCACCGGTCGCGACGGCGGCCCGGCCGCTCGTGAAGGCGCGCCCCGTGAAGGCGCGCCCCGTGAAGGCGGCGCCCGTGAGGGTGGCGGCCGCGAGGGTGGCGCCCGTCCGGGCAACAACCCGTTCGCGCCCAGCCAGGGCATGCCCCGTCCCCAGAGCCGTCCCGGCGCAGCCGGTCCGCGCCCGGGTGGCACGGCCGGCCCCGGTGGACCGCGTCCGGCCGGTGCCCGTCCCAGCCCCGGCATGATGCCCGACCGCAGTGCGGTCGGTCGTCCCGGTGACCGTCCCGCCCGTGGTGGCGCGCGTGGCCCCGGTGGCCCCGGCGGTGCCGGTGCCGGTCGTGGCCCGGGTGGTCCCGGTGGCCCCGGCGGTGGCGGCGGCTTCGCCGGTCGCCCCGGTGGCGGTGGCTTCCGCGGTGGCGCCGGTCGCGGTTCGACCGCAGGTGCCTTCGGCCGCGGTGGTGGCCGTCCCGTGCGCGGACGCAAGTCCAAGCGTGCGAAGCGCCAGGAGTTCGAGCAGATGCAGGCTCCGTCGCTGGGTGGCGTCACCGTCCCCCGCGGCAACGGCACGACCCTCATCCGGGTCCGCCGCGGCTCGTCGCTGAGCGACTTCGCCGACAAGATCAACGCCAACCCCGGTGCCCTCGTGACGGTGCTCTTCCACCTCGGCGAGATGGCCACGGCCACGCAGTCGCTGGATGAGGACACCTTCAAGCTGCTCGGCGCCGAGCTCGGCTACGACATCCAGGTCGTCTCCCCCGAGGAGGAGGAGAAGGAGCTGTTCGACGCCTTCAACATCGACCTGGAGACGGGCATCGAGGGCGAGGACGACGAGGACCTGGAGGCGCGTCCGCCGGTCGTGACCGTCATGGGTCACGTCGACCACGGTAAGACGCGACTGCTCGACGCGATCCGCAACGAGGACGTCGCCGGTGGCGAGTCCGGTGGCATCACCCAGCACATCGGTGCCTACCAGGTGCACAAGCTGCACGAGGGCGTCGACCGTCCGATCACCTTCATCGACACCCCGGGTCACGAGGCGTTCACCGCCATGCGTGCCCGTGGTGCCAAGGTGACCGACATCGCGATCCTCGTGGTCGCGGCCGACGACGGCGTCATGCCGCAGACCATCGAGGCGCTCAACCACGCCCAGGCTGCGGACGTGCCGATCGTGGTGGCGGTCAACAAGATCGACGTCGAGGGTGCGAACCCGGCCAAGGTGCGCCAGCAGCTGACCGAGTACAACCTGGTCGCCGAGGAGTACGGCGGCGAGACGATGTTCGTCGACGTGTCGGCCAAGGCCGGCCAGAACATCGACGCTCTGCTCGAGGCCGTCCTGCTCACCGCCGACGCTGCGCTCGACCTGCGCGCCAACGCCGACCGCGACGCCCGCGGTGTCGCGATCGAGGCCAACCTCGACCGTGGCCGTGGCGCCACGGCCACGGTGCTGGTCCAGGCCGGCACGCTCCACGTCGGTGACGCCATCGTCACGGGTTCGGCCTACGGCCGCGTCCGCGCGATGCTCGACGAGCACGGCAACAACCTCACCGAGGCGGGTCCGTCCCGGCCGGTGCAGGTGCTGGGGCTGTCCTCGGTGCCGCGCGCCGGTGACACCTTCGTGGTGGCACCGGACGACCGCACGGCCCGCCAGATCGCCGAGCGCCGCGAGTCTGCGGATCGTCAGGCCTCGCTGGCCAAGGCCCGCAAGCGCATCTCGCTCGAGGACCTCACCGAGGCCCTCGCAGCAGGCAAGGTCGAGACCCTCAACCTCATCCTCAAGGGTGACGTGTCCGGTTCCGTCGAAGCCCTCGAGGACGCGCTGCTGCAGATCGACGTCGGTGACGAGGTCGACCTGCGGATCATCGACCGTGGCGTCGGTGCGATCACGATGAACAACATCAACCTGGCCATGGCGTCCAGCGCGGTGATCATCGGGTTCAACGTCCGGGCCGAGGGTCAGAACGCCGATTACGCCGAGCGCGAGGGCGTCGAGATCCGCTACTACTCGGTGATCTACCAGGCCATCGAGGAGATCGAGGCAGCCCTCAAGGGCATGCTCAAGCCGGAGTTCGAGGAGGTGGAGCTCGGCACCGCCGAGATCCGCGAGATCTTCCGCTCCAGCAAGTTCGGCAACATCGCCGGATCGATCGTCCGCAGCGGCGAGATCAAGCGCGGCACCCGTGCGCGGATCACCCGCAACGGCGTGGTCGTGTCGGAGAACATCGAGATCGCCGGTCTGCGCCGGTTCAAGGACGACGTCACCGAGGTCCGCGAGGGCTTCGAGTGCGGCATCAACCTGGGATCGTTCAACGACCTCCAGATCGGTGACCTCATCGCGACGTCCGAGATGCGCGAGAAGCCGCGCGACTGATGCGTATGCGGTGCGGCCGGGGCAGAGCCTCGGCCGCACCGCGCACTCGTCCCCACCGGCTTCGCCGGTGTACCACCACCCTCTGCAGCAGCAAGGAGTCCTCGCATGGCTGACGCCGGACGTGCCCGCAAGATCGCCGACCGCATCAAGACCCTGATCGCCGCGAACCTCGAGTCGATCGTCAAGGACCCTGACCTGGGCTTCGTCACCATCACCGACGTGCGCGTGACCGGTGACCTGCAGCACGCCTCGGTCTTCTACACCGTGTTCGGTGACGAGACCCAGCGCGCCAAGACCGCGGCCCTCCTGGAGAAGAACAAGGGTCGGCTGCGCTCGTTCGTCGGCGGGCAGATCCAGATCCGGCTGACGCCGAGCCTGGACTTCTTCGCCGACGCCATCCCCGAGACCGCCGCCCACCTCGAGGACCTGCTCCGCGAGGCCAAGGAGCGCGACGAGGCCGTCGCGGCCGCGGCTGCGGGAGCCACCTACGCCGGCGAGGCGGACCCCTACCGCAAGCCCGAACCCGAGGACGACGACCTCGACGGGGTTGCGGAGGTCGACGCCTCGACCGACGCCGGCACCGACGGCTCGCAGGACTCCGGCGCGGATGCCCGCTCCTGACGGCCTGCTCGTCGTGGACAAGCCGTCCGGCTGGACCAGCCACGACGTGGTCGGTCGGGCCCGGCGTCTCTGCGCGACCCGCAAGGTCGGCCACGCCGGCACGCTCGACCCGATGGCCACCGGGGTCCTCGTCCTGGGCATCGGCCGCGCCACCCGCCTGTTGACCTTCCTGGTGGGGTCCGACAAGGACTACACCGCCACCATCCGGCTCGGGCAGACGACCATCACCGACGACGCCGAGGGTGAAGTCACCGCGGCGGTGGCCGCCGACGGCATCAGCACGGGCCGTCTCGAGGCAGCCGTGCGCGAGCTCACCGGCGACCTCCAACAGGTCCCGAGCTCGGTGTCGGCGATCAAGGTCAAGGGGGAGCGGTCCTACCACCGCGTCCGGGCCGGCGAGGAGGTCGACCTCCCGCCCCGACCGGTCACGGTCAGCCGGTTCGAGGTCCTGACGACCCGCGAGGGCGACGTGGACGGCATACCCGTGCTCGACGTCGACGTCGAGGTGACGGTGAGCTCCGGCACCTACGTGCGGGCGCTGGCGCGCGACCTCGGCACCGCGCTCGGAGTGGGCGGCCACCTCACCGCCCTGCGGCGCACGCGGGTCGGCGCGTTCACCCTCGACCGGGCCCACGGCCTCGAGGCGCTGGGCGAGGTGGGTGACCCGGACCAGATCCCGGTCACGCCCCTGGCCGACGCCGCCCGGGCGCAGTTCGCCGTCCGCGAGCTCACCACCGAGGAGACCACCGCCGTGGGCTACGGCCAGCGGGTGGAGTCGGCCCAGCAGGGCCGCACCGAGCCGGTCGCCGCCTTCGCCCCGGACGGCCGGCTGGTCGCGATGCTCGACGAGACGGGTCACCTCGCCAAGGCCTACGTCGTGTTCGCCCCGGCCGGTTCGTAGAGTGTCCTCCGTGCACCGCTGGACCGACCCCGCCGCGACCCCTGCTGGTCTGCGCCCCTGTGTGGCCACCTTCGGCAACTTCGACGGCGTCCACCTCGGCCACCGGGCCGTGCTGGCGCGGCTCGTCACCGAGGCGACCGAGCGCGGCGTGCCGAGCGTCGCCGTCACCTTCGACCCCCACCCGGCCACGATCTTCCACCCCGACACCCTCGAGCTGATCTCGCCCGGGCGGCTGCGTGACGAGGTGCTCGCCACGACCGGCATCGACGGGCTGCTCGTGCTCGACTTCACCGAGGAGTTCGCCCAGCAGACCGCCGAGGAGTTCATCGTCCACACCTTCGTCGAGACCCTCGGCGTGCGGGCGATCGTGGTCGGCGAGGACGCCCGCGGGTTCGGCCGCGGCTACACCGGTGACGTCGGCACCCTCGCCGCCCTCGGTGAGGCCCACGGTTTCGACGTCATCGTGCTGGAGGACCTGGGCAACGGCGAGCGGTGGTCGTCCTCCGCCGTCCGCCGCCACCTCGCCGCCGGCGAGATCGCGGAGGCCTCGGCCATCCTCGGGCGGCCGCACCGCATGACCGGCACCGTCGTGCACGGTGCCCACCGCGGGCGCGAGCTCGGCTACCCGACCGCCAACCTCTCGCCCGACTCGCTGGGGCTGGTGCCCGCCGACGGTGTGTATGCCGGGTGGCTCACCCGCGTCGCCAAGGCCGAGGACGACCCCGAGCGCACCCTGCCCGCAGCCATCTCGGTCGGCACCAACCCGACCTTCGACGGCACCCTGCGGACCGTCGAGGCCTACGTCCTGGACCGCACCGACCTCGACCTCTACGACGAGGAGGTCACCGTCGAGTTCGTCCACCGGATCCGGCCGACGCTGCGCTTCGACTCGATCGAGCAGCTGCTCGAGGCGATGGCCGGGGACATCACCACGTGCCGACAGGTCCTGGCCTCGATCGTCCCGTCCTGACCCGGTCCCGCCACGGCGGGCTGTGGGCCAGGGCGAGCGGTGGCGCTGCGCGGTGGTCGCGCAGCGACTGGGGACTGGTCGTGGCCGCGCTGGGCCTGTCGCTGATCGGTGCCCTCCTCGTCTACTCGGCGACCCGCCACCAGAGCGGCACCGCCTACCTCGCCAGGCACCTGTTCAACACGGCGGTGGGGGTGGCGCTCGCCGCGGCCGTGACCCGCACCGGCTACCAGTGGCTGCGTGCCGCCGCGCCGCTGCTCTACCTCGTCTCCGTGGCGGGCCTGGTGCTCGTGCTCACGCCCGTCGGCTCGACCGTCAACGGCTCGCACTCGTGGATCCTGCTGCCGGGCGGTTTCTCCGTGCAGCCCTCGGAGCTCGCCAAAGCCGCGCTGTGCCTCGGGCTGGCGATCATCCTGGGCGAGCGGATCGACCGGCAGGCGCAGCCGGACGCGCGTGACCTGCTGCTGGCCGTCCTGGTGGCCGCCGTGCCGATCGGGCTGGTCATGCTCCAGCCCGACCTGGGCTCCGCCCTGGTGCTGGGCGCGCTCGCGTTCGGCGTGGTGGCCGTGGCCGGCACGCCCAAGCGCTGGCTGGCCGCAGCCGTGGCGCTCCTGGCCGCGGGGGTGGTCGTCGCCCTCACCACACCGCTGCTGAGCGACTACCAGCGCGACCGCCTCACGGCGTTCGCCGACCCCCAGGCCGACCCGCAGGGGATCGGCTACCAGACCCGCCAGGTGCGCATCGCGATCGGGTCGGGCGGGTGGCAGGGACAGGGGCTCTTCGAGGGTCGGCAGACCCAGGGCGGCTTCATCCCCTTCCAGCAGACCGACTTCGTCTTCTCGGTGGCGGGTGAGGAGCTCGGGTTCCTCGGCGCCGCCGGCCTCCTGCTCCTGCTCGGCTTCGTGGTGCTCCGCGCGGTGCTCGTGGCCGCCCGGGCCCAGGACGCCTTCGGACGGCTGATGGCGTCGGGGGTGGCCGTCTGGTTCCTGTTCCAGGTCTTCGAGAACGTCGGCATGAACCTCGGGATCATGCCGGTCACGGGTCTGCCCCTGCCGTTCCTGTCCTACGGGGGGTCCGCCATGTTCGCGTGCTGGCTGGCCATCGGGCTGGTCAACAACGTCCACCTGGCCGCGCGGCGTCGCTGACCGTTCGGGGCCGATACGAGGACGTCCAACCTTTTGGCCACAATCGTGCTCGTTCACCCCCACTGCCTGCCGGTGCGTGGCACTATCCCCCGCAACCCCTGCACCGAGCCGAGGACGGTCGATGTCGACTCACACCCCCCTTTTCACCGCCCAGAACGAGCGCGTCAACGACGCGGTCCTGGAGCAGCGCCCTGAGACGGTCGCGCACCTGTTTCGGGACCGCGTGGCCAAGTCGCCGAACGCCGAGGCGTTCCGCTTCGCCGAGGACGACTCGTGGTCGTCGGTGACGTGGACCCAGGTCCGCGAGCGCGCCTACCGCCTGGCCGCCGGACTGGTCGCGCTCGGGGTGCACCCGGAGGACCGCGTGGCCATCGCCTCCTCGACCAGGTACGAGTGGGCGCTGACCGACCTGGCGGTGATGTGTGCGGGAGGCGCGACCACGACGATCTACCCGACGACGATCGCGCCCGACGTCGCCTACATCCTCGCGAACTCCGGCAGCGTCGTCGTCTTCGCCGAGGACGACGACCAGATCGCCAAGCTCTGGGAGCGGCGGATCGACCTGCCCGAGATCACCCGGGTCGTGACCTTCGACGGCACCTCCGACGGCGACTGGGTGATCAGCCTCGACGAGCTCGAGCAGATGGGCGTCGAGCTGCTCGCCACCAACTCCTCCACGGTCGACGACCGGATCGACGCGCTCACCAAGGACCAGCTCGCGACGATCATCTACACGTCGGGCACCACCGGTCGCCCCAAGGGCGTCCGGCTCACCCACGACGCGTGGACCTACGAGGCGGCCGCGGTCGACTCGATCGGGATCCTCAACTCCAACGACCTCCAGTACCTCTGGCTGCCGCTGGCGCACGTCTTCGGCAAGGTGCTGCTGACCCTGCCGCTGCAGGTCGGCTTCCCGACCGCCATCGACGGGCGGGTCGACAAGATCGTCGACAACCTGGCCGTCGTGCAGCCGACCTTCATGGGCGCCGCCCCGCGCATCTTCGAGAAGGCCTACGGCCGGATCACGATGATGATGAAGGCGGAGGGTGGCCTCAAGGAGAAGCTCTTCCTCTGGTCGGTGTCCGTCGGCCGCGAGGTCGCCGGCATGCGGGCCCGGGGCGAGCAGCCCACCGGCATGCTCGCCAAGAAGCTCGCCCTCGCCGACAAGCTGGTGCTGCACAAGGTCCGCCAGCGGTTCGGTGGCCGGATCCGCTTCTTCATCTCCGGGTCGGCGGCCCTCAACAAGGACATCGCCAACTGGTTCGACTCGATCGGCCTGACGATCCTCGAGGGCTACGGCTTGACCGAGACCAGTGCGGCCTCGTTCGTGAACCGCCCCAACGGCAACGCGATCGGCACCGTGGGCTGGGCCCTGCCCGGCACCGAGGTGAGGATCGCCGAGGACGGCGAGGTGCTCCTGCGTGGCCCCGGGGTCATGGAGGGCTACCACGACAAGCCGCAGGACACCGCCGAGACCAAGGACGTCGATGGCTGGCTGCACACCGGCGACATCGGCACGCTCGACGACAACGGCTACCTCAGGATCACCGACCGCAAGAAGGACTTCTTCAAGACGTCGGGCGGCAAGTACGTCGCCCCGTCGCTCATCGAGTCGACCTTCAAGGGACTGTGCCCCTATGTCAGCCAGTTCATGGTCTACGGCGCCGACCACAACTTCGTGACGGCGCTGGTCACCCTCGACCCCGACGCGATCAAGGAGTGGGCCGGCGTGCACGGTGTCACCGGCGACTACAAGGCCATCGTCACGTCGAAGGAGGCCCGCGACATGGTGCAGGTCTACGTCGACAACCTCAACGTGAACCTCAACCGGTGGGAGCAGATCAAGAAGTTCACGATCCTCGACCACGACCTCACCATCGAGGACGGCGACCTGACCCCGAGCCTCAAGCTGCGGCGCAAGGCGGTCAGCGAGAAGTACCAGGAGACGCTCGACGCCCACTACACCGGCTAGGCGTCAGACCACCCGACCCGGGGCGGCACGCCGCACCGGCGGGTCGGCGACGAGGGGCACGAAGCGGTACCACCCGTGCTCCTCGACCGCCGGCCCGCTGTCGGCTGTCCGTCCGCCACTGCCCGCCGACGACGGGTCGCCCGGCGGTCCGTCCGGTGCGCGGACGCGGAGCATCCGGCCCGCCACCGGGAGGACGAGCACGCCGGCGGGGGAGAGCTGGGCCACCAGCTCGGTGGGCAGGGCGGAGGCCTGCGCCGACACGAGGATGCGCTGGTACGGACCACCCGTGGGCCACCCCAGGGTGCCCGGGACGGCGCGCTCGACGTGCGCCCACGGCATACCGACGGCGTCGAGGTTCGCCGCACCGAAGGCGACGAGGTCGGGCACTCGCTCGACCCCGGTGACGCTGCCGTCCGGGCCGGTCAGGTGCGCGAGGAGCGCGGTCGTCCAGGCCGAGCCCGAGCCGACGTCGAGGACGCGCTCACCTGGCTGGACATCGAGCAGCTCGAGCATCTGGCGCACGGTGGTCGGCTGGCTGTTCGTCTGGCCGTGACCGATCGACAGCGGCGCGTCGCGGTCGGCGTGGGCGCGCTGGGCGGGCGGCAGGAAGTGGGCGCGGGGCACCGCCTCCATGGCCGCGGCGACGCGTTCGGCCGGGCTCGGCACGGCTCCAGTATGCGACGGCGCGGGTCGGTCAGCGCACCGACCCGGTGGAGCCGACCGGGGTGGCGGCGTGGCCCGCGTGGTGGCTCGCGCTGGGGTGGCTGGACGGAGCCGGGTCGGGGCCGCCACCGATCCAGTGGGCAGACACCGCCAGGGTCAGCAGCAGGCCGAAGACGGCGATGATCCGGACCGAGGACGCGCGCATGACGGCGAGGCTAGGACGCGACTCTGGGAACCGCCTGAGTTCCCCCCCTTTCGCCCGTCGCCATCTCATGCAAAAGGCGAGTTGGCGCCGGCGCTAACTCGCCTATTGCATGGGGTAGCGACACGCCTGGCTCCCAGCCAACCCCCAGCCGGGTCGCAGCCGCCTCCCATCCACGACGCGCACGCTGGGTCGGAGCTCCGGGGTCGGGGCAGGTCGGAGGTCGCGTGACATGCCCCTGCTGGGATGGCCCCTGCTGGTCACGCTGGGTGTCGCGACGGTGGCCTGCACGGTCCTCACCCTGCTCGTGTGGTCGCGCGTGCGTGGGCCGGAGCCGGCCCGGGCCGGGCAGCGCGTCGGACTCGTGGTGGCCGGGCAGCTCGCGGCCGTGCTGTTCGTCGCCGCGGCCCTCAACGACTACGGCTACTTCTACGGCTCCTGGTCCGAGCTCCTCGGCAGGTCGGTCTCCGGCAGCGCGGTCGTCCACGCCGCGACCACCCGCGTCGCACGGCACCAGAGCAGACCGCCCCGCGCCGCCAGCTTCGACCCCTCCCTCGCCGGCATCGGCTCGTGGTCGACGCCGACCCAGTGGGCGACCCGCGGGCGGGTCGAGGCGCTGACCGTCGTGGGCGCTCACAGCGGGCTGTCCGAGGCTGCCGCCGTCTACCTCCCACCGCAGTACTTCCAGAAGGCTTACTCGGGCAAGCGGTTCCCCGGAGTCGAGGTGATGAGCGGCTACCCGGGCGCCACGCGGGCCATGGTCGCGCGGATGCAGTACCCCGACGTCCTCCTCTCGCAGCTCCAGGCGCACCGGGCGAAGCCGATGGTCCTGGTGATGCTGCGACCGACCGCCGCGCCACCGCGCGACACCGAGTGCACCGATGTCCCGGCCGGACCCCAGGTCCTGACCTTCCTGGGGGAGGACGTCCCGCGGACGATCTCCCAGGACCTGCGGGTGTCACCCGTGGGGTGGGGAGCGATGGGCGACTCCACCGGTGGCTACTGCGCCGCCAAGCTCCTCCTCACGCACTCCTCGGTCTTCACCACCGGCGCGGCCCTCTCCGGGTACTACCACACGCTCGAGGACGGCACGACCGGCGATCTCTGGGGTGGCTCCGCCGTGCTGCGCGACCTGAACGACCCGGAGTGGCTGCTGCGGCACCAGCCGGCACCGCCGGTCTCGCTCTTCGCGACGATCGGGACGGGAGAGGTCAGCGGCACCGGTCTCCGTGACACCCGCAGGTTCGTGGCCCTGGTCCACGCCCCCATGTCCGTGACGACCGTCGTGATCCCTGGCGGCGGCCACAACTTCACGGCGTGGTCGGCCATGATGCCGCGCGCCCTGGACTTCCTGTCCGCCCACCTCGGGTCCTGACCGCCCCGTCGTCAGGTCCGGGGTCAGATCCGGTGTCAGGTCCGGTGTCAGGGCCGGTGTCAGGGCCGGCGTGAAGGCCGGGGTCAAGGCAAATGTCAGATCGGGGTCAGCGCGGGGTGGCCGCCAGGAGGGTGCGGGCGATCAGGTCGTGACCCGCGGCGTCGGGGTGGTCGCCGTCGGAGGACAGCAGCGGCGTGGGGTTGCGGTTCCCGTCGGCACTGAGGAACGGCGCGTAGAGGTCGACGCAGGTGTTACCGAAGGTCCGTGTCGTCGCGCAGATCGCCCGGTCGGCAGCCACGGTCACGCCGTCGCTCCAGTCGGCGAAGCCCGCACCTCGCTGCCGATCGGCGACGTCACCGTCCTCGAACACGTTCCAGTAGGTCGTCACCTCGACCCTCTGGCCGGCCGACCCGAGCGCCTTGATCCTGGCCAGGTCGCCGGCGAGCCCTCGGGCCATCGACGCCACGGCGGGGGCCACACAGGCGGTGCCGCAGCCGGCCCCCTCCCACCGGTCCTCGAGCGGCACGAGGTCGTTGGCGCCAATCGTGACCACCACCGTGTCGGCGCTCGCCACCGACCTGGCCGGTCCGGGCTGCGCCAGCTGGGTGGCGAGCGAGCCGGTCGTCAGGCCGGGGGTGCCCAGGTTGGTCGCCGTCGCGGCCCGACCGTCGCGGGCCGAGAGCAGGTCGGCGAACCGCTCCATGAAGGGTGCGCAGTCGCAGTTCGACCCGGCGGTCACCGAGTCGCCGACCCCCACGACGGAGAGGGGGCTAGGGATGGACGACGTCGCCTTCTGCGTGGGCGCTGCGGAGCTGGGGGGGCGTGCGGGGTTGCTGGGGCGCGCGGGGCTGCTGGGGCGTGCCGAGTGGATCGACCGCGGTGCCGCACCGCTGGGCGCTCGCCACCCCACCACGCCGACCACCGCCGCGAGGGCGACGACCACCGCCGCGACGGCGACTCCGCCGGCCACGACCGTGGGCGGCACCCGGTGACGAGACACCCGCGCGATGCTAGGAACCGATGCTGGGAGAAGCGTGGGAGCCCGCACCCCGACCGTGGGACAGCTCGTTTTCGGTGCTCAGCGGTGCCGCCGTTACCCTTGTCCCATCATGGACTCCACCCCCGGCACCTCCGTCTTCCCGCTGCTCGAGCCGTTGCTCGAGCAGGTCAGCAAGCCGATCCAGTACGTCGGGGGCGAGCTGAACTCCACGGTCAAGGACTGGAACTGCGGTGGCCACGGCCCGCAGGGTCAGGAGCTCACCACCCGCTGGGCGCTGATGTACCCCGACGCCTACGAGGTCGGCGTGCCCAACCAGGGCGTGATGATCCTCTACGAAGTGCTCAACGAGCGCCCCGATGCGCTGGCCGAGCGGACCTATGCGGTCTGGCCCGACCTCGAGGCGCTGATGCGCGAGTCCGGCGTGCCGCAGTTCACCGTCGACGCCCACCGCTCGATCCGTGACTTCGACGTGCTCGGCCTGTCGTTCTCGACCGAGCTGGGCTACACCAACATGCTCACCGCCCTCGACCTCGCTGGCATCCCGCTGCACGCGGTCGACCGCACCGACGACGACCCGATCGTCGTCGCCGGGGGCCACGCCGCGTTCAACCCCGAGCCGGTCGCCGACTTCGTCGATGCCGCGATCGTGGGCGACGGTGAGGAAGCCGTGCTGGCCGTGACCGACCACATCGGCGCCTGGAAAACCGAGGGTATGCCGGGTGGCCGGCACGAGCTGCTCCTGCGCCTGGCGCGCACGGGCGGGGTCTACGTGCCGTCGCTCTACGACGTGTCCTACCTACCGGACGGGCGGATCCAGCGGGTCGCGCCGAAGCCCGACGCCCACGGCGTGCCGTGGCGGGTGTCGAAGCACACCGTCATGGACCTCGACGCGTGGCCGTACCCCAAGCAGCCGCTGGTGCCGCTGGCCGAGTCGGTGCACGAGCGGATGTCGGTCGAGATCTTCCGCGGCTGCACCCGCGGCTGCCGGTTCTGCCAGGCGGGCATGATCACCCGTCCGGTGCGCGAGCGCTCCATCACCGGGATCGGCGAGATGGTCGAGCGGGGCCTGGCCGCGACCGGGTTCGAGGAGGTCGGCCTGCTGTCGCTGTCGTCCGCCGACCACTCCGAGATCGCCGAGATCGCCAAGGGACTGGCCGACCGCTACGACGGCACCCAGACCGGGCTGTCGCTGCCGTCCACCCGCGTCGACGCGTTCAACATCGACCTCGCCAACGAGCTGACCCGCAACGGCCGGCGCTCCGGCCTGACCTTCGCCCCCGAGGGCGGCAGCGAGCGGATCCGCAAGGTCATCAACAAGATGGTGACCGAGGAAGACCTCATCAAGACCGTCTCCGCGGCGTACGGAGCGGGCTGGCGCCAGGTCAAGCTCTACTTCATGTGCGGCCTCCCGACCGAGACCGACGAGGACGTGCTCCAGATCGCCGAGCTCGCCAAGAAGGTCATCGAGACCGGCCGCCAGGTCTCGGGTCGCCGCGACATCCGGTGCACCGTCTCGATCGGTGGGTTCGTCCCGAAGCCGCACACGCCCTTCCAGTGGTGCGCGCAGCTCGGCGACGAGGAGACCGACGCCCGGCTTGCCAAGCTGCGCGACGCGATCAGGTCCGACCGTCGCTACGGCAGCTCGATCGGGTTTCGCTACCACGACGGCAAGCCCGGCATCGTCGAAGGACTGCTGTCGCGCGGTGACCGTCGCGTCGGCCGGGTGATCGAGCAGGTCTGGCGTGACGGCGGGCGGTTCGACGGCTGGAGCGAGCACTTCTCGTTCGAGCGGTGGATGACCGCTGCCGAGACCGCGCTGGCCGACCTGCCCGTCGACGTCGCCTGGTACACCACGCGCGAGCGCGGCGAGACCGAGGTGCTGCCCTGGGACCACATCGACTCCGGTCTCGACAAGGAGTGGCTGTGGGCCGACTGGCAGGACGCCCTCGACGAGACCGAGGTCGACGACTGCCGCTGGACGCCCTGCTTCGACTGTGGTGTCTGCCCCCAGATGGGCACCGACATCGAGGTCGGGCCCACTGGCAAGACCCTGCTGCCGCTGACCGTTCTGGGCTCAGGGCGTGCGGCGATGGCCGAGGCGCACGCCCACTGAGCCGACCTCGCGGGTGACACCTCCGCCGCGCCTGGGGTCCGTCGATGGACGGATCGCAGGGGTCGTCGAGGGCGAGCCCAGCTGCGCGAGTCGGGTGGGCTCACCCTCGGCGCGGGTCAGGGAACGACGACGACGTCCCCGACCATGCCCATGTCGTCGTGGATGGCGCAGATGTAGTGGAACCTGCCCACCGTGGTGAAGGTGACGTCGAACGGCGCGCCAGGAGCGAGCACCCCACTGTTGAGGTCCCCGCCGGCGAAGTGGGTCGGGTCACCGGAGGGTGCCAGGATCGCCAGCCCCGGAGGCTCCTGCCCGAAGGTCACCGTGTGCGGTGCGCCCGGCCCGGCCACGGAGAACGACACCGTGTCTCCCACGTGCACCACGAGCCGGTCGCGGACGAACCGCGAGACCCCGAAGCCTTCTCCGTCGATGCCGACCAGCACGCGCGAGCCGGTCGTGGCATGGGTTTGGGTGGCCTCGCGCCAGGCGTCCCGTCCGCGGTTGATCGCGGCGTTGGCCTGCTGTGTGCCGACCCGGTCGTAGTCCTGCTGGGTGTAGGGGTAGGCGGTCCCAGCCGCACGGACGTGCACGGTGCCCGTCATCATCAGGCCGTGCAGGAGGCAGTAGTACGTGAAGTCGCCGGTGGTCGTGAAGGTCAGGTCATAGGCGGTGGCTGGGTCCGTGAAGACGAAGATCGGCTGCGTGGCCATGATGCCGGAGTTGGCGTAGGCGGTGCCGTCGTAGGCCGACGATCCCTGGGCCGCGGTTTGGGAGGGGTCGAACGGGTTGAACTCGGGGAGCGCCGTCCCGGGCGCGAGCAAGGTCACGGTGTGCGGCTCCGCACTGTTCGACGTCCAGTGCACGGTGTCGCCGGCGTCGACCCAGATGTCCTTGGGCAGGAAGGCCATCGCGGTGACGGCCATGTCGGGGGTCTCGGCGCCGACGCGCACGTGCCACGTGGCGGGGCTGGGGGCCGCCGCCGAGGCATTCGAGCCCACGGCAAAGGGGATGGTGAGGACGGTGACGGAGATGACGGCCAGAACGAGCCGTCGCAGCATTGACTTCCCAGACATGGGTGCTCCTCAGGGCGCGGTTCACGGCCGCGGTCACGACCGCGTCGGATTGCCCGTGCCCCTTCAGCGCGTGCACTCCGTCTCAAGGGTGCTCGCCCTGCCCGGGCATGACGTCATGCCTTTGGGTGATTTCCCGGAACCGGACGCAGTGGTGGGCCCGGCCGCSGGGCGGCCGGGCCCACCAGTGCGTTCAGTACGTCACGGGCTCGAGATCGTCCCGCCGTTGGCGACGGTCAGGCTCGACGTCTCGTGGCAGCTGGCGGGGATGTCCCGCTGCCCCTGGTTGGTGCTGTCGTAGCTGACCCGCCACGAGAACGACCCGGAGGCCGTCTGCGCCGGGGCGTTGCCCGACAGGACGGTCTGCGGCGAGGCGCCGGCGACGGCCTTCGTCGTCGAGAAGGCGCTCGTGCCGTTGCACGTGCCGTTGGTGAAGAACTCGAACGACACCGTCCCGGCCATGGCGCCGCCACCGGTGGCGGACACGGTCACCGAGTCACTCGGCACCCAGGTCTGCGCACTGGTCAGCGACGAGGGCACGGTCGTCACGACGACGTCCTCGTTGGTGTCGTCACACGCGGTGTTGTGCGTCGTGGCGTTGTTGTTGGGCAGGTTGCCGCTGTACGAGGCCGCCCAGTGGTAGGTCCCGGGCGCCGTCGGGACGAACTGAGGTGTCGGGGTCGAGTACGACCCGTTGCCGGAGACGGTCACGGCAGCCGAGGTGTAGGCCACCGTGGTGCAGTTGGCCGGCCCGAAGAGGGTGAACGTCACCGTTCCGCCGGCAGCCGCGCCGCCGGTGCCGGTCAGGTTGATGACCGGGTTGGCCGGCTGGGTGGCCAGGCCGCTCAGCGTGGCGCTGTCACTGACCGAGCCACCGAGGATCACGCTCGCACTGGCCGTGGTCGCCAGGGTGGGTGTCACCGGGTTGACGGTGAAGCACTCACCCGCCGAGGAGTCGGACGACCCGGGGATGCCGTTGGCCGTGTCACCGCTGAAGACGGCGCGCCAGCAGTACCGGCCTGCCGAGGTCACGTAGGCGATCGGCGACACGACGGTCACGGGATAGGCCGCACCCGTCAGGTTCGTCGAGCCGACCGAGGTCCCGCCGGAGGTGCACAGTCCTGGCGAGTCGACCTTGCACAGGGAGAACGCGACAGAGCCCGCTGGGGTGGAGGTACCACCGGTGAGGCTGACCAGCGCGGAGTCCTTGACGGACACGACACCGGAGCCGATCGACAGGCCACCGGCCGGAATGGCGGTGCCATCGCCCTGCTTCGGGGTGGTGACGGTGGTGGAGCTGCAGTTGGTGATCGGCGGCGCGTTCTTGAGGATGGTGTCCTTGTAGTCGGCCGTGTCGGAGTTGCCGGTCACCGTGCTCGGGATGGTGTTGGCGAACACCTTGCAGGCGGTGCTGCCGCCGAAGATGGTCGCGGTCAGGTCGACCGCAGCCTCGCCGCGGAACCCGTCGGCGCTGTACTCCGCCTGGGACACGGCGGCGTTGAGCTGGCTCGGGGCGCTCAGGACGAGGTTGGGCGAGGTGCCCGACCAGGTGCGCAGGAACAGGTCCTTGCTGCCGCCCTGCTGGTCCCACAGGATCATGAAGTCGCCGGCCTTGCGGTTCGCCCACGGGTTGCAGGCGGCGATGAGCTGCGCATCGGTGGCGGTGTCGTAGGCGCAGCCCGCGGGAGCGGCGTTCTGCATGAACTCGTAGGCGATGAAGCCGCTGCCACTGTTGGCATCGCGCTCCCACGCGAAGTACAGCCAGTCGTGCTGCGTGCCGGTGTCACGCTCGGTGTCCAGCCACGCACGACGCAGGTCGACCTGTCCGTTGGGGTTGGTCGTGTCGAGCATCGGCAGTGCTGCGCCGTGGATGACCCCGATCTTCGTGACGTTGGAGTTCTTGGGTCCGAGCTCCTTGACGTTGCCGAACGGGTCGGGGAGCTCGGTGGTGTTGGGATCGGGGATGGTGCCGTCGATGGTGAACGGCCCGTCGGCGGCATACGCCACCTGCGGGAGGGCCACTGCTCCCGCGACGACCAGGCCGGTGATGGCGAGGACCGCCTTCAGGCGCGTCCTGCGTGTGCTCCTGCGTCCGTCCCGTGCGACGGTCATGCGTAGCGCCATGACTCCTCCATTCCTGATGAACCCCAGCCGGATGGGGCTGGGGCAGGACATCGCGTCGGCGGTGTGGACCGCGGCTCCGTCGTCGGGGGAGCCCCCCAGAAGGCGAGAAGGGGGTCCGAGGGCGGTGGGGTCGTCGGGCACGGTCGTCGGGTGCCGGGTCCCACGCTAGGTGCCTCGGGGTGTGTGCGTGACCGCCATATGACGCAGGAGGAAGTGCCCAAAGTGGTTGTTTCAGTAAGAGATTGCGTTGCCCGTGGACCTCTGTGCCGCAAGATCGCCCTGGCCGACTCTCAGGGAACTCCCATCAAACCGGTGACATTTGTCATCGGGTCGGGCCGAGACCCCGGTGTCGAATGAAACGGCTCCACCCGTGGGCGGCCGAGACCCGGCCGGCCCGGCCACCCCGTCCCGGAGGTTTCATGTCCCGTCTGTCGAGATCCACCTGCGCCGCCCTCGGTGCAGCAGCCCTGGTCACCGCAGCATCGGCCGGCTCCGCGCTGGCCGCCCCTGCCGGGCCCCACGCCCTGCCCGGCAGCGTCCCGTCGTGGGCCGTCGCGAAGAACCGTGCCGCGTCCACCGACGCCACCCAGCAGGTCACGTTCCGCGTGTACCTCAACTACCGGGGTGGTGACGCCGCCGCGGCATACGCCAGCTCGGTCTCGACCCCCGGCAGCGCCAGCTACCAGAAGTTCCTGACCCCGGCGCAGTTCCGCGCCAGGTTCTCGCCCGCCCAGGCCGATGTCGACACCGTCTCGTCCTGGCTCAAGACCCAGGGCTTCACCGTCGGAGCACTCCCGGCCAACCACAAGTACGTCGAGGCCACGGGGACGCTCGCCCAGGCAGCCAAGGCGTTCGACACGTCCTTCGCGGAGTACCGGACCGAGGGCAAGACGGTGCGGGGCAACACCACCGCGCTCAAGGTGCCCGCGTCCCTCACCGCAGTGGAGGGCGTGGTCGGGCTCGACGAGTCGCAGACCCTGGCCCGCCAGGACAAGGTGACCCCCGGCCCGGCGCTGTTCCGCAACGCCCAGCCGACCAGCGACTACTGGGGCCAGAAGACGGTGCAGAACACCCCCACCCCCGATGGCACCCCGCTGCCGTCCTCGCCGAGCGCCTTCGCGCCCAAGGGGTATGCCGGGGCGCAGCTCCAGGGCCTCTACGGCATGACCGGGGCGATCGGCTCGGGCAACGACGGACGCGGCGTCACCGTCGGCGTCATCGACGCCTACGCCTCGCCCACGATCCTGCAGGACGCGAACACCTACTCCGCGGCACACGGCCTTCCGTCGCTCAACGGACACTTCACCCAGGTCGTGGCACCGGGCACCTACAACCGCCCGGAGAACCCGAAGCAGGACCCGCAGGGCTGGGCCGGTGAGGAGACCCTCGACGTCGAGGCCGTCCACACGATGGCCCCGGGGGCGGACATCACGTACATCGGTGCCCCGAACAACTACCGCGACCTCGACGCGATCATGAACAAGGTGGTCGACCAGCACCTGGCCGACATCGTCAGCAACTCCTACGGCTACGGCGGTGAGGCCCTCCCGGCCGGCACCATCAAGCCGTCGCTGGACACCCAGCTCCAGGCCGCCGCCGAGGGCATCACGCTGTTCTTCTCCTCGGGTGACAGCGCCGACGAGACCGGCGCTGTCGCGGGCGCGACCCCGACGCCGGACTGGCCGGCCTCGAGCCCCTATGTCACGGCAGTCGGTGGCACCAGCGCTGGTGTCTCCCAGTCGAACGGCCGCGTCTTCGAGCTCGGGTGGGAGACCGCCAAGGGCACGCTGAACAAGGCCACGACCACCTGGAACACCCCCGCCTTCCTCTACGGAAGCGGCGGTGGCACCTCGCGACTGTTCGCGCAGCCGTCCTACCAGGCGGGTGTCGTGCCCGGCGCCATCTCGCAGACCTACGGTGGCGGCGCGATGCGTGCGGTGCCCGACGTCGCGGCGCTCGGTGACCCCAACACGGGCATGCTCGTCGGGGAGACCCAGACCTTCCCGGACGGCTCGCAGCACTACTCCGAGTACCGGATCGGCGGCACCTCGCTCGCCTCTCCGCTCTACGCGGGCATGTTCGCGCTGGCCGAGCAGAAGGCCGGACACGAGTTCGGGCTGGCCAACCCGGTGCTCTACGGCGCTCGCAGCTCGAGCATCGACATCACCAAGACCGACCTCGCCGCCTACCCCGGTGACGTCCGGTCCGACTACGTGAACGGCGTGGACGCCTCGGCGGGCTACGTCTACAGCGAGCGGACCTTCGACAGCGATGCCGCCCTGACCATCCACGTCCGCCCCGGGTACGACGATGTCACCGGCGTCGGTGTCCCCAACGGGCAGGCGTGGCTTGACGCGGTCGCTTCCTCCTGACCGCCGTGCACCGGCGGGTGGGTCCCTTCACCCGCCCGTCGGTGCTCCACTCCCAGGGAACTCACATGGAACCGGTGACATTTGTCATCGGAGGATGACCCCGCCGCGTTGTCCAATGTGAGTGGCCGCGGTCGCCTCCTCCAGACCGCCGCGCACCAGTGGTCGGGTCCCCTTCACCCGCCTGCTGGTGCCACCCCCCAGCCGCTCGTGCGGAGAGGGCTGGGGTATGCCGCCCGCTCGCCCAGGCTTCGCGCCAGGGCTGAGCGGGCGGCCTACGTTTCCACCCGAACGGGTGGTCGGAGCTAGCCCATCCGGCTCGCGAACCAGGGCTGGTGCAGGTCGAGGTAGCGCATGTCGCTGACCTGGGCCATCTCGGACTCGAACTCGCGACGACTCTCCTCGGGCATCTCCTTCTGCTCGCCCATCCGTGCCTCGGCCTCGCTCCGGAACGCGATCGTCTCGGTGAAGAAGCCGTCCTCGTCGATGGCGATGGTGCCGCCGATGATCTCGGGCCGCTGCTCCTGGAGCATGTCCATCGGCTGGTCCATGAAGCGCCGGAACCGCTCGGGGTCGCTGAGCCGGCCCTGCATGACCTGCACGAAGCCCGCGTCGTCGGACCCACCGTCGAGGAACATCTGCGCGTTGTCGCAGTCGTGGAACATGACGTCGCCGTCGAAGCACTCCTGCATCTTGGTGAACCACTCACCCTGCTCGGGCCTGGTGGAGTTCCTGGCGGCGGCCTCGCGGCTCTCGAACCGCACCACACCCACGAACTCACTGTCGTCGGTGATGCCGTAGGTCCCACCCAGCCAGCCCTCGGCCGTCGGTCCCAGCTGCTCGCGCCACTCGTCGGTCAGCCGGTGCATTCGGTCCGCGTCCCGGCACTTTCCCTGGATGATCTGGATGAACACCGCATACCCTCCGCTTCTCTCGCAGGGGCCGCTTCCCAGCGAAGTGGTCCGACTCCCGAAGTTACGCCGGGCGCCGGGCACCGTCACCGGACAAACCGGGCCCTGCGCTGAGCGGTCAGTCGAAGAGGGCGCCGACGACCTCGCGGAAGACCCGCGTGTGCAGGTCGACGTCGTCCCGCGAGGTCTCCGGGCACATCAACGCCATGTTGTGGAACGGCGTCATGAGGATGCCCCGGTTGGCCATCGCGAGGTGCAGGTAGGCGTCGAGGGCGTCGTCGGCCGCCGCCGCGGACTCCTCGCCGGAGCGCGGCGCCGGACAGGCGAAGCGGTACTCCGCCCGGGCGCCGAGCCGGCTGATCGACCACGGGACGTCGAGCTCGTCGAGGGTCTGCTGGACGCCTGTGGTGAAGGCGGTCGCGAGCTCGGTCATGTGCGCGAAGGCGTCGGGCGTCAGCACCTCGCCGAGGGTGGCCCGCATGGCAGCGGTCGAGAGGGCGTTGCCGGCGAGGGTCCCGCCGACGCCGCCCACGTCGACGATGTCGGCGTCGCCCGCGTCGGTGTGTCGGGTGACCGCCTGCGCGACCTCTCGCGACAACCCGTAGGCGCCGCACGGGATCCCACCACCGATGGACTTGCCGATGACCAGGACGTCCGGCTCCAGGGCCCATTCGGTCGTCGCGCCGCCCCAGCCCGCCGAGAAGGTGTGGGTCTCGTCGACCATGAGCAGCGAGCCGTACTCCGTGGCCAGCGCACGCACGCCCTCGAGGAACCCTGGCTCGGGCAGGACGATCCCGATGTTGGTCAGGGCCGGCTCGGTGAGCACCGCCGCCACGTCGCCGTGGGCCAGGGCGGCCTCGACCGAGGCGAGGTCGTTCCACGTCGCGACGCGGGTGGTGAGGTCGAGGTCGACCGGGGGCGCGACGTTGCCGGGACGGCTCTGGGCCTTGCCGTCCGGACCGGCCAGCGCGAACGCCTCGTCCACGGACCCGTGGTAGCAGTAGGCGAAGACGAGGACCTTGGGCCGGCCGGTCGCGAGCCTGGCCAGCCGGATGGCCCACCGGTTCGCGTCGGTGGCCGACAGCGTGAAGCTCCACAACGGCATACCGAACCGTCGCTCGAGCTCGGCGCCCACCCACTGGGCGTCAGCGGTCGGGAGCATGGTCGTGATCCCACCGAGCTCGCCGGCACGCTGCTGCACGGCGGCCACGGTCGCGGCGGGGGAGTGCCCCGCCATCGCGCCGGTGTCGCCGAGCGCGAAGTCGACGTAGGTGTGGCCGTCGACGTCGGTCACGCGGTTGCCCGAGGCCCGGTCGAGGTAGAGGGGGAAGCCGCCGGACCACATGTTCATCCACGTCATCGGCACCCGCCCGAACAGGTTGCCCGCCTCCTCGAAGAGGGCGCGGCTGCGTGGGTGCCGTGCGGTGTATGCCGCCTGCTCGCCGTCGAGGAGCGTGGCCAGCCGGGCGCGGTCGAGGTCTGCCATGGGGGACACGCTAGGACCGGGAGGTGGCCGGCCGCACCCGACTGCGGATTCCGTAGGTGGGGGTCTGGGCCGGTGCTGCTCAGCCCTTGACGTAGGAGAGCTTCTCGCAGATGAGCCCGTCCCGGAACCTGATGACGTCCACCCCGCGGATGTGTCCCGGGGCGCCCTGGTCGTCGGTCCAGCTGTAGGACCACCGGACCACGGCCCGGTCGCCCGCGACGAACTGCTCCTCGGTGGAGAAGAGCGGGTTGGTGGTCTCGGCGAACATCTGGGTCCACACGGCGTGGGCCGCACCGGCTCCTTCGTGGCGGACCCCGTCGGGCGCCGGCCCGGTCGCCTCGAACACGCAGTCGGGCGTCATCTCGAGCAGGGCCGCGTCCATGTCGCCGCTCCCGAAGGCGCGCAGGAATCGCGCGGCGCAGGCGTGGTTCGGGCCCCACTCCGAGTCGCGACCGAAGGTGGCGAGCAGGTCGCCCTGGGGTCCGCCGTGCGAGAGGGCTCGGGCGGCCACCGCCCCCGAGTCGCGGTACAGCTCCTCGCGGTCGGTGAACCACCCCGCCACGCCCGCCATGAGGGCCGGGTCCAGGCGCCGGTCGGTCCCGGTGGCGGCCGACAGGTCCCAGGAGTGGATGAGGTGGTCGGCCGCGAGCTGCCACACGTACTCGGACACGTCGGTGTCGCCGAACGAGAGCGGCACCGTGCCACCCCGGGGCAGCCGATCCGCCACGGAGGTCGTGGCTGCCTTCGCCGCGTCGATCGACCTGGCGATGGGTTCGTCGCCGAGCAGGTCGCCGTCCAGGCTGGAGCCCACCTCCTCGATGGTCCGACCCTCCAGGAGGGCGGCCGTCCACAGGTCCTCCGACGTCACGTGGTTCACCAGGTCTCGGACGCTCCACTCGCTGCAGGGGGTGGGGGACTGCCACTGGTCGTCCCGGACGGCGACGACGACGTCGGCCCAGCGCTCGACCGTGCGGTGGTACAGCGTGTTGAGGTCCATCAGATCGCTCCGCTCTCCAGTGCCGTTCGGGTGGCGTCCACCCACCAGTCGAGGTCCGTCCTCTCCCGGGCCCGGATCGCCGGATCCGGGTGCTCGACCGCGTCGAGCGCCTTGTTCCACCCCAGCCAGACCATCGCCGACAGCAGTCCGAGGTGCATGGTGCGGTCGTCGCACGCAGGGCCGGCCGCCGCCCGGTACCAACCGATCAGGTCCTCCCTCGTCGCGTCGACCACCGAGGAGCACCCCGCCACGAACCTGGCGACGTCGAGGGCTCCTGGTCCCTCCGTCGCCATCGCCCAGTCGAGGAGGACGAGGTCGTCACCCTCGAACGCCATGTTGACGGTGGCGAGGTCGCCGTGGGCCAGCGTCGCCGGCGCACGGTGCAGCGCCGTGACGAGCGGCTCGGGGTCGTCGAGCAGCCCGAGCACCGGCTCGGCGACGTCGGCGGGGACGGCGTCCGCGAACAGCTCCCACCCGCGCAGCGCCAGCCGCATGAGCTCGACCTGGTCGACCTGGGCCGCCCGGATCCGACGCGGCGTGAACAGCGTCACGACGAGGTCCAACGGAGCCAGGCCGGGCGGTGCCTGACCGAGGAAGGTGCGGTGGAGCGTGGCGACCGCCGTCATCGTCCGGGCGGCCTGCTCGGCCGAGAGCCGGTCCGCCCAGCTCAGGACGCGGTCGCCGAGGTCGCGAAGCACGAGCACGGTGCTGTCGCCCTCGACCCACCCGTCCAGCACGGCGTGGCCGACGCCGGGGGGCAGCTGGTCGAGGACGCCGTCGCGCCAGAGGAGGTACTCCCTCGATGGCCCACCACCGGTCATGGCCAGGGTCACGTCGTGCTGCGGGTCGACCCGCTTGACCACGAGCGCACGCCCGTCCCGGAGCCGGACCCGCTCCAGGCCCGCTCCGGACTTGCCCACGTGGTCCGAGACCACCGTGCGTTCCACGACGTCGCGCAGGAGGTCGCCCGCTGCCACGACCTCACCGTGGCACCTTCCGCGTCGGCCCGCCATGGCCCGTTGGAGCCACTCGCGCGGGAGTGCCTAGGCTGCCACCATGGCCCGGCAACGCGTACCCGAAGGACCCCCACCCGCGCTGGCCGTGCAGAAGCTGCGGATCCGGTACGCCAAGCGCGGTCGGCTGCGGTTCTCGTCGACGCGGGACTTCCAGCGTGCCCTCGAACGTGCCCTGCGCCGGGCCGGTGTGCCGATGGCGTTCTCGGCCGGGTTCCACCCGCACCCCAAGATCAGCTACGCCAACGCGGCGCCGACCGGGACCGCGAGCGAGGCGGAGTACTTCGAGATCTCGGTGACCGAGCGGGTCGACCCGGAGTCGGTGCGCCGGGCTCTGGACGAGGCGCTCCCCGAGGGGCTCGACGTGCTCGAGGTCGTCGAGGCCGCCCCGGGCGCGCTGGCCGACCGCCTCCAGGGCAGCGACTGGGTGATGGACTTCCCGGGGGTCACCGCCGAGCAGCTCCAGGCCGCTGCCGACCAGCTGCTCTCGCTCGACCGGGTCGAGGTGACCAGGACCTTCAAGACCGGACCCAAGACGTTCGACGTGCGGTCCGCCGTCGTGTCGATGGCCACCGAGCCGTCGGAGCGGCCCGACTGTGCGATACTTCGGGTGGTTGTACGGCACACCACACCGGCCGTACGCCCCGACGACGTCCTGACCGCGCTGCGAGCAGCCACGGAGCTGGCGCCACCGACACCACCCCTGGTGACCCGACTGGCGCAAGGCCCGCTGCGACCCGCAACCGCTGGGGTGGCTGATCCACTGGCTGCCGACAAGGACGACGACGGCGCTTGACCTGGTGCCGCGCGACCTGCGCGAGCCTCGACAGGCGTAGCCCAACCGACTTCCGTGCCGACGGCACCCGCCGCCGACACGAGCAACACCGCGCACCACGTGGCCGAGGGGAGAGTCCGATCCGGACTCTCGGTGTGGCCTTCGCCCGTGGGTGACGGAAGGACGCCACGGATGGCCTCCACGGAAGACCTGTTCAACCCCGACTCCTCCTCGCAGGACGCTCCCACCGAGAGCGCCGAGGGCGCTGCCGGGGCCGAGAGCGCCGAGAGCGCTCCGGCGCCCGCCCGCAAGCGCGCCCGCCGCGCCACGAAGAAGGCCTCCGCGCCGGTGGCCCCCGCCGAGGGTGGCGAGGGTGCTACCGCAGCGACCGCAGCGCCCGAGACCACTGAGCCCGCGACCGCTGAGTCGGCCGCGCCGGCCGAGGAGGACGCCCCGGCTCCGAAGACGGCCAAGAAGGCCGCCGTGAAGAAGACCACCGCCAAGAAGGCGACCGCGAAGAAGACCACCGCGAAGAAGGCCACCGCCACGAAGGCGACCAAGGCCGCCCCCGCGGACCAGCCCGACGCCGAGTCGAGCGAGGACGCTGCCGCGGCGCTGCTCGCGGGGCCGGCCGACGTGGACGCCGCCGTCGACCCCTCCGCCAGCGAGCCCACGCAGGCTGAGGACGAGGACGAGGTCGAGCTGGACGCCGACGGGCAGCCCACCGCGGCCACCGTGCCCAGCTTCGGCGTGCTGTTCCAGGCGCCCGACCCGGCTGCGGCCCGCCCGACCCGCCGTCGCGCTGCGACCAAGGCGGCCGGCCCGCCGCAGGTCGCCGCCGTGCCCGCCGCCGACACCACGGACTCCGCGGAGGCCGAGACCGCCCCCGGCGAGGAGGTCGGGACCGACACGCACGGCACCGAGGACAAGACCCCGGCGCCCCGGCGCCGTCGTGGTCGCGGGGGACGCGGCGCCCAGGCGGACGCCAGCCAGTCCGCCGACGCCGACGACGCCGCAGCCACCGAGCGGGCCGACCAGGACGACCAGGACGACGCGAGCCAGAACCGCGACGACGACACCGACGGTGGCGGCGAGGGCGGTCGCCGTCGTCGTCGCCGCGGGGGCAAGGGCCGCGGCCGTGGTCGCGGTCAGGGCGACGCCGACGCCGCCGCGTCCTCCGACGAGGACGAGGACTCCGGCGCCGACACCGAGGACGCCGAGGCGTCCGACGACCAGGGCGGCGAAGAGGGTTCGTCGAGCCGCCGTCGCCGTCGCCGCCGTCGCAGTGGTTCCTCCGCCGAGGGGGACGACCCGCCCGGCACCGTGACGCGGGTGCGCGAGTCGCGCCGCGACGAGCCGCAGAGCGTCAAGGGCTCGACCCGCCTGGAGGCCAAGAAGCAGCGTCGCCGCGAGGGTCGCGAGGCCGGTCGTCGCCGCACGATCATCACCGAGGCCGAGTTCCTGGCCCGTCGCGAGAGCGTCGAGCGGGTGATGGTCGTCCGCGAGCGCGAGGGCCGCACCCAGATCGGCGTCCTCGAGGACAACGTCCTCGTCGAGCACTACGTCTCGCGCGAGACCAACGCGTCGATGGCCGGCAACGTCTACCTCGGTCGCGTCCAGAACGTGCTCCCGTCGATGGAGGCCGCCTTCGTCGACATCGGCAAGGGCCGCAACGCCGTCCTCTACGCCGGTGAGGTCAACTGGGACGCTGCAGGCCTGGAGAACAACCAGCCCAAGCGGATCGAGAACGCCCTGAAGTCCGGCGACACGGTCCTCGTGCAGGTCACCAAGGACCCGATCGGCCACAAGGGCGCGCGCCTGACCAGCCAGATCTCGCTCCCGGGTCGCTACCTGGTCTACGTGCCCGAGGGCTCGATGACCGGCATCTCCCGCAAGCTCCCCGACACCGAGCGCAGCCGCCTCAAGGGCATCCTCAAGGAGGTCGTCCCGGACAGTGCGGGCGTCATCGTGCGCACCGCCGCCGAAGGGGCCAGCGAGGAGGAGCTGCGCGCCGACGTCGAGCGGCTCACCAAGACCTGGGACAAGATCAAGGCCAAGGCCGACTCCAAGAGCAAGGGCAAGGGCGGTGCGCCGTCCCTGGTCCACGGTGAGCCCGACCTGACCGTGCGGGTCATCCGCGACGTGTTCAACGAGGACTTCACCTCGCTCGTCGTGGCCGGCGACCAGGCCTGGGGAGAGGTCAGCGAGTACCTCGGCGACGTCGCACCCGACCTCGCCGAGCGGCTGAAGAAGTGGACCTCCGAGGAGGACCTGTTCACCCACTACCGGGTGGACGAGCAGATCGCCAAGGCGATGGACCGCAAGGTCTGGCTGCCCTCTGGTGGCTCCCTGGTGATCGACCGCACCGAGGCCATGACGGTCGTCGACGTCAACACCGGCAAGTTCGTCGGGTCCGGCGGCAACCTCGAGGAGACGGTCACCAAGAACAACATCGAGGCCGCCGAGGAGATCGTCCGCCAGCTCCGGCTGCGCGACATCGGCGGGATCATCGTCATCGACTTCATCGACATGGTGCTCGAGAGCAACCGTGACCTCGTCGTGCGACGCCTGCTCGAGTGCCTGGGCCGGGACCGCACGAAGCACCAGGTCGCCGAGGTGACCTCGCTCGGCCTGGTCCAGATGACCCGCAAGCGGGTCGGCTCCGGTCTCATAGAGGTCTTCTCCGAGAACTGCGAGCACTGCGGCGGACGCGGGATCATCGTGCACGCCGACCCCGTCGAGAAGCCGTCCGGCGGTGGCGACGGTGGTCGTGACAGTAGTCGTGACAGTGGTCGTGACAGCGGTCGTGACAGTGGTGCCAACGGCGGTGCCGGCGGCCAGGCTGCCCGCGGTCGCGGTCGGCGTGGCCGCTCCGGTGCGACCGGCACGACGCCCGAGCCGGCTCCCCAGCCGGTGCACTCCGGCCCGACGCCGGCACAGATCGCCGCAGCGGCCCACGCCGCGGCACTGAAGTCTGCCGACCACCACCACGACGACGACCTCCACCGCGAGCACGGCGAGCACGACCACGACCACGACCACGACTTCGACGACGTCGCGGGCCAGGACGCCCCGGTCGTCGAGGTGCACGAGGACGTCGACCAGCAGCAGCCCCATCAGCCCGACACCGAGCTCGGGGTCGAGGCCGTGGCGGAGTCCGTGGCCGAGGAGACCCCCGAGCAGGAGCAGACCGCCGAGCCGACGCCCGAGCCCGAGCCGACCCCCGAGCCCGAGCCCGCCCCCGAGCCCGCCCCCGAGCCCGAGCCGGCCGCTGCCGCCCCCAAGCGGCGCCGTCGGGGCCGGGTCATGGCACCCGCCGGCCCGCCTCGTGCGGTCGCCGGGGAGGACGCCACGTCAGGTGGCGCGGAGGCGGCCTCCGAGCAGTCCTGAGCCGTGCGGCATACCGGTGGGTTGACCGCTGGTGTGCCGCACGACCGCCGGTTTGGTCGGCAAGCCCTCCACCCGGTAATCTTGTTCCTTGGTGCGCCCACCGTCCGGCGTCCGCAACTGTGCTCGTTCCTTCGGGATTCGGTCATGGCGCGGGTAGCTGCCGGCCGGTCCAGACAGAGAGCGCGTGCCGCCCGAAGTAGGAAAGAGAGTTCCACGTGTACGCGATTGTTCGCGCTGGTGGTCGCCAGGAGAAGGTTTCCGTCGGCGATGTCCTCATCATCGACAAGGTCAGCGGCAAGGCTGGCGACAGCATCGACCTGACCCCCCTTCTCGTCGTCGACGGCTCGACCGTGACCAGCGATGCCGACAAGCTCGCCAAGGTCACCGTCAAGGCTGAGGTGGTCAAGGCCGCCAAGGGCCCCAAGATCACGATCATGAAGTACAAGAACAAGACCGGCTACCGCAAGCGTCAGGGCCACCGTCAGCACCTGACCCAGGTCAAGATCACCTCGATCGACGCCTGAGTTTCGGACCAGAGACCCAGAGAAGGCAGGTACTGACATGGCACACAAGAAGGGTGCGTCCTCGACCCGCAACGGTCGCGACTCGAACGCACAGTTCCTCGGCGTGAAGCGCTTCGGCGGCCAGCTCGTCAACGCGGGCGAGATCCTCGTCCGCCAGCGCGGCACGCACTTCCACCCCGGCGACGGCGTCGGCCGTGGCGGCGATGACACGCTGTTCGCGCTGGTCGCGGGCAACGTCCAGTTCGGCACGAAGCGTCGGCGCAAGGTCGTCAACATCGTCCCGCTGGAGACCTCGGACGCCAGCTGAACTTCCGGGCGAAGCAGGAGATCAGAAACTTTCGGTATGCCGCGTGGCCAGGCCACGTGACGCACCGCACCGGAGGGGGCGGGCCCGATACGGGCCCGCCCCTTCGCACGTCCTGCACGTTTATCGGGTTTAGGGACTTCGTTGCGCTTCACCCGAGAACGCTTCTCGGGTGAAGCGCAACCTTCCCCCTAAACCCGATAAAGGGGGCCGAGTGACGGCCCGCCTAGACTTTCCACCCAGACCACAGAGGAGCCCCCATGACCACGTTCGTCGACCGCGTCGTGCTGCACGTCGCCGCCGGCGATGGCGGACACGGAGTGGCCTCGGTCAAGCGCGAGAAGTTCAAGCCGCTCGGCGGTCCCGACGGTGGCAACGGCGGGCGGGGTGGCAACGTCATCCTGCGGGTCGACCCGAACGTCACGACGCTGCTCGACTACCACCACCACCCCCACCGCAAGGCGACCAACGGCAAGCCCGGCGCCGGTGACGAGCGCAACGGCGCCGACGGCGGCGACCTGGTCCTGGCCGTGCCCGAGGGCACCGTCGTCAAGGACGGGTCCGGGGAGGTGCTGAAGGACCTCGTCGGGCTCGACGGTGAGTTCGTCGTCGCCCGCGGCGGCCGCGGAGGCCTCGGCAACAAGGCGCTCTCGTCGGCCCGCCGCAAGGCGCCCGGCTTCGCCCTGCTCGGCGAGCCCGGCGACGCCCTCGACATCGTGCTCGAGCTCAAGTCCCTGGCCGACGTCGCGCTGATCGGCTTCCCCTCTGCGGGCAAGTCCTCGCTCGTGTCGGTGCTGTCCGCTGCGCGGCCGAAGATCGCCGACTACCCGTTCACCACCCTGGTGCCGAACCTCGGAGTGGTGCAGGCCGGCGAGGGCCGGTTCACCATCGCCGACGTGCCCGGCCTGATCCCCGGCGCCAGCGAGGGCAAGGGCCTGGGCCTGGAGTTCCTGCGCCACGTCGAGCGGTGCTCGGTGCTCGTGCACGTCATCGACTGCGCCACGCTCGAGCCCGGTCGTGACCCCATGACCGACCTCGACGTCATCGAGCGCGAGCTGGCGCAGTACGTGCCCGACGCGACGCTCGGCGGCCGCCCGCTGGCCGAGCGCACCCGCATCGTCGTGCTCAACAAGTCCGACGTCCCCGACGCGCTCGAGCTGGCCGAGATGGTCAAGCCCGACCTCGAGGCGCGCGGCATCGAGGTGTTCGTCGTGTCGGCGGTGGCCCACACCGGGCTGCGCGAGCTGACCTTCGCCATGGCCCGGCACGTCGCCGAGGCCCGCGCCGAGATCGAGGCGGTCGCCGCCGCCACCCCGCAGCGCATCGTCATCCGCCCCAAGGCAGTCGACGACTCGGGCTTCACGGTGATCCGCGAGAACACCGCCGACGGTGAGGTGTTCCGCATCGAGGGGGAGCGTCCCACCCGCTGGGTCCGCCAGACCGACTTCTCCAACGACGAGGCCGTCGGCTACCTCGCCGACCGGCTCGGCCGGGCCGGCATCGAGGAGGCGCTCTTCAAGGCCGGAGCCGTCGCGGGGGCGACCGTGCTCATCGGGCCCAAGGACAACGCGGTGGTCTTCGACTGGGAGCCCACCCTGGTGGCCGGCGCCGAGCTGCTCGGCGCCCGGGGCACCGACCTGCGCCTCGACGAGGCCACCCGCCCGACCCGTGACGACAAGCGGGCCGACTATGCCGAGCGCCGGGTCGCCCGGACCGTCGCCCGCGACGAGCTGGCTGCCGAGCGGCGGGCCGGCCACTGGGCCACTGCGAAGGACGAGGACACCGAGGAATGAGCGCGGCGGCATGAGCGGGGTTGACCGCCGGGGCGACGTGGCGCGCGCCCGGCGCCTGGTGGTCAAGATCGGCTCCTCCAGCCTGACCGACGTCGGCGGAGGAGCGCTCGACGAGCAGCGGCTCATCGCCCTCGTCGACGTGCTCGCCAAGCGCCGGAACGCCGGCCAGCAGGTCGTGCTGGTGTCCTCGGGTGCCATCGCCGCGGGCATCGCACCGCTGGGGCTGACCAAGCGGCCGTGGGACCTCGCGACGCAGCAGGCGGCCGCCAGCGTGGGGCAGGGAGCCCTCGTCGCGGCCTACCAGCGCGCCTTCGGTGCCCACGGGCTCACGGTGGGTCAGGTGCTGCTCACGGCCGACGACGTGACGCGCCGCTCGCACTACACCAACGCCCGCCGCACCCTCGACCGGCTGCTGGAGCTCGGGATCGTCCCGATCGTCAACGAGAACGACACCGTGGCCACGCACGAGATCCGGTTCGGCGACAACGACCGGCTGGCGTCGCTGGTGGCCCACCTCGTGCACGCCGACGGCCTCGTGCTGCTCACCGACGTCGACGCGCTGTACGACGGGCCGCCGACCAAGGCGGGCAGCAAGCGCGTCCCCACCGTGGTCGGGGGCGCCGGGCTCGACGACCTGGTCATCGGTGGCACCGGCTCGAGCGTCGGCAGCGGCGGCATGGTCACCAAGGTCGAGGCGGCGTCGATCGCCAACGCCGCCGGCATCACGACGGTGCTGACCAGCGCCGAGCAGGTCGAGCAGGCGCTCGCGGGGGAGGACGTCGGCACGGTCTTCGTCCCGACCGGCTCCAAGCGCACCTCCCGCAAGCTGTGGCTGGCGCACGCGACCACCCCGATGGGCCGGCTGCTGCTCGACCCGGGAGCCGTCCGCGCGGTGACCGAGCGCCGGACGTCCCTGCTCCCGGCGGGGATCACCGGCGTCGAGGGGACGTTCTCCGACGGCGACCCGATCGACCTCTGCGCGCCCGACGGCCGGGTGATCGGCCGCGGGCTCGTCAACTACACCTCCGCCGAGCTGCCGGGGATGCTGGGCCGCTCGACGCGTGAGCTCGCCAAGGAGCTGGGCCCGGAGTACGAGCGCGAGGTCGTCCACCGCGACGACCTCGTGATCCTCTAGCCGGCGCCCGAGGTATGCCGCGGGCCCGGGTCAGCGGGCGGGCGGCCCGATCGTGCGCGCCGAACCCTGCACGACCAGGTGCCCGTCGGCCAGGCTGAGCACGGCTCGGTCGCCGAGCATGCGCTGAATTGGCACGTCGATGGTGCGCACGGCACCGATGGCCGCGCAGGCGATGTCCTGGCCGCTGGGCTGGCGGGGGACCTGGAGCACCGCGACGACGACGGCCTGGTCCGACTCGAACGCCTGGCCGCGGTAGTCAGCGCCGCACGCGCCCGGCTCGTCCGGTGCCCCGGTGAACACCACCCTCAGGGCGCGACCGCCCTGGGCGAGCTCGAACGACTCCGCGGGCACGCCGTCCCCGGGTGCCTGCGTCCAGTCCAGTGGGGTCTGGACGAGAGCGGACACGGGCACCGCCACCCGGAGCAGGGTCACCTCGGTGCCCTCCAGGGAGAACCGCCAGGCCGGCACGGTGACGGTCCCTGCGGAGGTCCGCACGTCCATCGTGGTCAGGACCGCCCCCGTGACCCGCAGGTCGGTGCACCCGCCGCAGTCGCTGCGCCGAGCCGTCATCGCGGCGAGGACGTCGCCGGCCCCGCTGACGCTCGTCGAGACGCCTCCCACGGTCCCGTCGAGCACTCGTCCGGGCCCGGGGGCGCCGGGCAGCGGGGCGAACTGCACGAGGTGACCGGTCAGCCAGGCCAGCTTGTTGTTCTCGCCGACGGCTGGCTCCCAGTCGCCGTCCTGCTGCTCCAGCTGGTCGCCGAGGTCCAGGGCGCCTGACTCGCTGGCCTTCCGGGCGTCGGCGTACCGGTCGAGCATCAGGGCCGCGCGGTGCGCCCTGTCCCCCTGGTTCACGGTCGGCGAGGGTGAGCCCACGGTCCCGGGGCCGCCCACCGACCCGCAGGCGGCGGCCAGCAGCGTGGCGGCCAGGACGGCGACGAGGGCGGGGGAGTGCCGACTCATACCCGGTGAGACGTTCGCCACTGGCGAAAGGTTGCGTGCCAGGCCCCGGCGGTTCAGGGCAGCCGGGTGACCTCGAACTGCATCTGCGGCTCGGCGATGGTGGCCTGCGACTGGACCAGCTGGAGCTCGCGCTCGCCCGACTCCAGCGTGGTGGCCAACAGGTCGAAGACGCTGCTCGCCGTGCGGGCCAGGGCCAGCGCGGGGTCGCCGGTGGCGAGCAGGTGGGCGGTGAACAACGCTGCCGTCACGTCTCCGGAGCCGTTGGCCTTCAGGGGCAGCCGCGGCGTCTGCACGATCCACGCGCCGTCGTCGGTGACAGCCATCATCTCGATCGTGTCAGCCGGCGCGTCAGGTCGTTCGACGCTGGTCACGAGGACGACCGAAGGCCCCATCGCCCTGACCAGCTCGACGGACGCCAAGGTCTCCTCGACGGTGTGCGGCTCGGTGCCGGTGAGGAAGCCGAGCTCGAACTGGTTGGGCGTGATGAGGTCGGCGGCCGGCACGACGCGCTCGCGCAGGAGGACCGGGATGGCCGGGTGCACGAAGCAGCCGCTCCTGGCGTTGCCCATCACCGGGTCGCAGGCGTAGATGGCGGCGGGGTTCGCAGCCTTCACCCTCGCGACGGCATCGAGGATGACATCGCCGATGTCCTCGCCGCCCTGGTAGCCCGACAGCACCGCGTCCACCCCCGGGAACGCCCCGCGCTCCTCGACGCCCCGGATCACGGCGCGCACGTCGTCGGCGGGCAGCAGCGGGCCGCGCCACTCGCCGTACCCGGTGTGGTTCGAGAAGTGCACCGTGTGCACCGGCCACACCTCGACCCCGAGGCGCTGGAGCGGGAAGACGGCGGCGCTGTTGCCGACATGGCCGTACGCGACCGAGGACTGGATCGACAGGATACTCACCCACGCATTCAACCAGTGCTGCTCCACCGAGCGACCCGCCGAGGGTCGCCCGACGTGCTGATCGGGGCGCTATGCCGTGCCCCGCCCTGAGGGGCAGGGTGCGGCGCCGGGGTGGACCGCGCCCCACCCTGAGGGGCACGGCATAGCAGCTCGAGGGTGCGGTGTCCCGGGTGGTCGTCCGCGAGGTGGGAGCCCGCCGCTTCCGGTCACGGCGCGGCATACCCTTGGAGCATGGCTGAGATCGACCCCGCCGCCGTCGAGCAGGTGGCCACCGCGGCGCGCGCCGCACGGGTGGCCTCGCGCCGCCTGGCGCTGCTGTCCCGCGCCGACAAGGACGCCGCGCTGCTCGCGCTGGCCGACGCCCTCGACGCGGCCACCGACCGCATCGTCGCCGCCAACCGCGACGACGTCGAGCGCGGACGCGAGTCCGGTATGCCGCAGGGTCTGCTCGACCGGTTGGCGCTCGACCCGCAGCGGGTCGCCGACGTGGCCCAGGCGCTGCGCGCCGTCGCCGCGCTGCCCGACCCGGTGGGGGAGGTGGTGCGTGGCTCGACGCTGGCCAACGGCCTCCAGATCCGTCAGGTCAGGGTGCCGATGGGCGTGGTGGGCATGGTCTACGAGGCCCGCCCGAACGTCACCGTCGACGCGGCCGGCCTCGGCCTGAAGTCCGGGAACGCCGTCATCCTGCGAGGCGGTTCGGCGGCGGAGTCGACCAACCGCGCGCTGGTCGACGTGATGCGCACCGGTCTGGAGGCCCAGGGCCTGCCCGCCGACGCGATCACGCTGCTCGAGGGTGGCCGCGACGCGGTCCGCGCCCTCCTCACCGCCCGCGGGCTGGTCGACCTGATCATCCCGAGAGGTGGGGCCGGGCTGATCCAGACCGTCGTCACCGAGTCGACCGTGCCGGTGATCGAGACCGGCATCGGCATCGTCCACGTCTACGTCGACGCGGCCGCCGACCTCGACAAGGCACTCGCCATCACGGTCAACGCCAAGACCCACCGCCCGAGCGTCTGCAACGCCGCCGAGTCCTTGCTCGTGCACGAGGCCGTCGCGGCGGACTTCCTGCCCAAGGTGCTCGCCGAGCTGTCCGGCGCCGGGGTGGCCCTGCACACCGACGACGCCTCCGGCGCCGCGGCAGAGGCCGCCGGCGTGCCGCACGAGGCCGCGACGGAGCAGGACTACGGCACCGAGTACCTCGCGCTCGAGATGAGCGTCCGGGTCGTCCCCGACCTCGACGCCGCGCTCGAGCACATCCGCACCTACAGCTCCGGGCACACCGAGGCGATCGTGACCGAGGACCGCGCTGCCGCCCGGCGCTTCACCAACGAGGTCGACTCCGCCGCCGTGATGGTCAACGCGTCCACCCGGTTCACCGACGGTGGGGAGTTCGGGTTCGGCGCCGAGATCGGCATCTCCACCCAGAAGCTGCACGCCCGGGGCCCGATGGCCCTCCCCGAGCTGACCACCACGAAGTGGATCGTCGAGGGCGACGGACAGGTGCGCGCCTGACCCGGCTGCGCGGCATACCGGGGGCTGGTCATGCGGGTCCGCGGGAAACTGGCAGGATGAGCGCCCGTGGAAGGCACTGAGTAGCTTGAAAGGCACGTAGTTTGGAAGGCACCGAGGTCCGCAAGCTGGCCGCGCTCGAGGATGCCCACTGGTGGTACCGCGAGCGGCGCCACCTGTTGGGCCGGATGATCGACGGGCTCCGCCCCGGCACGGCGCTCGACATCGGCGCGGCCGGTGGGGGCAACACGCGCGTGCTGCGCCGGGCCCGTTGGTCGGTCAGCGCCCTCGAGTACGGAGCGGACGGGGCCGAGGTGGCCGCCGAGCGCGGCCTCTGCGTGGTGCGCGGGGACGCCACCGCGCTGCCCGTCGCCGACGACAGCCTCGACCTGGTCGTGGCGTTCGACGTGCTCGAACACATCGTCGACCACGACACCGCCGTGTCGGAGGTGCGCCGGGCCCTGCGTCCCGACGGGATGTTCCTCATCGCCGTGCCGGCCGACCCCAAGCTGTGGTCGGACCACGACGTGGCGGTCGACCACGTGCGCCGCTACACCCGCGCCACGCTGCGTGCGGTGCTGGAGCGCAACGGGTTCGAGATCACGTCGATGACCTCGTGGAACGTGCTGCTGCGTCCCGTCGTCGCGCTGCGGCGACGCAAGGCGAGTGGCTCCGACCTGGAGACCGTGCACCCCATCGTGAACCTGGGGCTGCGCGCGATCGTGACGGTCGAGCGCTACCTGCCGGTGCGGGCTATGCCCGGGGTGACGCTGATGGTGAGGGCTCGTCCGCGGCGGTGACCGGCCCCGTGAGTGAGTCGTAGGCGACGAAGTAGGTCGGGCGGGCCTGCAGCTGCGCGTACATCCGGCCGACGTACTCGCCGAGGATCCCCACACACAGCAGCTGGACCGCACCCACGCCGGCGACCGCCACGACCGTGGACGTCCACCCCGGCAGGGTGTGGCCCAGTGAGGCGGCGACCAGTGCGTAGGCGAGCAGGATCAGCGCCGCGAGGCCGCCGAGCAGGCCCAGCCAGGTGGCGGCGCGCAGGGGAGCGGTGGAGAAGCCGGTCACGCTGTCGAGGGACAGGCGGATCATCTTCGACAGCGGGTACTTCGAGCTGCCGGCCGCGCGCTCGTCGCGCCGGTAGGTGACCGAGCTCGAGGGGAACCCCAGGGCCGGGACCACGAAGCGCAGCACGCGGTGGTGCTCCGGCAGCGAGTTGATGGCGTTGACGGTCGCCCGCGACATCAGCCGGTAGTCGCCGGCGTCGACCTGGGCGTGGGTGCCCGACAACACGCGGATCAGCCGGTAGAAGGCCTTGGCGCTGAGCCGCTTGAAGGCCGAGTCGCTGGAGCGGTCGGAGCGCACGCCGTAGACGACGTCGACCCGCTGGGCGCGCGCCTGGGTGAGCATCTCGGGGATCACCTCGGGCGGGTCCTGCAGGTCGGCGTCGAGGGTGACCACGTAGTCGCCGCGGGCGCTCGCGAGTCCGGCCGAGATCGCGGCCTGGTGACCGGCGTTCGCGCGCAACCGGACGATCCGCAGCTGCGGCCAGTCACGCATGAGGCGCTGTAGGACCGCGGGCGACAGGTCGTCGCTGCCGTCGTCCACGGTGATCACCTCGTAGGCGGCACCGAGCCCGTCCGCCACGGGTCGCAGCCGTGCGGCGAGCAGGGGCAGGACGTCTTCCTCGTTGTACACGGGGATGACGATGCTGAGCTCGGGGGGCATGCCCCAAGGTTACGGGGATCTGCGGTCCCAGCCGGGATCCAGGGCGCGCGTCAGCCCGCGCACAAAGGGTGAGGGCCCCTCGAAGTATGAGTTCGAGGGGCCCTCGGTGGAGATCCTCCCGGCCGCTGGCAGAACCAGCTGCTGGGTGGATCGCCGGGTGCGGAGTCCGGCGCCACCGAGGTGGTGCCCTGTCCGCTGCGGGAAACCGTGCCGCCGAAGCGGCCTGGTCTCCCACGTGCGGGTCCTGTCGTCACCGAGGTGACGGCACTTCCCACGGGGCGGGGGTCGATCACCACCGAAGTGGTTCACGGCTCCCACGAGTGGTGTCGGTTTCCCCACCGAGGTGGGTCTGTTGTCGGCCACGGGGTGCGGGCTGTCCGGTCACCGAAGCGACCTGACGACCCACCAGCGGGCTTCGTCCTCACCGAGGTGACGGCGACCCCCACTGTGTGGTGCAGCTCCTTGGGCCGGCGAACCGCCCCACGATGCTGCCCCGGTCGATCGCCCACGCCCCCCGGCGAACGGGGTGTTGTGGCCACTGCGACGGTGGCGCCCTGGTGTGCTCCGGCGAACCGGTGCACCCCACGACGATGCGATCTGGTCAACGGGCCCGGCGTTCCTCCGCGGCGTCGCCCGCGAACCTGTCCGCCCGAAGGCTTCGAGGACCTCGTCCGAGCGAACCCGGTCGAGGCGGTCGTCCGTTATCCGGTTGACCTGTGCCCCTGTCTCGCGGCCGTCCCGAGTCTCCTCGTTTCGACCCTCCGACCGGAGCGCGTAGGAGATTTCTAACGGCCCGATCCGTTGTGCCGCAATAGGTTTCGCGCACCTTTTTCTGTCCACTGGTTTCCCACACCGTTGTCCACACCCGAGCGTGCGCAACGCACAGGTTGTGCACACCCCTGTGCACAACATCCGTGGACAGCGGGGGCTTGCGCGGCCCGACGGCGATGGTCGCGGGGAGGGGGTTGGCGGCAGGTACGCTGTGGGGCATGTCGTCGTCTGCCTTCACCCTGGTCGCTGCCGCCGAGGAGCACACCCGCGAGCTGCCGATGTCCCCCTATGCCATCGGGGCCATCGCCATGCTCTCGTTCCTCGCCCTCCTGGGCGTGCTGTGGTTCTTCCGAGGCGTGGCGACGAAGATCGCGACCGGCCAGGGAGCCCACGGCACGCACGCCGCGGCCGGCCACCACGACGCCCACGACGCCCACGCCGGCCCGCAGGGCAGTCACCACTGACCATGCGCCTCGGAGTGATGGGCGGGACGTTCGACCCGATCCACCACGGTCACCTCGTGGCCGCCTCCGAAGTCCAGACCCGGTTCGGGCTCGATGAGGTCGTCTTCGTGCCCACCGGTCAGCCGTGGCAGAAGGACGAGCGCGAGGTCAGCCCGGCCGAGCACCGCTACCTGATGACCGTCGTCGCCACCGCCTCCAACCCCCGCTTCACCGTGAGCCGGGTCGACATCGACCGCCCCGGACCCACCTACACGATCGACACCCTGCGCGACCTGCGCACCGAACGGCCCGATGCCGAGCTGTTCTTCATCACCGGCGCCGACGCGCTGGCCCAGATCCTGTCGTGGAAGGACGCCGACGAGCTGTTCGACCTGGCCCACTTCATCGGGGTCACCCGACCGGGCTACGTCCTGTCGGAGTCAGGCCTCCCGGCCGACCGGGTCACCTTGCAGGAGGTGCCCGCGATGGCGATCAGCTCCACCGACTGCCGGGCGCGCGTCGAGCGCGCCGAACCCGTCTGGTACCTCGTGCCGGACGGCGTCGTCCAGTACGTCAACAAATACCGCCTGTATGCCGCCGGCTCACCCGCCGGCGCACCGGCACGAACGTAGGAGAGCAGTGCCCGCCACCGAACGATCCCTTGACCTGGCCATGACGGCCGCCAAAGCAGCAGACGACAAGCTCGCCACCACGGTGGCCGGCATCGACGTCAGCGAGCAGCTCGCCCTGACCGATGTCTTCGTCATCGTCTCGGCGAGCACCGACCGACAGGTCGGCGCCATCGTCGACGAGGTCGAGGACCAGCTCCGCGAGAAGGGCGCCAAGCCGATCCGCCGCGAGGGCGAGCGGGACGGCCGTTGGGTGCTGCTCGACTTCGGCGACATCGTCGTCCACGTCCAGCACGACGAGGAGCGCGAGTTCTACGAGCTCGAGCGGCTCTGGAAGGACTGTCCCGAGATCGACCTCGGCGTGCCCAAGCGCCGGGACGCATGACCGCTGCGCGGCGCGTCCTGCTGGTCCGCCACGGCGAGACCGACCACAACGCCGGCGGCGTCTGGCAGGGACAGCTCGACACCCCCTTGTCCGACCTCGGGGTGGCGCAGGCCCGCGCCGCGGGCCGGGCCATCGCGGCATACCGGCCCACCCGGGTGATCGCCTCCGACCTGGCGCGGGCGGCCGTCACGGCCCAGCACGTGGCCGAGGCGGCCGGGGTGCCGCTGGTCCTCGACCCGCGCTGGCGCGAGATCCACGTCGGGCAGTGGCAGGGGCTGCACACCAGCGAGGTGCGCGCCCGGTATGCCGACCTGCTGGCCGAGATGGACAGTGCCGACATCCGTCGCGGCGTCGACGGCGAGACGTTGGCCGAGGTCGGCGCTCGTGCCGGGGAGTCGCTGCGCGAGGTGCTGGACGGCCTCGGCGACGACGAGTGCGTCGTCGTGGTGGCGCACGGCGTCTCGAGCCGGGCGGCCATCGCCGACCTGCTCGGGCTCGACCAGCACCTGGCCACCCACGCCCTGGCGACGATGGGCAACTGCCACTGGGCCGAGCTCAGGCAGAGCCGCATCGGGTGGCAGCTGACCGCGTGGAACGCCCACGCCTGAGTCCATGGTCGTCGGCCCACCCGCCGATTTGGTGAAACAGGTGGGTCACTGGGTAAACTTCCGCAGTCCCCTCCGGGGGACATCCCCCTCGGGAGATCCGGGGCTGTGGCGCAGTTGGTAGCGCACTTCCATGGCATGGAAGGGGTCAGGGGTTCGAATCCCCTCAGCTCCACAAACGAAAGAAGACCAGACACGCTTTTCCGTCTGGTCTTCTTTCGTTTCTGTCCGTGGGTGGCGCTGGCCGGTCAGAGGGGCGTGGGGGCGGTGATGGTGCGCAGGAGGCTGACCACCTGGTCTTCGAAGTCGGTGGGCCCGCCCTCGGCCTTCGTGGCGAACCGCGTCTCGCCCAGCCGCAGCCGCGACCGGTCCGCGGCGTCGAGCTGGCTGCCCGTGTAGACCAGCAGCGGCAGTGACCGCAGTCGTTCGTCACGGCGCAGCTCTTCGACGACCTGGTAGCCGTCGATGTCGGGCAGTCCCAGGTCGAGCACCAACAGGTCGGGGGGGACCGCGCGGATCATGGCCAGCGCCTGCGCTCCGGTGTGCGCGACGCGGGCGTGGACGCCCTGCTCACTGAAGAAGGCCAGCAGGACCTCACCGAGGGCCTCGTCGTCCTCGACCACGACGACGCTGGTGGTGGACCCTTTCCCGAGGGCGTGGCGGAGCGAGCCCATCAGGGCACCCTGGTCGATGGGTTTGGTCAACCAGGACGAGGCAGCCGGGACGGCGATGTCGTCCGGGGCCAAGGCACTGAGGATGACGATGGGGATGTCGGTGGTCGCAGGGTCGGCGCCGAGGGCGGCGATGGTCTCCCACCCCGACATCCCGGGCATCCGCAGGTCCATCAGGACGACGCTGGGGGTGTGGCGAGCCGCCAGGGACAGCGCTTCGGGGCCACTGTGGGCGCGCAGCGTGCGGTACCCGTGGGCCTCCACCATGGCGGCCAGGACCTCGACCGTGTCCGGGTCGTCGTCGCAGATGAGGATGGCCCCGGTGGGCAGTGTCCCGGTGGTGATGTCCGCACTGGGGGCGGGGACGGGGGGCAGCGTGAACGAGAACGTCGTCCCCTGTCCCGGGCTGCTGGTGGCCCAGATCCGTCCGCCGTGCTGCTCGACGATCGCGCGGCAGATGGGCAGGCCGAGACCGGTGCCGCCCTTGGCGCGGGTGTCGGAGGCGTCCGCCTGGGCGAACCGGTCGAAGACGGACTCCAGCTTGTCGGACGCGATGCCCGCGCCCTGGTCGGTGACGGTGAACAGCACGGCGTCCACGCCATCCGGCTCGGACCGGGCTGGTCCGGCCGACACGGTGACGGTCCCACCCTCCGGGGAGAACTTCACCGCGTTGCTGAGCAGGTTCGTCAGGGTCTGCGCGACCCTGTCGCGGTCGGCGAGAACGACGCTGTCCATCGGCGTCGCCACCAGGGTGACGCCGGCGCCGTCGGCCATCGCGCGCATCTCCTCGATGGCGGCGCCGACCACCTCTGCGGCAGGCAGGTGGACCACGTCCAGCTCGAGCTTTCCCGCAGACATCTTCTCCACGTCGAGGATGTCGTTGATGAGGCGGACCAGGCGCTGCGAGCTGTTCAGGGCCACGTCAGCCATCCGCTGCGCCTTGGGCGGGAGGGTGCCCACGGCTCCGCCGGCCATCAGTCCCAGCGCGCCACGGATCGACGTCAGTGGCGTACGCAGCTCGTGGCTGATGACCGCGACGAACTCGTCCTTCATCCGCTCGACCTCGCGCTGGTCGGTGATGTCCTGCACCGTCCCGACCAGCCGGACCACGGTCCCGGAGTCGTCGCGCACCGCCCGTCCCATCGCGCGGACATCGCGGACCGCACCGTCGGGGCGCACGATGCGGTACTCGGAGTGGACGTCGCCGGGCGTGGCGGCGGCCTGGTCCTGGGCGCGGACGACATCGGCCGCATCGTCGGGGTGGACGCGGGCGGTGAACAGCTCCGCGTGGTTGCCCTTGGTGTCCGGGTCGACGCCGAGGATGCGGTAGAACTCGGCGCTCCACTGGGTCTTCCCGGTCGCCAGCTCCCAGTGCCAGCTGCCGATGTGGGCCAGCTGCTGGGCATCCTGCAGCTCGTCGTTGCTGAAGGCGAGCCGTTCGGCGTTCTCCTCGACGCGGCGCAGCAGGACCTCGTTGCCGACGCCCACCCGGTAGAGGGCCAACGCGAGCACGAGCAGGGCGCCCAGCGTGGCGGCGGCGATGATGGACGTCCAGCGGATGGCGGTCTCCTGCCGCGCGTCGGCGGCCCGGTGCGCGGCGCCGGCCTCGGTGGCGAAGGCGGCGGTCAACGTCGCCTGTCGCTGCGTCAGGTCGTCGAAGGCGGCATCGAACGCAGGGTGCTCCTCGCGGGCGCGAACGGGCGAGACGGTGGCGAGGTCGGTCAGCCGGACCGCCTCGGCGGCGTAGGCCTTCAGGGGGGCGTCGAGGGCGCGCACGCGCTCGGCGACGGCTGGCGTGAGCTTCATCGCGGTGAGGCGGCGCAGGTCGTCCTCGAGCCGGGCGACGTGCGAGCGGGTGCGGACCGCGAGCTGCTCTCCGGTCTCGTTGTTGCCTTCGAAGCCTTCGAGTGACTCCAGCACATCGCTGTGGATGGTCGCGTACATCAGGTCGGCATCCTGCTGGTACTGCTGGGCCGTGAGCAGACGATAGGACATCGCATGCGAGCGCTCCACAGCCGCGAACCCCGTCAGGGCGGTCGTCACCACCAGCAGCGGGAGGACCACTGCGGCGACCGCGGCCATCAGCAGCGCCCTGCGCAACGGCAGCCCGGCCAGCGGGTCACCCGCACTGAACCGGGGGCCCTTCACGACCAGCCCAGCATCTCGGCCAGGGTGGCGGGCAGGAGCATCGGGTTGAACGGTTTGCCCAGCACGCCGACGACGGGCAGCGCGGACAGGTCTGGGTGCCCCTTTCCCTGCGACTTCGCGGTGAGCAGGATGACGGGGATGTGGGCCGTGGCCGGGTTCTGGCTCAGCGCGACCGCAGCGGTGGTGCCGTCCATGCCGGGCATCATCACGTCCATCACGATGGCGTCCGGTCGCTCGCTGACCGCCAGCTCCAGGGCCTCCAGGCCGCTGCTGGCGGTGCGCACCTCCCAGCCGCCCACCGCCTCCAGGCTCATCTGGGCCACCTCGCGGATGTCCTCGTCGTCGTCGACGAGGAGGATCCGGCGGGGGCCTGCCGCGCTCAGGACCGCATCGGCAGGCTCGGCGTCGCTCATCGGGTGCGCTGGTCGCTGGGTGCTTTCGGCCTCATGGGCCCCAGTCTGCCCTCATTCGTCCGGCACCACGCCCCGAAAGCGCCCGCCACCCCGGGGTGAGTCGCGCAGGGGTTCCGTCGTCGCAGGTCAGGGCGTACGTTGACCGGGTCGCCACCCGGTCCGGGACAGCCTCAGAGGGGAATGAACCATGCGTCGTCCGATCACCACCGTCATCACCGCACTGGTCGCAGCAGGGGCCACCTCGGTCGCCCTGGCCCTTCCGGCCGGCGCCATCAACAGCTACAACGCGGCCCCCGCGCCGGAGCGCACCGAGGTGGGCGCCTTCGTCGCACTGTGGGACAACACCGGCGACGGGGTGCCGGACCGGTTCGACTGGGTCTGCAGTGGGGCCATGGTCGACGACGACACCTACCTCACGGCCGCACACTGCACCGACGACTGGCCGGCGGGCACCCGGTTCTTCGTCTCGCTCGAGCAGGACTTCCAGACCCTGATCGACACGCACGACGCCCTGCCGCCCTCCGCACAGGCCGCCCTGTTCCTGGCCAACGGGTGGGTCGTCGAGGGTGACACCCACCAGGACCCCGCCTTTCCCGGCAACTCCGCCGACGCCCACGACATCGGTGTCATCGACTTCGCCGAACGAGCCGTGACTCCCCAGGACGTCTGGGACTTCACCCCGGCGACGTTGCCCACTGCCGGCCAGCTCACCCAGCTGGGCAGCCGGGCCCTGGACGCCGCCGACTGGTGGGCCGTCGGGTACGGCACCGAGGAGGCGGCGCGCGGACCGGGCGGGCAGACCCACCCGGGTGGTGGGGTGCGGATGAAGGGCATGGAGGACTTCAACGCCCTCAACAAGACGTGGGTCCGCTTGGCGATGAACCAGTCCCGCGGCCTCGGCGGGGCGTGCTACGGCGACTCCGGCGGCCCGAACTTCGTCCAGCTCGGCGGCCGGCTGGTGCTGGCGGCCACCACCATCACCGGTGACGTCCCCTGCTACGCCACGAACGTCGCCTACCGGGTCGACACGCCCGGCGCGAGAGCCTTCCTGGCGCCCTACGTCGCTCTGCCCTGAGCCCGCCGGCTGAAGAAGCCGTTCGAGCTCGGGCGCGTCCGCGGCATACGGTCGGTCAGTCCTGCCGTGGCGAGCCGCGGCCTTCGCGGTCGGGGGACGACAGCCCGAGCGCAGCGTCGATCTCGGCCTGGCTCAGCGTGTGTCCGGCCACGGCTGCGGCCGCCATCACCTCGCCGAGCAACGCGATCTCGTCGGCGAGGGCCGTGTCGACCAGCGGCTCGCCGGGATCGGTGGGGACCATGAGCGTGGTCCTCTCCAAAGGCTGGGCAACCGGGACCGAGGTCCCGGGCGACGCGTCCCCGCTCCACGTCTGTGGTTCGGTGTCACCGGCACCTGCGGGGCCACAGGTGGGCCGGGTCGGCTTCGGGTGAGTGGCTTCCCGCCCTCACCCTCGATGGTGTGGTGCCCGGTCGTCACACGCCATAGCCCATCCGTGTCATCTGTCGTCGGCGAGCGGGCCGGTCAGGACGAGCGGGCCGGTCAGGACGAGCGGGCCGGCCAGGACGGGCGGGCAGGCTAGAGCCAGGTGTGGATGCGCACGGTCGTGCCGGTCTTGCCGGAGCGGACCTGGACCAGGTCGCAGAGCTGGTGGGCCATCCACAGCCCGTGGCCGAACTCGTCCGCCGACGCCGGTGGGAGGCGTCCCTCCATCGGGTCGACGATGCGGCCGACTCCGCGCACCTCGCAGACCAGTGCGTGGTGCTCCTCCCAGATGCGGAGCTCGCTGGCCCCGCGACCGTGCCGCACGCTGTTCACGGCCACCTCGTGGACCCCCAGGACGAGGTCGTCGGTCCGCTCGACGTCGACGCCAGCAGACGACGCGTGGGCTCGGACGTCGGCGCGGACCTCCGCGTAGTCGTCGGCGCCGAACGACCGGTGCGAGACCACCACCTGGACCTGGGTCCGCGGCAGCTCGGCCTTGAACATCTGACGAAGATGGTGGACTCCGCCGTAGGTGGTGCTGCCGCGGTGGGTCTCGACGTCGAGCACGACGGGATGGGACCGGTGCGCCTCCGCGAGCACGTCGTCGGGCAACGTGGCGGTGTCGTAGGGGCACATCAGCCACAGGGGAGTGTCCGTGTCGACGGCCAGGTTGAGCAGCGCCTCGTGCATCTGGCACTCGGCGAGCTCGGCGAGCCGACGGCCCTTCCAGATCGGCTCGCCGATGCCGCGCACCGGTTGTCCCGGATGCTGGTCGGTGAAGAGCCGCCAGGCCGGGATGATCCGCGCCGGGTTCGCCCCCAGTCGAGCCATGTCGACGAACCTGACCTGGGCCGCATCGCCGTCCAACGCGTCGCGCAGCAGGTCGAGGCGGCCCGGGGTGACCGCCACCATCACCGGTTGGCCGGCCCCCAGGCCTTCCCGGATGAAGGGCACCGTCCCGGCGAGGAACTGGTCGTCGCCGTCCCAGAAGAACGCCTCGTGGCGGTAACCGTCATGGGTGCGGTGCCGACCGTCCCGGGACCTCGTGGCAGTGCTCCCCGTCCCTGCTGGGGCGGTGCCACCATCGGCTCCCTGGTGCGACGTGGGCGCCCCCCTTCGGAGAAGGTTCACCGCGACAATGCGGTCAAACCGGCGTGCCAGACGTCCTGACCCGAGGCTACGCCTGAAATGCTCATTGGGGACCACCTGACCCCTCGAAATGGTGCAGGTCGTGGACCGGCTCGGCCGGCCGTTGCACTGGCGTCAGGGACCAGTGCTGGGGCGGCGCAGACCGGCCACGCGACAGACCGCGGCCAACCCGTCCGGGGTCCCCCGCCAGTGCCTTTCGAGGGCGCCCATCCCCGAGTGCCGCACCACCGCACGCAGCGCGACCGCGACGATGACGACGTCGTCGGCGTACCCGATCACCGGGATGAAGTCGGGCACCAGGTCGAACGGCATCGCCAGGTAGCCCAACAGGAGCCACAGCCGCACCCGGACCCCGCGAGGCAGAGTGGCGTCGGTGGCGAGTCGGCGGAGGAGGTGGATCACGTCGGGCAGGAGCCGCAACGCGTCTCGGAGGCCGAGCTCGTCCGGACGGCCGGCCCACAGGGCGACCAGCAGCACGGCCCACAGCAGGAGGACACCGCCCCCGAGGCCCACCGCCATCGACCACCACGACCAGTCCATGCGCGCCATCCTCGCATCGAGGGCAGGGACGGTCCCGGGGTGCTGGTGGCCGTGCGCCTCGGCGAGGGGTCGTCGTGCGACGATGCTCCGATGAGCGTGGGGTTCGACTACGACAACACCAGCGCCAGGCCACCGGGGGCGTTCATGACTGCTCTGTCGAGGCTGCTGCCCGGCGTCGGCGCGGTCCGTGCGCAGACCGAGTCGTATGCCGCCGCCTGGCGCCGCGCCAACGACGCGGCGCTCGGGGCTGACGGCCCGTTGTGGGTGGCGATCGGCGACTCGATGACGCAGGGGATCGGCGCCTCCGCGCCCGAGCACGGCTGGGTCGGCCAGCTCGGCGGGCACCTCGCGGCGTCGGGGCGCGCGCACCGGGTCGTCAACCTGGCAGTCACCGGTGCGCGGGTGCAGGATGCCGTCGACCACCAGCTGCCGGCGCTGCGCGACCTGGTCGCGCTGGGTCAGGTGCCCGACCTGGTGACGGTCGTCATCGGGTCGAACGACGTCGTCTCGCCGAGGCTGCGGGCCGGGCTCACCGTCCGGTTCACCGAGCTGCTCGACGGCCTCCCGGCGGGAGCCGTGGTCGCGAACCTGCCCAACCCGCACCGCGAGGCGCGCCGGGTCGAGGGCCTCCTGCGACAGCGCGAGCGCGACGGTCGCCTCGTCGTCGCGGACATGCGGGCCCACGGCCCGCGCAGCTGGCGGGGCAAGCTGGCCGCCGACAGGTTCCACCCCAACGACGCCGGGTATGCCGCGATGGCGCACGTCTTCGACCTCGCCCTCGGGCTCGGGGTCACGTCGTGACTGCGGGAGCCTCGGCGGGCCCCGGGGTCGACGTCGAGGCCTACCTCGCCAGGGTGGGCGCGCAGGTGGAGTCGCCCGACCTGGCCGGGCTGCAGCGCCTCCACGAGGCGCACGTCCGCACCTTCACGTTCGACAACATCGACGTCCTGCTCGAACAGCACCCGGGCGTCGAGCTGGCCGACGTGCAGGCCAAGTTCGTGGGCCGTGGTCGCGGCGGCTACTGCTTCGAGCACGCCACCCTCTTCGCCGCGGTGCTCGACGCGCTGGGCTACGACGTGGTGCGCATGCTCGCCCGGGTCGGTGACGTGACGGCGTCAGCCCGCACGCACTGCGTGGTGGCGGTGCGGCTCGACGGCACCCGGTGGCTGTCCGACCCGGGGTTCGGGCTCAGCCTGATGCACCCGATCCGGCTCGAGGACGGCGCGGTGGAGGACCACGGCGGGTGGGCCTACCGCATGGTCCGGGGCGACCGTGGTGACCGGGGTGCCAGCGGCGCCACCTGGGAGCTGCAGCGCCAGCGGGACGGCGCGTGGGAGCTGATGCACACCACCGACGAGCTGCCCGTGCAGCAGGTGGACGTGCGGTCCGGCCACCACTTCACCAGCACCTACCCGGCGTCGCACTTCCGTCACGGCCTGATGGTGACGCGCCACCTGCCCGACCGGCACGTGGCGGTCACCCACGAGACCGTGACCGTGCGGCGACCCGGCGAACCCACCGAGCACCGTGAGCTGGCCGAGGGTGAGCTGGAGTCACTCCTGGGCGAGCTCCGGGTCGGCCTGACCGGCGACGAGACCGAACGCCTGCTCGCCGTCGTGGGGCAGCTGCGCTCCGGCCGGGAAGCTCAGTCGCCGTAGGTGTCGCGGACCGTGGAGTCCCAGCGCCAGTGCGGGGCGCGGTTGGCCTCGGTGCGGTGGGTGGCGGTGAGGAAGTCGTGCCAGCCGTCGCCGGTGCGGCTGGCGCCGGGGAAGAGCCGGTTGAGCACCCGGCCACAGATGTCGTCGTCGATGCTGAAGTCGAGACCGTGGGCGGTCAGCACGTCCCAGGCGTGGGCGGCGCCCTCGACGATGCCCATGGCCGCGAAGCCTGACGCGTCGGAGTTGCCTGCGGGGTGATAGCCGAGGTGCCCCGGGGGAGCCGTGGTGGTGACGGCGACGAGCAGCCCGCCGGCCGCGTCGACGCAGCGGACGATCGCGGCCGTGCCCCCGGCCGGGTCGGGCCAGACCAGGTTCGGCGGGGTGGTGGGCTGCCACTGCGGCGGGTCGACGAACGGGATGTAGCCGTCGAGGTGGACCTCGCGGCTCGACAGGTTGAGCGCATAGGCGGCGAAGTCGTCGACCAGGTGGGCGGCGGTGTCGCGGCAGTCCCACTCGAGGCCGTGGGCCGGGCGGGCCCAGCCGTCGTCGGGCACCTGCGCGAAGCCGATCATGATGGCGTCGACCACGGTGCGCAGGTCGTGGGGGGTGGAGACAGGTGCGCTCATGGCGTCGAGACTAGGCGGCCCGGCAGACATCGCACGGAATATACCCCTAGGGGGTAAGGTTGGTCCTGGCATGAGCGAACACCAGCACAGCCACGCGACGACGGACTCCCTGTGGCGCCAGGCGGTCAGCGCCACCCTCCACTGCCTCACGGGGTGCGCCATCGGCGAGGTGCTCGGCATGGTCGTCGGCTCGGCGCTGGGCTGGGGCAACGTCGCCACGGTCCTCCTGTCGGTGGCGCTCGCCTTCGTCTTCGGCTACTCCCTGACGATGCGGCCCGTCCTGCGGGCCGGGCTGCCCCTGGCCGCCGCCCTCGGCGTGGCGTTCGCGTCCGACACCGTGTCTATCTCGGTGATGGAGGTGGTCGACAACGCGTTCGTGGTGGCCATCCCGGGTGCGATGGAGGCCGGGCTCGCGAGCGGGCTGTTCTGGGGCACCCTGGCGGCGTCGCTGGCGATCGCGTTCGTCGTGACGGTGCCGGTGAACCGCTGGCTGATCTCCCGTGGCCGAGGTCACGCCGTGATGCACGAGTACCACCACTGACCTTCTGCCACGCTGGGCGCGTGTCCGACGCCGCCCTGACCAGCTTGGCCGCGGTCGCCCTGGTCGCCCCACTGAACTGGTGGTCCGTCGCCGTCGGCGGTCGGCGCCGCGAGTGGGTCTCGAAGCCGCTCGTGCTGGCCCTGCTGGTGGTCACCGCCTGGGTGGGCGGAGCGCCCGACTCCGCAGCCGGTGGGTGGCTGCTCGTGGCGCTCGGCCTCAGCCTGGCCGGTGACGTCGCGCTCCTCGCGGACAGCCAGACCAGGTTCGTGGTCGGCCTGGCCAGCTTCCTGCTGGCCCACCTCGCGTTCGTCGTCGCCTTCGCCCACCTCGGTATGCCGCGTGTCTCCCTCGCGCTCGTCGGGCTCGCCCTCGTCGCGGGGCTGGCGGCCGTCGTGGGGCGCCGCGTCGTGCCCGCGGCCTGGCGCGAGGGTGGGCCGGCGCTGGGAGGTGCCGTCACGGCATACATGGGGGTCATCGGGGTGATGGTGGTGGCGGCCTGGGCGACCGGGCACCTGCTCGTCGCCCTGGGTGCGTCGGTCTTCATGGTGAGCGACGCGATCCTCGCGTTGGACCGGTTCGTGCAGGGACGACGATTCGGCGCGCTCGCGGTGATGGTGACCTACCACCTCGCCCAGGCGCTGCTCGTGGTCGGTGTCCTGACGGCGGCGAGCACCTGACCTGAGGGTGCGAGGGGGTGGGACGGCGGGCGCGGTCGGTCGGTGACACAGTGGTCACACACCCCCTGACCTGCACCGGAGGACTGAACGCTCGTGAGCACAGTGGACGCCGTCGTCATCGGCGCAGGCCCCAACGGGCTGGTGGCGGCCAATGCCCTCGCCGACGCCGGCTGGGAGGTCGTGCTGGTCGAGGGCAACGCCGAGGTCGGCGGCGCGGTGCGCAGCGCCGAGGTGACGGCGCCCGGCTACGTCTCCGACCTGTTCAGCGCGTTCTACCCGTTGGCCGCAGCGAGCCCGATCATCCGCGACCTCCACCTCGAGGACCACGGCCTGGTCTGGCGGCGGGCGCCGCACGTCCTCGCCCATGCCCTCGACGACGGCAGCGCCGCCCTGCTCTGCTCGCGGGCGGAGGACACGGCGGCGCGGCTCGAGGCCGAGGCGGCAGGCGACGGCGACGCGTGGCTGGAGCTGGTCCGTGGCTGGGACCGCATCCGCGACCCCCTGCTCGACGCGTTGTTCACCCCCTTCCCGCCGGTCGCGTCCGCGACCCGCATGGTGCGGCGGCTCGGCGCGGCCGACACCCTCGACTTCGCCCGGCTGGCCGTGACGCCGGTGCGCAGGCTGGGTGCCGAGCGGTTCAAGGGACAGGGCGCGGGGCTCCTGCTCACTGGCAACGCGCTGCACAGCGACCTCCCGCCCGACGCGGCCGGCAGCGGGATGTTCGGGTGGCTGCTGTGCATGCTGGGCCAGGACGTCGGCTTCCCGGTGCCGGAGGGTGGGGCCGGCGAGCTGGCGCAGGCGCTGCGCCGACGGGCCGAGAGCCGCGGAGTGCGGGTGCTGACCGGGTCGCCCGTGACGGCGGTGACCACGGGCGGCGGACGCGCCACGGGCGTTCGGCTGGCCGACGGCACCCTGCTGCGGGCCACCCGGGGGGTCCTCGCGGACGTGCCGGCCACGACGCTCTACCGCGACCTGCTCGCCGACCACCCGCTCCCGGCTCGCCTGGCGCGGGACCTCGACCGCTTCCAGTGGGACCACGCGACGGTGAAGGTGAACTGGGCCCTCGACCGACCCGTGCCGTGGACGGCAGACGCGGCCCGCGGTGCCGGGACGGTGCACCTGGGGGTCGACCAGGACGGCTTCGTCGACTTCGCCGCCGACCTGTCCGTGGGGCGCACGCCGGAGCGGCCCTTCCTCCTGTTCGGGCAGATGACGACCTCCGACCCGACGCGGTCGCCGGAGGGCACCGAGTCGGCCTGGGCCTACACGCACGTGCCGCAGGGTCCCGACTGGTCGGGGGAGCGGCTCGCCGACCACGTCGAGCGGATCGAGGCCGCGGTCGAACGGGTGGCTCCCGGGTTCCGGGGCAGCCAGGTCGCCCGTCACGTGCAGGCGCCGGGTGACCTCGAGTCGGAGGACCCCAACCTGGTCGGCGGCGCCATCAACGCCGGCACCGCTGGTCTGCACCAGCAGCTGGTGTTCCGGCCCACGCCGGGTCTGGGACGACCCGAGACACCGGTGCCGGGTCTCTACCTCGCCGGTGCCTCGGCGCACCCGGGGGGCGGGGTGCACGGAGCGTGCGGGTGGAACGCCGCCCGCGCGGCCCTGGGCGCGAACGGCCGCCTCGCCGGCGGGGTCCGCCGAGCGCTCGCCCGCACCGCGTGGGACCGGCTCCTCCGGGACTGAGCGCTGGGCCTCGGCGCGTCAGCCGGCGGACGCGCGCTCGCGGTGGCGCCCCTCGGCGAGGTAGGCGAGGCGACGCAGCGCCTCGACGTTCCGCGGCCCGATGGCGAGCTGGCGCAGTGGTCGTGGCACGAGGGTGCCGGGACCCGTCACCGCGTCCTCGGTCATCGCGACCGTGCACGACTCGCCGCCCGCGGGGGTGACCGTGATGATGACCTTCGCCTCGCCGGCCGGCCAGCCCTTCGCGCGCAGCACGAGCTCGGTGGGGGCAGTGCTGCTGATGACGTGGGTCGTGTCGCTGACCACCGCGGGCCACACCCCGAACGAGTGGTGGATCCGGGTGCCCGCCGCGGGCCACCCCTCGTCGACGCCGCGCACGCGCGAGGCCCCGACGACCCAGGTGGCGTAGAACCAGCCGTCGGCCAGGACGTCCCAGACCGCCTGGGTCGGCGCGTCGACCCTGCGCGTGATCGTGACGACGCTGGTGTCCGGCTCGTCCATGACCGCTCCTCTTCCGCGTGTGGTTGTGCTGCTGCTGCTGCTGCTGCGCTCGCGAGCCGTGCTCTCCATGGCTCTGCCCCTGACGGAGGTTTCCCAAACCTCACCGGGCGCGGCGGGTCAGCCGTCCGGGCGCGCAGGCGGCGAGTGGCGAAGGCACCGTGCCCTCGCCACTCGCCGTCACCCTGCAGGTCGTGCTGCTACTGCGAAGCGCGCACGGCGTCCGCGGAGTCCTGTGCCTGGGTCTTGACGTCCTCGGCGGTGCTCTGGCCCTCCTGGACGACGGTGTCCTTGGCGTCGGTCGCGGTCTCCTTGATGCTCTGGGCCGCCTGCTTGGCGGGCTCCTTGAGCTCCTGGGCCGTGTCCTGCGCCACGCTCTTGGCCTCGTCGACCAGCGGCTGCGCCTTGTCCTTCAGGGTGCTCGCTGCCTGCTTCTCCTTCTCGCTCGCGGGGAGCATGGAGCCGACGAGCCAGCCCACGCCCAGCGCGATGAGACCGGCGGCGAGGGGGTTGCCCTGGGTCTTGCTGCGGGCCTTGTCCGCAGCCGCACCAGGCGCGTGCCCGACGCTGGCGGCTGCGTCCGACCCCGTGCTGCGCAGGTCGTCCGCGGTGCCCATCACGCGGTCCTTGACCGAGGTCGCGACGCCGGCCACCTTGTCGGCCTGGCGCTTGGCGACGTTGGACGGGCTGACCGTCTCGGTGAGCGCATTGACGTCGCTGCTCAGTCGACCGCGGGTGTCCTCGATGTCGCGGCGGATCTCGTCGGGGTTGTTCGTCATCGCTTCTCCTCGTTGCCTTTGAGGGCGTCCGGGATCTCCCGGGCCGTCTCTGTCGTCTGTGGAATTCCCTTGACCTGCTTGATCTCTCGTCGACCGATGCTGGCCAGTACGGCCGCGATGACGGCCCACACAACGGCCACCACGAGCGCCGACCAGGCGCGTCCGATCTCGTTGCCGAGCCCCCACCAGAGGGTGATCGAGAGGAAGAGCAGCACGAAGTGGCCGGCGACGCCGGCTCCGCCGAGCATGCCCGCGCCCTTGCCCGCGCGGGTGGCGGACTGACGCAGCTCGGCCTTGGCCAGCTCGGTCTCCTGACGGATCAGGGTCGACAGGTCGCGGCTGATGTCGGCGAAGATCTCACCGACGTTGCTGAGCGACCGCGGCGGTGACCCGTCGAGCCGTGGGTCCTGGCTCATGCCGGGAAGGCGTCCGGGTCGGCGATGGCCGACTGGCCGCGGTCAGGGTGGGCGCCGCTGTAGCTGCCGCTGGCAGCCCCGGTGTGCTCACCGCTGTAGGCCGCGGCGTTCGCGACGTGCCGGTCGTCCTCGGTCGCCTGGTCCTGGTGGTCGGCCACGAGACCACGGCTGAGGCGCCCGCCGACGAGGCCGATGACGGCCGCGGTGGCGAGGAACGCCCCGGGACGCTGGCGGGCGAACTGCTTGACCTCCGACACGAGGGAGCCGGGGTCGCGCTGGTCGAGCCAACCCGCCACGTCGCCCATGCGCTGGGAGGCCTGCTGGGCGAGGTCGCTCGCAACCCCCTGCTGCTCGCTGTTGCGGGCCATCCCGGAGAGCTCCTGGCTGAGGGACCGGAGACCGTCGGCGACCCGGGTCTGCTGCTGCGCGCTCTGGTCGAGGAGCTGGCTGCGCGTCTGCTGCCACAGCTCCTTGGCCTGCTGGCCGGTCTCCTCCACGACGTTCTTGGCCTCGTCCTTGCCGACCTCGGCGACGCGCTTCACGCCCTCCTTGGCCTGCTGGCCCGTGGCGCGGGCTTCCTCCTTGGCGACGTCCTTGGTGCTGTCGGAGTCTGAGGTTCCCGGGCCGGTGGTGGACGTCGCTGAACCGCTGGACGTCGCGGACCCGGTGCTGATCGCGCTGCCGGACGGGGTGGCGAAGGGGCTGTCCGTGCCGTGGGTGTCGGTGCCATAGGTGTCCGTGCCAGGCACGGGGGATGCCTCCACCGTGCCGAGGTCGCGGGTGGTTTCCTCGGGTGTGTTGGTGTTTCGGTAGATGTCGCTCATGTCCATTCCTGTCCTGTCAACGAGTGGTGGACGGGCTGTCTGTTCAACCGCCGGTGGAAGAGGGTTGCCCGCTCCTGACCTGCGCAAACGTGGAAATGCCCGACTTATTCGCGCTCATCGGCGTCGCGGCCCAGGCGGTCCAGCAGGGCCCGGGCGTCGTGCGGGGCGTGCCCCCTGGCGTCGTTGTCGAAGTAGACGTGCACGTCCAGGCCCTGGTCCGCCCAACCTCGCACGCGCTCAGCCCACGACTCCAGCACTGTCGGGGAGTAGCCGCTGCGGTAGAGCTCGGTGTCGCCGTGGAGACGGACGTAGACGAGGTCGGCCGTGACCACGTCGAACTGCGGCCAGGTGCCGGCGCTGTCGGAGATGACCATGGCAATTCCGTTGTGCTGCAACAGATCGCGTGCCCTCGGCGAACGAAAGCTCTCGTGGCGAGGTTCGAGCGCGTGCCGAATCGGCATGCTGACGAGCGGCGTGGTGAGGGACCGCCCCTCCTGGACCTTGTCGTCGTGCCGACCGGCCAGCTCGCCTGCCGCGTCAGTGGTCCGGGGAAGGAGGTCGAAGAAGTCGTTGAGGCGCTGTTCGTCGAGCTCCAGGCTGGCGGGCAGCTGCCAGAGCACCGGGCCCAGCTTGGCGCCCAAGGCCAGCACGCCGGAGGCGAAGAAGTTGGCCAGCGCGGTCTCCGCGTCGACGAGCCGGCGCATGTGGGTGATGAACCGACCACCTTTGACGGCGAAGCTGAAGTCGTCGGGCACCTGCTCCGCCCAGGACGCGTAGCTGCTCGGGCGCTGGAGTGAGTAGAACGAGCCGTTGAGCTCGACCCCGCTGAGCTCCTGCGCCAGGTAGGCGAGCTCGTCACGCTGGCGCAGGCCGGTCGGGTAGAAGTCACCTCGCCACGACGGGTAGCGCCACCCGGAGGTCCCGATCCGGACGTCTCCGCGGGGTCGCGGAGGTCGCCGCGCAGCGCCCTCAGCCTCGGACCGCGTCATCGGGTCAGTAGTGGTCCCCGACGGCCCCCGGGCCGGCCGGTGGTGCCGTGTGCGTCAGGACCTCGACGAGCTCGTCCAGCGACTGGAACTCGCGGGTCCGGGACAGGACCGACAGGTGCCACAGGAGATGGCTCGGGGCGTGCCGCTGGATCAGTGTGGCGGCCAGGTGGTCATGGGTGGCGGGAAAGCAGCCGGGACCCACATACGTGGCCAGCTCGTCGGCCCAGCCGGGGTCGTGCTCGCTGGTGGAAGCGGTGGGGGTGGTCATGCGTCTCCTCGTGTGGTGCCGCACCCGGCCTGCCCAGTGGTGCCCAGCTGAACGTTCCCCGAACCACCGGGGTCCAAACGTCCGAAACAGGTCGGACGCGCCACCCGTCCCGCGCTGTTGGAGACAGGCGACGCGCCTCAGGCAGCCCCTACCCCCAGGCCGCGCGCGGAAACGGACAGTCGCGGGTTGATGGCGCAGCTCACGTCGACGCCCCTTGAGTACGTGGTCACCTCAGTCCGGGACGCGGCCAGTCCCTGACGCGCCAGCGGCCGGTCGTTGCGTCCAGCTCGGCGAGGTGGCGGGCCTCGAGCTCGGCGAGCCAGCCCTCCATCGGGAACCAGCCCCAGCGGTCACGAAACAGGTTGGCGTTGCGCACGATCGAGTGCAGGTGATGGATCGGCGGCACCTCGGTCGGGTGGTGCTGGTGGTATGCCGCCGCGCCACCCACCCAGAGCAGCTCACCGTGGGCGGCGGCGAGGCGCTGGCCGAAGTCGGTGTCCTCCGCCCCGTAGCCGCAGTAGGCCTCGTCGAACCCGCCCAGGACCTCCCAGCTCCCGGCGGTCAGGGCGAAGGACAGCGACCAGAACAACCGCACGTCGCCGTTCTCGAGGACGGCGTCCCGGCGAGGAGCCGGCCGGGCGGGATGTGGCTCGGCGCGCTCCGCGAGGCCCGGGCCGCGGTACTCGGCGGGGTGGCCGACCGGCGGCAGGTAGCGCACCTCGCCGCAGGCCACCACCGGCGCCGGACCGGCACGCGAAGCGAGCACCTCGGCATACCGCTCCACCAAGGTCGGCTCGGGGATGCAGTCCACGTCCAGCAAGACGAGCAGGTCCGCACCGGCCGCGATGGCCGCCTCGGCACCGGCGTTGCGGGCCTGGGCGAGGGGCAGGTCGGTGGCGTCCGCAGGCAGCTCGACGACGATCGCGCCGGGATGCTGCTCGCGAGCCACCGCACCGGCGTCGGGGTCGCCCATCGCGACGACGACGTAGAGGTCCGCCGGTCGGGTCTGGCGAGCCAGCCCCCAGCCCTGGCCGCGCAGGTGCTCGTGGCGGCCGTGGGCGATGGTCACGACGGCGGTGGTCGGCGTGGTCATGCGCCCACCGGCGTCCGGAGGCCAGCGGTCGAGAGGTGGGCCGCGGCGTCCTCGGCGCCCCTCCCGGTCGACCACCGTCCCCACCCGGCCCCGCCGCGACCGTGGGCACGCCGCAGCAGCTCGGGCCACTGGTCCGCCGGTGGCCACGCCTCCCGGCCGACCGCGACCCCCCGCGCCTCCACCTGTCGCGCCGTCGCCACCTGCTCGTCGAAGGGTCGTGGCTGCGCGATGACGACGGCCGGTCGTCGGGCGGCGGCGACCTCGGCCACGGCGTTCTGCCCCGCATGGGTCACGACGACGTCCGCTGCCTGGAGCTCCTCCCAGAGTGGTGTGGCAGAGGGGGTCGCCGGTGACCGCTCGACCCAGGTCCACTCCGGGGTGGCCGCCCTCGCAGCGTCGAGCTCGGCCGCGGTGGTCGTGCGACCTCCGGCGCCCCACAGCACGAGCACCGTCCCCCCGTGGGCCCGGGGTGTTCCCGCAGCACGAGGCGTCAGGTGGTCGAACCTCGAGATGCCGCCCACGAACCACGCCTTCGCGGTCCAGTGCGGCGGCCAGTCGACGTCGTGCGTCCCGCGCGGCCACGGCGCCAGCAGCGCGTCGGCCGAGTCGTAGGCCAGACGGTGGGTCCGGTCGAACCGGTCGCCCGGCATGGCGACGACGACGGTGGGCACGCCGGACAGGCGCACGAGCAGCGCCACCTCGACCGAGACGTCCACGACCACGGCGCGGGGCCGGTGTTCGACGACCCACTCGGTGACCTGGGCGGACCGCCGGGCGAGTCCCGCGTGTCCGCGCGGCGCCCAGTGCAGCACGCCGTGCGCGTTGGGGTCGTCCTCCCGGGCCAGGGCCGCGGGATCGGGGTCGTCGTCGCGAGCCAGCTGGGTCCACCCGGAGCTCCAGCCCGCCGGGGCGGGAGCCGAGCTGAGTCCCCACACGGGCTCGTCCATCGCGCCGGCGATGCTCAGGAGCCGGGTGAGGTGGCCGGCGCCCTGGTGGTGCGCGTAGTAGCCGATCACGCGGCCCGTCCGAGGCCCGCGGCAAGCCGCTCGTAGTGGGTCAGGTAGGCGTCCACCATCGTGTCGAGCGAGCAGGTGGACTCGGCGTGCTCCCGGCAGCGGCGCCGGTCCAGGGCGCAGACACCCGCCACCTCGGCCGCTGCCGCAGTGACGTCGCCCGGCTCGACGAGCACACCGCAGTGCGGCGCGACGAACTCGGCCAGGCCACCCCGGCGGTAGCCCACCACCGGCGTCCCACAGGCCAGTGACTCGGCCGCGACCAAGCCGTAGGGCTCGTCCCACTCGGGGGTGACGACGAGGGCCGCGCTGGACCCCACCAGGTCGCGCAGCGCCGGGACGCCCAGGTGTCCGAGGTACTCCACGGTCGGCCCGAGCAGCGGCTCGAGGGTGGAGTGGAAGTAGTCGGAGTCGCCCACGGGTCCGGCGAGCCGGATCCGTCGCCCGCTCGCGAGCGCGATGTGGACCGCCTCGTGCGGGGCCTTCTCCGGCACCACGCGCCCCACCCACACGAGGTCGTCGCCACCGGGTCCGTGCGTCCACACCGTCGTGTCGACGCCGTTGTGCACCACCTCCGCGGTGGTCACGTGCGACCACTGCTCCGCGGTGTGCCGGCTGACCGCCACGAACCGGCTGCGGGTCTGGTCCATGAGGGAGATCGCCGGTTCCAGCCAGGGGGTCGGCGGGGTGTGCAGGGTGGTCAGCATCGGTGCCGCGCAGGACTGGGCGAGGGCGAGCGGCAGGAAGTGCAGGCTGTTGTTGTGGATCACGTCGACGTCCGCGCGGTCCCGGAGCTCGAGCATCACCTGGAGGTACGCGTGGTGCTCGCGCAGCCACGGCTCGGGCGGCATCGCGACGTCGGACCGGGCGAGGTCGCTGAGCTCGAGGGGACGCACCTCGAGCTCGCGCGCACCCAGGGCCGGGTCGCTGCCGGGGCCGGCGAAGAGGGTCACCTCGACCCCACGCTGGCGCAGGCCTCGCACCAGCGCCCACGTGAGCGACTCGAGGCCTCCCGCGAACGGCTGGCGGAGGGGGTGCCTGGCGGCGGCGAGGATCACAACGTGCATGTGAGCCTCCGGGCCAACGCCGCTGCATAGGCCCGCTCGTGCGCCCGGCCGAGCAGTCGACGTTCGGTATGCCGTGTGCCCAGCGACGCGCGCGGCGCGGTCCCACCGGTGAGCCAGTTGCCGTATGCCGTGCGCACGGCGGTGACGAGCGACGACGTGCGCGAGGGGCCGTTGGCGGCATACGACAGGCATGGACGCTGCTCGTCGTAGAAGCCGCAGTTCGGCGCGGCGGCCCACGTCCCGAGGTCGTGGCACGCCTCCAGCCAGCCGGAGTGGGTGCCGAACTGGTAGGGCAGCACGGACACGTCGAGGCCCTGGAGGTATCCCCACAGCTCGTCGTCGGTGAAGTAGTCGTGCACCCGCAGGTCCAGCGCATCCTCGTCCGCGAGGGCGCGGAGGTGGTCGGCGAACGCCGGCTCGTACCGCGGGTACCCCTCGGTCATCACGTCGGTGTGCGCGTCCACGCGAAGCCGGGCACCCGGCATACCGGGCAGGGCGGCGACGAGGGCGTCGACCAGCGGCAGGGGATCCATGTTGGCGCGCAGGCTCTTGGCGTGCAGACCCACCACGAACTCGGCTCGCGGCGCGCGAGCCCGACCCAGCCACTCGTCGGGGACGACCTGGGGGTGGGGCAGCACGGTCGCGTCACGGCCCCAGCGGGTCCGGATGGTCGCCGCCGCTCCGGGCGTCAGCGTGATGAGGGCGTCAGCGGCCTCGATGAGCACGGCGAGCTGCGCGTCGTGGAGCTCGGCGGCGTCGTGGTGCGGGTTGCGCAGGTCGTGCACGGTGAGCACCAGCGGCTTGCGGTGGCGGTGCAGGGCGTCGACCACGTCGCCCAGGTCCTCCGGCGAGATCGCGTCGAAGCCGAAGTGGACGTGCATCACGTCGAAGTCGCTCGCGTGCTCCTCGACCCACGCCCTCGTGAGCATCCGCGGTGGCCACCAGGGGGAGTCGGGCGAGGCGCCGGACGGGGGGTCGGGGAGCCGGACCACGGCCGTGGCGTGCGGGGGAGGCGGCGACAGGTGCCGCACGTAGACGTGGCTGGAGGGAACAGAGGCGATGACGAGGCTCACGGCTGACCTTCGGGAAGGAGCGTCGAGCGCGCAGGCGGCGCCCGACTGGGGCAGCTGGCACCTGGTTTGACCGGCTCTGGACTTCTCTGGCCAAGGTAACCCCTGGCACCGACGCTGGCGACCCCCTGGCGCCGTCGTTCTGGGTCAGGCGAGGGTCAGGCGAGGGTCTCGCGGTGGCTCTCGTTGATCTTGCTGGCCACGGCGGCCAGCTTGGTGTTGGTGCGGCTCGAGGCGCTCTTGAGGATCTGGAAGGCCTCCTCGTCGCTCACCTTGTGGGCGGCCATGAGGAGCCCGATCGCCTTGCCGATCTCACGGTTGCTCTCCAGCCCGCGCCGAAGGTTCTCCGCCGTGGCGTGCCGCTCAGCGGCCGCGAGGACCACGGAGGTGAACGAGGCGAGGACGGCGCCCACGTCGACCGACTCCTTCGTGAGGGCGCCTGGCGTGTCCGAGAAGACGTTGAAGGCCGCTCGGCTGCCCAGGCCGTCCAGGAGCTGGTAGCCGAGCATGCCGCGCACCGGCGTGCGGCTGAGGGTCAGCTCGGCGAGCTTCGGCCACTTCGTCTCCGTGGTGATGTCGGAGTCGTGCTGGACGGAGTCCTGCTCGATGCTGTCCAGGCACGGTCCCTCGTGGGCCTCCGACTCGAGCCGGTCCATGAGGCTGGCAACGTCGTCCGAGGAGGCCTGCGTCCTCAGCTGCTCGTGGGCGTCGAGGGTCGAGATGCACGCGTGGTCGGCGCCGGGGATCAGCTCCACGGCCCTCAGGCAGATCTCCGTGAGCACCTCGTCCGTGCCGGTCCCCGCGTACACGAGCTTGGCCAGGGCGGCGAACGCCTGGGTGGCCTCCCCGGGAATCGGTGTCTGCATGCGCTCAGTATCACCCGGACCGTTGCCACCGGGTAAGGCGTCTTCCACGAGGCGCACCTCCGCCGTGGGCAGGGGTCCGGTCATGCCCCTGACCTCGCGGCCCCGGCCGTCGTGGAAATCCCGTCGTGAGGTTGCGTCACGGAGAACTCGATGGGCTTGCACACGCCGCCGTTGGACTTCTCGGCAGAGCAGGCCGTCAGCCCGACGTGCAGGTCCATCTCGGCCTGCACCACGAAGCGGTCGCCCGCCAGCGAGGTGGGCGGGTCGATGTGCAGCTCCCCACCCGGCTCGGGCCACACGTTCATGAAGATGTTGAGGGTGGTGCCGATCTCGTCCGGTCGTACCCCGAACGGCGCCAACCCGGTCGAGAGGTTCTCGAGGCAGCTCGGGTGGTAGGCGCCGTCGAACTCCGGGTAGAGCAGGTCGAAGGTGTCCTGGCTGCACGGCGTCAGGAGGAAGTCGTGCCGGCCGCAGGTGTCGCCGACCACCGTCAGCATCGGGCGGCTGCGGTTGCTGTAGAGGGTGTGCCCAGTCGTGACAAAGATCGTGTTGGCGTAGTCGATCGTCCTGCCGCTGGAGAGCTTCTCGTCGTGGTCGTCGGCCGCGAAGCAGAAGAGGTCGCTGACCTGTCCGCCCTGCGGGTCGACCACCGTGAGCACCTCGCCCGCCCGGAGCAGGAAGCCGGTGCCGGTCTGGGGTGCCAGGGTCGTTGCACTCATGCGGGCTTCTCCTCGTCGAAGCTGGCCGGCGCTTCCCAGTCCTGGGGCACTGACCGCCCCGAGTACTGCCGTGCCTCAGAGCGTTGCCCGTGGTCGGCGACCATCGGGTTCAGCGAGCCCTGCAGCTCGGTGTCACGGCGCCTGATCGTGTCACGCATCCGCTCGAACCGGTCTGACGCACGGAGCTCCTCGAACTGGTCGTGGAGGTTGAAGACGAGGGTGGGCAGCGGTGTCCGTCGGGCCATGCGGGACGACTGGGGGTGCAGACCCACGACGAAGAACGCCGTCCCACCCACGCTGAAGGCGAAGTGGGGGTTGTCGGGGTCGTCAGACACCCCGGGGTCCCACGGCTGGCTGTCGGCCTCGTGGAGCAGCTCCAGCTGTCGCCACAGCAGGGTCTCGAACTCGGGCTCGCTCGAGATCTCGACTGCCCGGAACACCGCCACGAGGGAGGCGAAGCCCGCGGTGCGGTCGGTCTCGCGACCGAAGTCCGTCAGGGCACGGAGCAACGCCTGGGTGCTCTCCTCGGTGGCCAGCCGCTCGAGGACGACGACGGTGGCCCGGTCCCGGTTGAAGACCGAGCGGGCGCCGAGGCAGGGGTAGTCGGGGTGCAGCACCATCGACTCGAGGCCTTCGGCGATCTCGTCCGGAGGCGTGTCGGCGTCGTGGGAGAGGGCGAGGTCCTCGAGGAGCTCAGGCAGCTCCTGGACCTCGTCGGCCGGTTGCGCCACGTCTCAGGACACCACCGCGTCGACGGCCTTCTTGAGGGCGCTGGGCTGCGCGGGCGAGCGCGGCGCCTTCTTCTTGGCGGCCAGCAGCGCAGCGCCCAGGTCCTGGAGCTGGTTGCGCCCCAGTCCTTCCCGCACCTTCGGGAACCAGTCCTGCTCCTCCTCGTCCATGTGGTGCCGGACGTTCTCGATGAGGACCGTCGTCTTGGCCTCGAAGCGCTCGTCCCCGGGCTTGAGAGCAGCGAGCTCCATCACCAGCACGTCGGCGACGTGGTGCTCCTCGTAGGACTCCAGCACGTCGTCCTCGAGCTCGGGCAGCAGCCGGCGGACCTCCGGGTACATCACCTCGTTCTCGATGTAGGTGTGCACGGTCAGCAGCTCGATGACCTTCTTCACGATGGTGCCCTTGCGGGCCTTCGTTGTCGTGGACTTCTCGAACTCGCGGAAGAGGCCGCGGACCTCTTTGTGGTCGTCGCGGAGGATGACGATGGCGTCGGTGGACACGAGGGCTCCTGGCAGTGTGAGGACCAGCGCGAGGTGCGCGCCGGTGTTCCTGCGTCCTACCCCCGGCGGTCGCCCGGCAAACCGGTCAGGCACGTCCGACGTGATGGGGCTCTCCGACGCGACCCTCAGGGCCGTGCTCCAGGACGAGCAGGTCAGCCAGCGAGGCCGCGACACCGACGAGCGCCGCACCCATCACGGCCTTGCCCACCAGGCCCATCTCGGCATGGCCGCGGCCGAATCCGGACGAGTAGTAGAACGTCCAGAGGAGCGCGAAGCCGCTCGTCGCCATGATCACCCCCGGGATGCGGGAATGGGCCCCCGACCGGGCGATCGAGACCCCGAGGAGGAAAAGCCCACAGCACACGGCGGGCGGTGAGAACAGCAGCCCCTGGAGCAGCGCGGTGACGCCCGCCCAACCCACCCAGGCGCCCGGACCGAGGCCTTGGGCAACCAGGTGCGCCAGGACCGCAGTGCCGAGGAACAGGAAGGTGGCCACATCGAGGAGGGCGGCGGCGACCGGTGAGACGCTGACCTCACGGGCCCGCACGAACCAGTAACCGAAGAAGCACAGCCCTCCCACTGCGCCGAACACCGGTGCAGCGCGTCGCAGGACGACGTCCAGAGGGCCGCTGCTTCCCATGGACCGAACGTACGACCTCGCATCATCCGCGGGATCGTCCGATCTGCGTAGTCGGGGATGAGGTCGACGGGCGTGCGGACGCCCAGAGGGGTGACATGGCTGATGCGCCGACCGCTGCGGTAGCCTTCCTCTCATGGCACGGTCGCTGCTTCTTCCCGAGCCGCGTTGACGATCCGGATCACCCGTCCACGTCACCGCGGCCAACCCCTCCTGTGTGAGGGGTTCTTCTGTGTCACGGCTCAGTTGTCAGACGACCCAGCGTGTGAGCACGGTGGTCGGGAGCCACGACCGGGGATGGCACCACCATCAGACACGAGGATGAGATGAGCGAGACGCCGCACCGCTACACCGCCGAGCTGGCCCAGCAGATCGAGCTGGCCTGGCAGGACCGCTGGCAGGAGGAGGGCACCTTCCACGCGCCCAACCCCGCGGGCCCGTGGGCCGAGCCGGAGAAGGTCGCCGGCCGCGAGAAGCTGCTCGTCCTCGACATGTTCCCCTACCCCAGCGGCGCGGGGCTGCACGTCGGCCACCCGCTGGGCTACATCGCCACCGACGTCTTCGCGCGCTACCACCGGATGACCGGCAAGAACGTCCTGCACTGCCTGGGCTACGACGCGTTCGGGCTGCCGGCCGAGCAGTATGCCGTGCAGACGGGTCAGCACCCGCGCAAGACGACCGAGGACAACATGGTCGTGATGAAGCGCCAGCTGCGCCGGCTGGGGCTCGGTCACGACGACCGGCGCACCATCGCCACGATCGACCCCGGCTACTACAAGTGGACGCAGTGGATCTTCACCCAGATCTACGACGCCTGGTACGACCCGGAGGCCAGGCGGCCCGACGGTGGCGCGGGACGCGCTCGCCCGATCAGTGAGCTGGTCGAGCAGTTCGTGTCCGGCGACCGTCCCACCCCGAGTGGTCAGGGCTGGTCCGAGCTGTCACCGGCTGAGCGGTCGGAGATCCTCGACGACTTCCGGCTGGCCTACACCTCGCAGGCGCCGGTCAACTGGGCTCCCGGGCTGGGCACCGTGCTGTCCAACGAGGAGGTCACCAACGACGGACGCTCCGAGCGCGGCAACTTCCCGGTCTACAAGACCAACTTGCGCCAGTGGATGATGCGGATCACCTCGTATGCCGACCGGCTGGCTGACGACCTCGACCGCGTCGACTGGCCCGAGAAGGTCAAGGCCATGCAGCGCAACTGGATCGGGCGCAGCCAGGGTGCGCGCGTCTCCTTCCCGGTGGTGGACCGCGACGCCTCGATCGAGGTCTTCACCACGCGGCCCGACACGCTGTTCGGGGCGACCTTCATGGTGGTGGCGCCGGAGCATCCCGTGGTCGACGAGATCGTCCCGCCGGGCGACTGGGCCCCCGACACCAACCCGAGCTGGACGGGTGGTGCGGCCACCCCGGAAGCCGCGGTCGCGGCATACCGGCTGGCTGCCTCGCGCAAGAGCGAGGTGGAGCGCCAGACCGAGGGCAAGGACAAGACCGGTGTCTTCACGGGGGCCTTCGCGACGAATCCCGTGAACGACCAACGGATCCCGGTCTTCATGGCTGACTACGTCCTGATGGGCTACGGCACGGGAGCCATCATGGCGGTGCCCGGCCAGGACCACCGCGACTGGGAGTTCGCCGAGCAGTTCGGGCTGCCGATCATTCGCACCGTGCAGCCGTCTGAGGGCCACCCGGACGACGAGCCGTTCACCGGGGAGGGCCCGGCGATCAACTCGGCCAACGACGAGGTGTCGCTCGACGGAATGGGTGTGGCAGAGGCGAAGGCCACGATCATCGAGTGGTTGGCGCGCCAGGGGCTCGGGCAGCCGACGGTGAGCTACAAGCTGCGCGACTGGTTGTTCAGCCGCCAGCGCTACTGGGGTGAGCCGTTCCCGATCGTGTTCGACGAGGACGGGGTGAGCCACGCCGTCCCCGAGTCGATGCTGCCGGTCGAGCTGCCGGACGTGCCTGACTACTCTCCCAAGACATTCGAGCCGGAGGACGCGAGCAGCCAGCCCGAGCCGCCGCTGGGGCGCGTCGACGAGTGGGTCAACGTCGAGCTCGACCTGGGCGACGGCCGAGGCGTGCGGAAGTACCGCCGTGAGACCAACACGATGCCCAACTGGGCCGGGTCGTGCTGGTACTACCTGCGTTACCTCGACCCCGCCAACGACGCGGCGTTCGTCGACCCGGAGAACGAGGCCTACTGGATGGGCCCGCAGTCGACCCCGGTCGCGACGGCCCCCGCCGGCGTCACCGACCCCGGTGGCGTCGACCTCTACATCGGTGGCGTCGAGCACGCGGTGCTGCACCTGCTCTACGCCCGGTTCTGGCACAAGGTGCTGCACGACCTGGGCCACCTGAGCAGCGACGAGCCGTTCCGGAAGTACTTCTCGCAGGGCTACATCCAGGCGGCGGCCTACCGCGACGACCGCGGCCAGCCGGTCGAGGCGTCCGAGGTCGTCGAGGCGACCGACCCGGACAGCGGCGACGTGACGTACGCGTGGAACGGCCAGTCGGTCACCCGCGAGTACGGCAAGATCGGCAAGTCGCTGAAGAACGTCGTCAGCCCCGACGAGATGTTCGAGCAGTACGGCGCGGACACCCTGCGGGTCTACGAGATGTCGATGGGCCCGCTGGAGCTGAGCAAGCCGTGGGAGACCCGCGCCGTCGTGGGTGCCCAGCGGTTCCTTCAGCGGTTGTGGCGCAACGTCATCGACGAGGAGACCGGCGAAGTGCGGGTCGTCGACGCGCCGCTGGACGATGCGACGGCCAGGGCCCTGCACCGCACCATCGATGCGGTCTCGAAGGACTTCCCGACGCTGGGCTTCAACACCGCCATCGCGCGGTTGATCGAGCTGAACAACGCGCTGACCAAGCTCGACGCGGTGCCACGCGAGGCTGCCGAGAAGCTGGTGGTCATGGTCGCTCCGTTGGCCCCGCACATCGGGGAGGAGCTGTGGCAGCGGCTGGGCCACGAGGAGTCGATCACGTTCGAGAGCTTCCCCGTGGCCGATCCGGCACTGCTGGTCGACGACACCGTCACCTGCGTCGTGCAGATCAAGGGCAAGGTGCGCGACCGGCTGGAGGTGCCCGCCGACATCACCGAGGACGCCCTGCGCGAGCAGGTGCTGGCGCTCCCCAAGGTCGTCGCCGCAACGGAGGCCGGCATCCGCACGGTCATCGTGCGAGCGCCCAAGCTCGTCAACATCGTCCCGCTCTGACCCCGCACCGATAGCCTGCGCAGGTGAGCGTCGCGATCGTCACTGACTCCACGGCATACCTGCCGGACTCGGTCGTCGACGCGCACTCGATCCAGGTCGTGCCGCTCCACGTCATCGTCGGTGGCACGGAGTTCAGCGAGGGTGTGGACATCACCACGGCGGAGGTTGCGGCGGCACTGCGCTCCTTCAAGCCGGTGTCGACCTCACGACCGTCCCCGCAGGCCTTCCTCGACGCCTACGAGAAGGCGGCAGCCGGGGGAGCGGAGGGCATCGTGTCGGTGCACATCTCCGCCGACATGTCCTCGACCGTCGAGTCCGCCCACCTCGCCGCACAGCAGTCTCCGGTGCCGGTCACGGTCGTCGACTCGCGTTCGCTGGGCATGGCCATGGGGTATGCCGTGGTGTCCGCAGCGCAGCTGGCCGAACACGGCGGGTCGCTGGAAGACGTTGCAGCACAAGCACGTTCGCGCGCGGAGGCATCGACCGTCGTGTTCTACGTCGACACGCTCGAGCACCTGCGCAGGGGTGGTCGGATCGGCTCCGCGTCGGCGTTCCTGGGGTCCGCCCTCGCCATCAAGCCCATCCTCGGACTCGTCGACGGGCACATCCGCCCGCTGGAGAAGGTGCGCACGTCGTCGCGCGCCCTCGCTCGGCTCGAGGAGCTCGCTGTCTCGGCGGTCCAGAAGGCCGAGACGGCCGTCGACATCGCGGTCCACCACCTCGACTCGCAGTCCCGGGCCGACGACCTGGCCGCGCGGCTGACCGCCCGCCTCGCCGAGCTCCCGGACGACGGGGACGTGCGAGTCGTCGAGCTGGGCGCCGTGGTCGGGGCCCATGTGGGGCCGGGGACCATCGCCGTCGCGGTGTCGCCACGGCCTGCGTCATGACCGCAGTCGCGGACGTGTCGACGGGGGAGCTGGTCGAGGCGGTGCTCGCGTCGTTGGCGGCCTTCGTCGTCGGGGCGGTCAACCCCGCGACGATCCTCGCGAAGCTCCTCGGCAAGGACCTACGACACTCCGGGTCGGGCAACCCCGGGGCCACCAACGCCGGGCGGGTCCTCGGCGCCCGCTGGGGCGTCGTCGTGGGGGTGCTGGACGTCCTCAAGGGCCTCCTCCCCGTGCTCGCGGCGCAGCAGCTCCTCGGCACCGTCACCGCGCTCTTCGTCGGGCTCGCCGTGGTGCTCGGCCACATCTGGTCACCGTTCCTGAGGGGACAGGGCGGCAAGGGGGTGGCCACCTCGCTCGGGGCGATCCTGGCCGTCCAGCCGTGGTTCGGGCTGGGGATGGCGGTGGTGTTCGGGCTGCTCGTCTGGCGGATGCGGTGGGTGGCCGGGGCCTCGGTGTCCGCCTGCCTGCTGCTGCTCCTGCTCGGGGTGCTGACCTGGTTGCGCTGGGTGCCGTTCGGGACGCGCGAGACCGGTGCCTGGTGCGTGGTCCTCGCGCTGGTCGTGATCTACCGGCACCGTCGCAACATCGAGCTGTGGATCTCCGCGCGACGCGACGCCTCGTCCACAGGCTGAGGTCCGGCGAGCGTTCGTCCACAGCTCGCTGACCGCGTCCTGTCGCGGTGGTGGTGGGCTTCCTACCGTGTCCGTATGCCGTCCCGTCGCCGACCGTCCGAGCCCTCGGCCCGGGTGCGTGCCCTGCTGGAGTCCACCGACGGCCGACGCGCCCTGGCGCTCGGTGAGCCGGGTCGTCCGGTGGGCGACGTGGTGCCGTGGCTTCCCGAGCGGAGCTGGGTCGAGGCCTCCGCGGCCGAGCCGGCGAGAGTCCCGGGCCGCGTGGACCGAGTGGACCGAGTGGACCGCACGGGGCGCCCTGACCGGTCGGACCGCCCCGACCAGCCGGACCGTCCGGCGCGGGCGGGCCGGCACCGGCGGCCCGTGCCGCCCGGGCCGCGGTTCCTGACGGTCCCCACGTCACTGCGGGGGGCCCGCCTCGGCGGACCTCGCGCAGCCGCAGCCGGACTGCTCCTGGTCGTCCTGGTGGCTGCGGTGGCGTTCGGGGTGCGGGTCGCCTGGGCCAGGGCGGCCAGCACGCCGCAGGTCGTCGCGCCCTCGGCCGCAGGGTCCGCGCTCGGTGACCAGCACCCGGGCGGGAGCGTGTTCGCCTCGTCGAGCACGGCCTCGGGAGGCGGCGGGCCTCCTGCCGTCGGGACGGTGACCGTGCACGTCGTCGGACAGGTCAAGCGACCGGGGGTGTTCACGATGCCCGCGGGGTCGCGAGTCGCTGACGCAGTGGCCAAGGCGGGCGCGGGCAAGGGGGCCGACCTGGCCGCCATCAACCTCGCCCGACCGCTGGTCGACGGAGAGCAGATCCACGTGCCGAAGCCGGGTGAGGTGCTGGCCAGCGGTGGAGGGGGAAGTGGTGCTGGGGGAGCTGCCTCCGCGGCAGGATCCGCGGGGACTGCGGGGTCTGCGGGGTCCAGCGGTGGGGGATCGGGAGCCGGAGCCTCAGGAGCTGGCTCGGGGACCGCCGGCCAGGTGAACCTGAACGCGGCCTCGGCTGCCGAGCTCGAGGAGCTGCCGGGAGTCGGACCAGTCCTGGCGCAACGGATCATCGACTGGCGCACCGAGCACGGCCGGTTCGCCTCGGTCGACGAGCTGGGCGAGGTCAGCGGCATCGGGGAGAAGATCTTCGCTGCGCTCCAGCCCAAGGTGACGGTGTGACCCGGCGGCGGACAGGCGCTGCGCCTGACGACGACCAGCGCGACCTCGACCTGAGGCTGCTCGTCCCCGCGCTCGCCGCGTGGACGGCCAGTGCCTGCACCCTCGGGCTCAGCCCGCGCGTTGTGGCGCTCGCGGCCGGAGGCAGCCTGCTGGCGGCGGTCCTCGTGCTCTGGGCGACAACGCAGGGACGGCTCGGCCGCGTGGGCGCACTGCTGGCCCTGGGGTCGGCAGCAGTAGCCCTGGTGCTGGCCTCGACCGCCGGCCACAGCGCGGCGCGGGAGGCCGGTCCGGTGCGGGCGCTGGCCCGTGAGCGTGCCATGGTCGAGCTCTCCGGCGTGGTGACCAAGGACCCCGTGGTCGTCGGTGGCCGGCGGTTGGAGGGCGCCACGGTGCGCCTGGTCATGCGGGTCGAGGAAGTCAGCGGTCGGGGGAGGCGATCGCGCGTGTCGACTCCCGTGCTCGTGATGGGCGACACCGCGTGGCAACGGGTGCACTGGCACGAACGTGTCACGGTCAAGGGCACCCTGCTCGAGTCCGAGCCCGGCGACGACGTCGTCGCAGTGCTGCGACCCCGGGGCGAGCCCCGGTCCCTGTCCGCGCCCGGTGCTGTCGCGAGGGCGGCCGAGCACCTGCGGGCTGGGCTGCGCGACGCGGCCGCGCCCCTGCCGCCCGATGCCCGGGGCTTGCTCCCGGCCCTCGTGATCGGCGACACCAGCCGCACCCCGCCCGACCTGACCGACGCCATGCTCGCCACCGGGATGACGCACCTCTCGGCCGTCTCGGGCAGCAACGTGGCCATCGTGCTGGCGTTCGCGCTGGGTGGTGCGTCCCTCGTCGGTGTCCGGCGCCGCCTGAGGCCGTGGGTCGCCGTCACGGTCCTCGCCGGATTCGTCGTCCTCGCCCGACCGGAGCCGAGCGTCGTGCGGGCCGCTGCGATGGGCACCATCGGGCTGATCGGGCTGAGCCGCTCGCGGCGGGCTGCTGGCCTGCCCGTCCTCTCCGCGGCCGTCGTGGTGCTCCTCGTGGTCGACCCGTGGCTCAGCCGGTCCTACGGCTTCGCGCTCTCGACCCTCGCCACGCTCGGCCTGCTGCTCTTCACGCGCACGTGGGGCGACGCCATCGGACGGCGACTGCCGCGGCGGATCAGCTCTTGGGGTCCGCCGATCGCGATTCCTATTGCGGCACAGGCGATGTGCGCGCCCGTCGTCGTCCTCCTGCAGGGTTCGGTCTCGGTCGTCGGCATCCTGGCCAACCTGCTGGCCGCGCCCCTTGTGGCGCCCGCCACGGTCACCGGCGTGGCTGCCGCTGGCCTGGCTCCCCTCTGGCCGTTCGGTGCCCGGCTGCTCTGCTGGGTCGGGGCCGTGCCCACCCTCGGCATCGCCAAGGTGGCCCGCACCTGTGCGACCATCCCCGGCGGCACCCTGCCGTGGCCGGACGGGGCGGTGGGTGCGCTCCTGCTCACCCTGGTCACGGTCCTCGTGCTGCTCAGCGGCCGGTGGTGGGCGCACCGTGCGCGGCTCCACCCGGTGCTCGCCGCCGCCGTGCTCGTCCTCGTGCTCGCCGCCGCTGCGCCGACCTCCGCCGTCACCTGGCCACCCGCGGGATGGCGTTTCGTGGCGTGCGACGTGGGGCAGGGCGATGCGTTGGTGCTGGCCACGACGCCCGGCCATGCCGTGCTGGTAGACGTCGGCCCGGATCCTACGACCGTCAACGCGTGCCTCCGGCGACTCGGGGTGCGCGTGCTCGACTCCGTGGTGCTGAGCCACTTCCACGCCGACCACGTCGACGGGCTGCCCGGCGCCCTGGCCGGCCGCGAGGTGCGCGAGATCCTCGCCACCCCCGTGCGCGAACCCGCCTACCAGTGGTCGCAGGTGGAGTCACTGGCCCGGGCCCGCGGCATACCCATCCGCGACGTCGTCGCCGGTGACCACCTGGGCTGGCCCGGGGTGACGGCTGACGTGTGGTGGCCGGCCCGCAGGATCGCCGCGGGCTCGGTGCCCAACAACGCCAGTGTGGTGCTCGCGGTGCGCTCGGGCCCGGTCGACCTGCTGCTCCTGGGAGACGTCGAACGCGAGGCGGCCCATGCCCTCCTGCTCCAGCTGCGTCGCGACCCGGCGATGGCGGCCCGGGCGGCCGGCTTCGACGTGGTCAAGGTGGCCCACCACGGCTCGGGCAACCTCGACGAGGGCCTGGTGGCTGAGGTGCGCGCCCCGGTCGCGGTCATCAGCGTGGGGAAGGACAACGACTACGGCCACCCGTCACCGAAGGCGCTGGAGGTGTTGCGCCGCAACGGGTATGCCGTCCTGCGCACCGACCAGCGCGGCGACGTGGCCGTCGTCGCCGTCGATGACGACGTGGGCGTCACCTGGCGTCGACGCTAGGCGCCGGCGGCTGGTGGACCCGGCAGGTCAGGTGCTGGCGAGCACCCGGGGCTTGGCCTTGGCGGCCTCGACGAGTGCGTCGATGGTGGCCTGCACGGCCGGCACGCGCTGGAGGTCGGCGGTGGTGACGACGCTGACCGACCGTCGCGAGGCGGGGTTGATCGGCAGGGTGACGACGTCGTGGTGGTGGGCGGTCCGGAGGATGAGGTCGGGGATGAGGGCGACACCGAGGCCTTCGGCGACCAGGCCGAGCACCGCGACGTAGTCCTCGGTCTCGAAGCCGACGTGGGGCGAGAAGCCGGCGTTCGCGCACATCTGGAGGAGGTGGCCACGACATCGGGGACACCCGGCGATCCAGTTCTCCTGCGCCAACGCGGACAGCTCGACCATGTCCTCGGTCGCGAGCGGGTGGGCGCGGGGGAGGGCGAGGCGCACCTCGTCGTCGAGCAGCTTGTGGGTGACGAAGAGGTCCATGTCCTCCTCGCCGCGACCGACGTCGGTGCCCTCGTAGGCGAACGCGACGGCGAGGTCGCACTCGCCCGCCTTGAGCGCGGCGAGCGACTCAGGGGGCTCGGCCTCGGTGAAGGTGACCTGCACGTCGGGGAACCGCTGCTTGACCAGCGCCAGGGCCCGGGGGACGAGGGTGGCCGAGCTCGACGGGAACGCCATGAGCCGCACCCGTCCGGCACGTAGGCCGGCGATCGCCGCGACCTCCTCCTCGGCGGCATCCAGCGCAGCCAGCACCGCGACGGCGTGCCGGGCCAGCACCTGCCCGGCCTCGGTGAGGCGGACGTTGCGCCCGATCCGCTCCACGAGCACGGTGCCGGTGCGCTGCTCGAGCCGACGGACCATCTGGGAGATCGCGGGCTGGGAGTAGCCCAGCGCCAGGGCAGCACCGGTGAAGCTGCCTTCGTCGGAGATGGCCTTCATGACACGGAGACCTGCGGCGTCGATCATGGAGGAAGCATAACCGTTCGTTATCCAGATGGTTAGTTGTTGAGTGGGTCGTGATGGATCCGGCCCCGGCGCGGGTGGTCGTGGCGTCGTTCCCGCCGACGGGCAGGTGTCACCGGGCTCTGCTTTCATCGGGAGCACGATGCAGCCCGAGCAGACCTCCACCACCCACGCGACCGAGGGCGACACCCTCAGTCCTGACTTCGCGCCGGGTGACCACCCCGGTCAGGACCACGCGCCGGCGGCGGGGCGGGACGGGACCGCGCTCTGCCTGTCCGGTGGTGGCTACCGCGCCGCGCTGTTCCACCTCGGGGCCGTGCGACGGCTCAACGAGGTGGGCGTGCTGTCGCAGCTCACGACGGTGAGCGGTGTCTCCGGAGGGTCGATCGTCGCGAACCTGCTCGCCGACCCCAGGCTCGAGTTCCCCCGGGACGGCGGGGTGGTCGGTGGGTTCGAGGACTTCGTCGCGGACCCGCTGACCCGACTGACCTCGCGCAACATCCGCACGCCCGCCCTGCTGTCCAAGCTCAGGCCGTGGAAGTGGCCGGCCCGCGACGCCGCCATCCGGGCGCTCGCCGACGAGCTCGCCGATGCCGTGACGTGGTGGTCGACGCCGCTGCGCGACAACGCCCACTCGGGTCCAGCGGTCGTCACCTGCGCGACCGAGATCGGCTACGGCGTGGACTGGGTCTTCGAGGGCCCGACGGCCCACCGACCCCACGGGCGAGTCGGCGGCTACCGCGTCGGGTATGCCGCGCCCCCGGCCGACCTGCGGCTCGCCGACGTCGTGGCGGCCTCGTGTGCCTTTCCGCCGTTCTTCGCCCCGATGGTCCTCGACGGGGTCGCGATGCACCTCACCGGCGGGAAGAAGGGGCTGGAGTCCGACGACGAGCGCGCCTCGATCATGCGCCGCGTCCGGCTCACCGACGGCGGCGTCTACGACAACCTCGGCCTCGAGCCGGTCTGGAAGCGCCACGCCACCGTCCTGGTCAGCGACGGGGGTGGGGTGTTCCGAGCCCGCACCGAACGCACGGTCGTCGGCCGCACGCTGCGCATCCTCGGGATCGCCACCAACGGCGGTCAGTCGGTCCGCAGCCGCTGGCTCCACGCCGGCTATGCCCGCGGTGCGCTGCACGGCACGTCGTGGGCGCTCGACACCGTCGTCGAGGGCTGCTACCCCCGCGAGACCACCGAGCTGGTCAACGCGGTCCGCACCGACCTCGACGTGTTCAGCACCGGGGAGCAACACGTGCTGGAGCGCCACGGCTACCTCATCGCCGACGCCCAGGTCAGCGCGCACTGCCCCGAGCTGGTCACCCGGGACGCCCCGGCGGTCCCACCGCACGACGACGTCGCCGACGCCGCGGTCGCCGCCGCGGCCCTCGTCGACTCCGCCAAGCGCCGGCTCCTCGGTCGGTCCTGACGCGTTCGACCGGTCGACGTACGCTAGCCACGTGACGAGCCCGGCCTCCGTGACCACGACTGCTGCCGCGACCACCCAGCTGGATGCCGTCGCGGCGCTGCTCGAGCGCCGCAACGTGCTCGTCCTCACCGGTGCGGGCATCTCGACCGACTCCGGGATCCCCGACTACCGGGGCCCGGACGGCACCCGCCGGGTCACGCCCATGCAGTACGCCGAGTTCCTCGGGTCGTCGCAGGCGCGACAGCGCTACTGGGCCCGCAGCTACGTCGGCTGGCAGCGGTTCAACCTGGCCCAGCCGAACTCCGGCCACGAGGCCGTGGCCCGCCTCCAGCGCGGCGGGCTGGTCGGACCCGTCATCACGCAGAACGTCGACGGCCTCCACCAGCAGGCCGGCGCCACTGACGTCGAGGAGCTGCACGGGTCACTCGCCCGGGTCGTCTGCCTCACCTGCGGCGACCGGTCCTCCCGGTGGGACCTCGACGAGCGGATGCGCGAAGCCAACCCGACCTACACGGTGACGAGCGACGAGATCAGGCCGGACGGTGACATCGTCCTCAACGAGCTCGACGTCGAGGCCTTCCGCACCCCGCTGTGCCTCGTCTGCGCTCACGACACCCTCAAGCCCGATGTCGTCTTCTTCGGGGAGTCGGTGCCGAAACCGTTGGTGGAGAAGTGTTTCCGGCTCACCGAGGAGGCGAGTGCGCTCGTCGTCCTGGGGTCCAGTCTCAAGGTGATGAGCGGCTACCGCTTCGTGCGCCGAGCCGCGGCGCTCGACATCCCCGTCGCCATCATCACCCGCGGTCCCACCCGGGGTGACGAGCAGGCCTCGGTGCAGGTGGATGCCCCACTGGGCCCGACGCTGGCCGCTCTGCTCGACCGCCTGGCTGCCTAGCGCCCGGCTCAGCCCGGGCCCATCGCCTTGGCCACCGCCGGCCAGATCGCCGCCGCCCACTGTTGGTGCCCGAGCACGGAGGGGTGACCGAGGTCGTTGCCCAGCTCCTCCAGCCGATCGCCGGGGTGGCGGGCCAGCGCGCCACCGTCGGTGTGGCACTGGGGAATTCCTGCACACGCCCGGTCGAGCTCCGCCTCGTACGCCTCCATGAGTGACGTCAGCCGTCTCACCTCGGCCGTGTTGACCTTCTTGTTGGCCGAGAACATCGCGCACGGTTCCTGCCCCACGAGGTCCACCGGCGTGGTGGGGAGGGTGGCGATCGCCCTGGCGTACTCGGCCGGGCGACCGGCTCCGGTCGCCAGCACGACCGTCACCTTGGGGGACGCCTTGACGATGGACTGCACGGCAGACCTCACCTGCGCTCGGAACTCCGGGAGGTGTGCGGGATCGGTTCCGTCGCAACGGATGTCGTTGTCCATGATCATGACCAGCGCCAGCGAAGGTGTCGGGACGATGGCCAACGCGGCGGGCACCTGGAACTCCAGCCCATCGGCCTTCTCCCCGTTGCGCGACACGTTGGCCACCAAGCCCTGCGTCTTGGGACGGACCGCAACCAACCTCTCGTAGACGCTGTTGACCTCGGGGTTGGTGCCCGTGGCCCACGAGTTGTCGACGACGTTCTCACCGGGGTTTGCGGGATCGGACTGGAAGCCGGTCATTCCCGAGTGGCCCAGGGCGATCACCCCCTCGGGGTGGTCCGCGTCCACGCCGGACGGCGCGCCGGTCGCCGAGGTGGTTGCTGCCACCCGCGAGCGGTCGACGCTTGACCCTGTCGGAGTAGCCCCACCGCTGCAGGAGCAGAGCGCGAGGACTGCCAGCACTGCAGCTGTTGAGGACGACGATCGCGGGCGCACGGATCCCTCCTCAGCGACGAGCCACTCTGCGGTCCACGGTATGACCGTGTCCCGCGGCAGCCCTCCCGCACCTGGCGTAGACCCGCCCGGCGTGACCCCGGCGTGACCCCGGCGGGTGACCGGCAGTCGGCGGTCAGGCCGGCCGTCGGGCGACCAGCACCACGTCGATCGCGTCCCCCTGCTCGGTCGGCCGCACGTACTCCTCGCAGCGCTCGACCACCAGGTCGCCCGCGGCCTCGCGCAGCTGCTCGGGGGAGTGCAGCAGGGCGGGGTCGGACGGCCCACCGACGCCCTCGGTGAGGTTGCGCAGGCCGTGCCCGACCACCACCAGCGCACCACCGGGAGCCAGCCAGCTGCGGGTGCGGGACACGACGTCCGACGGGAGGTGCAGGTAGGAGACCAGCACGAGGTCGTAGAGCACCTGGGGTGCGGGGTGCCACGACCGGGCGTCCGCGACGACCCAGTCGATGCGGTGGCCGAGACGCGTCGACTCCTTCTCACCCTTGGCCAGCCCGACCGACGAGAAGTCGACGGCCGTCACCCGCCAGCCCAGCGACGCGAGCCACACGGAGTGACGACCTTCACCGGCCCCGAGGTCGAGCGCCCGACCGGGCGGCCACCCGCCCACGATCCGCTCCACCTCGGCGTTGGGGGTCGCGCTCCAGACGTGCTCGTGCGCGGCATACCGCTCGTCCCACAGCGCCTGACGGGTCGTGGGGGTGCCCCGGTCGGGGTCGGGCAGGGCCGGTCCGTCGGTCGAGCCGTGCCTGTCGGAGTGCTGGTGCCCGTCGCTCATCCCCCTAGCATCGCCGATATGAGCAGCTTCGTCCCTGCCGAGGACCCGGCGATCGTCGTCCGCGACGCGACCCCGGCCGACCTGCCGGCCATGGCCGTCGTCTACGACGAGCAGGTGCGCACCTCGCTGGCGACCTTCGACACCGAGCCGCGCGGCGCGGCATACCTCGGGGAGAAGCTCGCCGCCGTCGACGAGGGCAACGTCGTCCTGGTCGCCTGCACGGCCGCCGACGAGCTCCTCGGGTACGCCTTCTCCGGACCGTTCCGCCCCCGGCCCGCCTACGCGGGCACCAAGGAGGTCTCGGTCTACCTCGCCGAGACCGCGCGGGGTCGCGGCCTCGGCCGCACCCTGTATGCCGCGCTGCTGGCGCGGCTCGACGCCGCGCCGGGCGTGCACACCCAGGTGGCCGTGGTGGCCCTCCCGAACGACGCGAGCGTGGCGCTGCACCTGGCGGCCGGTTTCGAACGGGTGGGGGTCCTGCGGGAGGTGGGGCACAAGTTCGGTCGTTATGTCGACACCGAGTGGTACCAACGGATGAGCCCCACGGATTAGGGCTGGCGTGTCGCGCCCTCGCGCGGCACTCTCGGAATTGCACCCCTGTCGCAGGCTGTGGAGGTTCGGAGATGGGCGCCATCGGAGCTGGGCCGTTCGAGAACGACGACGCACTGGACTTCCTCGACGAGCTCGAGGAGTCGGGGCAGGACGTGCGCCGCCGGAAGGTGGAGACCGCCCTCGCCCGGGTGGTCCGTGCGTCCGGCTACATCGAGGCCCCCACCATGTCCGAGGCCGTGGCGGCCGCCGCGGTGGTGGCCGCCTGTGACGACTTCGAGGCGGTGATCGGGGAGCGGAACGTGCCGCGCTGGATCGACGAGGACCCCATCGAGGTGGACGAGCGGCTCGAGGAGCTCGCGACGAAGGCCCTGCACCGCGCCCTGAAGTCCGACGACAACGAGCTCTGGGAGCTGTGGGCCGACGGCGACGGTGGCGAACGGTTCGCCACCAAGGTCACCCACCTGCTCGACGCCCTGGGTGACTGAGCCTTCTCCCTGCCTGCGGGGCCCCGACACGCGTGTGCCGCGGCACGCACGGGGCGTACCGCGGCACACGGTGCAGCCGGCACCTGAGGGTCGAGGTCAGATGCGGCGCAGCACCGCCGTGACCTTGCCGAGGATGGTGGCGTGGTCTCCGTCGATGGGGTCGAAGGCGGCGTTGTGCGGCATCAGCCACACCTTGCCGTCCTTGCGCTTGAAGGTCTTGACCGTCGCCTCGTTGTCGAGCATCGCGGCCACGATGTCGCCGTTGTCGGCGCTGGGCTGCTGCCGGACGACGACCCAGTCGCCGTCGCAGATCGCGGCCTCGATCATCGAGTCACCGACGACCTGCAGGAGGAAGAGCTGGCCCTCGCCCACGATCTGGCGGGGGAGCGGGAAGACGTCCTCGACGGTCTCCTCGGCCAGGATCGGCACACCGGCCGCGATGCGACCGAGCACCGGCACGTAGGACGCCTCAGGGCGGCGGTCGTTGATCCCGGTCTCGTCATAGGTGGCGGTCTCGTCCTCGACGCTGGCGCCGCCGCGGTAGCCCCGCATGTCGGCGGGCGAGTCGGGTGAGACGACCTCGATGGCGCGCGGTCGGTTGGGGTCGCGACGCAGGAAGCCCTTGCGCTCGAGCGTCGACAGCTGGTGGGCCACCGAGCTGGGGGAGGTGAGCCCCACGGCCTCGCCGATCTCGCGCAGGCTCGGCGGGTAGCCACGCCGGTCGACCGAGTTGCGGATCACCTCGAGCACCCGTCGCTGCCGGACGGTCAGACCGTCGCCGCGATCGCGGTCGGGCAGTTCCTTGACGTTGTCGTCGCTCATGCCGCTTCCTCACTTGAGCCGATAAAGGTGCAGGTCAGATGCCGTGTGCCGGGCAACTCAGCGGCTGTGACAGGTGGGCTGTCAGTGGCCTCTGATGTGCTTGGGGCATGAACACAGCGTATGGCCTTCGAACGTCTGTGCCAAACATGTGTTCGACGCGTGTCTTGATCCGTTCGAACATGCGTGCTAGAAATCACCCAGGCAGTTCTTCGCACACCCGTTCGATGAACGCAACCATGAGCCCCCAGCTCACCGCCCCCATGGAGGACCAGATGAGTGCAGCAGTCGCTTGGGACGTCGCCCCCGCGCCGGTGCGGGTCCCCGTTCGCCCGGCTCGCCCCCAGCTGGTCTCGGTGCCCACCGGGGCAGCGGTCCCCCAGGTGCCGGCCACGCCGCTGCGCATCACCCGCGCGGGCCGGCTGGCGCTGACCCTCATCGTCGTCGTGGCGGCGGTCGCCCTGGCGGTCGCGCTCTTCTCCGGCGGAGCCTCCGCCACCGTCATCGACCACTCGACCACCGTGGGCACCGGCCAGACCCTCTCCGAGATCGCCACGCAGCAGCTCCCTCAGCTGCCGATGGCCGAGGCCGTGGCCCAGCTCCAGATCGCGAACGACCTGACCGGCAGCGACATCCACGCCGGTCAGACGCTGCTCATCCCGCGGGTCGGCTGAGCGCGTGTCGGTCGAGCGCGTCGGTCGAGGTCCCACGGCCCGGGCCCACTGACCAGTCGGTAGGTCCGACCAGGTCAGCTGGCCTTGGCCAAGTGGGTCCAGCGGATGGCTGACGTGTCGCCTGCCTTCGCGATGGCGACCTGGTCGACGCCCACGGCCGAGGTGGTCGTGGTGGTGCGGATCGGCACCCCCGCGGTGACCGTGTAGGACGCGGTCCCCGGGAGCGCCGTGATGACGGTGCCGTCCTTGGGGTGGAACCGCAGGTGGTTGAACTTCAGGCCCGACCCGGCCTGGTCCACCGCGAGCTGGTCGACGTAGAGGGGGGTCTTGTACCCACCGACGTTTGCCCAGGAGCTGATCGCGATCGGTGCGCCACCGCTGATCCGGTAGGCCTCCAGCCGCTGTGCGGTCTTGATGAACGTCCCGTCGGCGGGCACGGCGTTGAGGTGGTTCCAGACCCCGCCCGAGCCGGCCCGGTCGATCGCGTTCTGGTCGACCACGACCGTCGGCTTGGTGCCCCCGAAGACGGTCCACGAGGTGACGATGACCGGAGCGCCGCCCACGATGCGGTAGGCCTCCCTGCGCTGGGCGCCCTTGATGAAGGTGCCCTCGGGCGGTCGCATCGGCAGCGTGGCCAGCGAGGCGCTGGAGACCAGGTGGGTCGGCTGGGTCCCGCCGAAGGCGGCCCAGGTGGAGACGTAGACCGGGGACTTGCCCACGAGGCGGAAGGCCTGAGAGGTCTCACGGACCTTGATGAAGCTGCCCGACGGCGGGGGCTGGTAGGCCTTGTCCTTGAAGTGGATGAAGTTGGTGGGCCAGTTGCGGTCACCACGGGGCACCCGCCAGCGAGACGAGTAGCCGCCGCCGTAGGACGAGTCGGAGATGACGATGTAGGCCGCCGTCACCTCCTCCACGTAGCCGACGTGGCCGTAGCTGGGGGCGTAGGCGCTGCCGTAGCCCCACTGCGCCACCGAGCCGACGGCGGCCGTCTTGTCGACCTTGAAACCGCGCTTGGTGGCGTTGACCGCCCAGCTGCCGCCGTTGCCCATCGCGCTCTGCTGGGCGACGCCGTTGCGCGCCAGTCGGTAGGCGACGTAGTTGACGCAGTTGTTGCCCGACGAGCTCACCGGGTAGCCCCAGATCGGCTTCCCGGCATACCCGGAGAAGGCGATGCACGAGACGTTCGACGCCTTGCACTCCCGGACCATCGTCTCGGCGTGCGCCGGCGTTGCCACGGTGGCGGTGAAGGCCACTGCTGCGCTGGCGGTGAGCGCGAGCGCGGCGAGGCGTGCGGCAGCGCGGGGGAGGTGACGTCGCATGACTTCCCGGGGGTTGGGGGGACCGGGCGGGGTGCCGGATGGTGCTCGGCGGAAACGGGGCCCGGTCGGGGGGGCTTCGACAGGGTGCCCTACGTCGGATCCTCTTGTCCCATTTGCCCGGAGAACACCGTCCGTGTAATTCGACGGCTCGTGCTCAGGACGGCCATGGGGCATCGGCCGAACGGCCGAGACGCCGGGGCGGCCCTCTCAGCGGCCGGCCCGGCGCGGTCGGCGTGCCGGGTGCCCCTGCACGCCGCCCCAGAGGTGTGGGGTGCCCTCGTTCTCGACGTAGGAGAGGTCGCGGCCGAGGAAGTGCGCGAGTCGCTGGGCCGCCCTGCGCACCTGGGTGCGTCCCGCCGTCGTGACGCCGGGAGCGAGCCGCACCTCCACCTCGACCACGTCGGGGCGCACGGTCCGCTTCCACAGTCCGACGTTCACCGACTCCAGGACCACCCAGGCCCAGAACGGGTCGTTGTGCTCGGCGTAGGGATGGTCGGGCAGGGACGGGAAGTTCACCTGCGGATAGCTGAGCACCACCTCGTCGTAGGTGGGGAAGAGGTATGCCGCGGGGGCGGCCGGGCTGCGCCGGCGCACCTGGGCGGGGTCGAACCAGTGCGGGATGCCGTCGACCTCGACCTCCTCGAGGTCGTCGCCGATCTCGGCCAGCGCCTGCTTGGTATCGGTGACGGTGAGGGTCGCCCAGCGGGTGAAGTCCTTGATGGTGGTCGGTCCGTGGCCCGCGACGTAGCGCCGGACGAGCTCGACCACGGCTTCCTCCCGGGTGCGCGTGGGGGTCGGCGGCACGACCTCGTCGACGAGCGCATAGGAGTGGTGCACGCCCTTCATGGGCCCCGAGCAGACCAGGCCCCTCAGCTCGGCGACGAGCAGCAGGTGGCCGAGCTGCTGGCCGGGCTTGATGGGGGACCCGCGGTTGGTGAACTCGTCGTTGAGCTCAGGGCGGGTGCGGAAGGTCTTGTCCTGCAACAGCTCTGACAGCAGGTCGAGGCCGTCGGACATGCGGCGCTGGTCGTCGAGCCCGAGCTGTCGGTGCCGAGCGGCCATGCTGGACAACACGCGGGGCGAGGTGAGGTCGAGGATCCAGCGCAGGTCCTCGGGCGCGACGAAGTGCCACGTAGGCCGCAGGATGTGGGTGCGCAGGAAGGCGCCGGAGTCGAACTCGCGCTGCACCGCGGCATACGTGCCATTGCGCGAGCGCAGGCCGAGCGAGAAGAAGGCGTGGTCGCGCTCCTGGCTCTGTACGCAGGTGAGCAGCCGCACCACGTCGACCGCCTTGGGGGCTGGCGCCGACGACAGCCGTTGCGTCGCCAGGCGTTGGGCGAGGACGCGGGAGGAGTCCATGGCGCCATCCTCTCGAAGACCGCCGACAGGTGCGCGACCATGGGGTGATGGAACAGAGCACGACCGTGGAGATCGCCGCACCGCCCGAGCGCGTCTGGGAGGTGATGGTCGACGTGGAGCGCTGGTCGGACTGGACCGACACCGTCACCTGGGTGCGCCGGCTCGACGAGGGTCCGCTGCGCCCGGGGTCGCGGGCGAAGATCAACCAGCCGAAGGTGCCGGAGACCGAGTACGTCGTCACCGAGCTCGAGCCGGGGCGTTCGTTCACGTGGGTGGCCACCGGTCCTGGCGTGCTGACCACCGCTCGGCACAGCATCGAGCCGCTCTCCGGCGGTGGCTCGCGGGTGCGGCTGTCCGTCGAGCAGGCGGGCTGGCTCGGGTCGTTCATGGGGCGGTTCTACCGGGGGCTGACCGACCGCTACCTCGCGACCGAGGCGGCCGGGCTGAAGGCTCGCTGCGAAGGGCGCCGATGAGTTCGGTCGGCTCGGTGGGTCGGTATGGCTGACAGGACGACTGCCAGCACCACCACTTCCGACGACAGCAGGAGGCAGACATGACCAAGGTGTGCGCGAGCATCACGACCTCGGTGGACGGCTACATCACCGGACCCGACGACGGCCCGGGCAAGGGACTCGGGGAAGGCGGCGAGCGGCTGCACTACTGGGTGTTCGGCGGACCGTGGTCCTACGACGCCGAGCCCGAAGGGGCGCCGGGCGCCGACCTGGGCGGGGTCGAGAAGGAGTACATGGACGCCGCCTTCGCGCGGCTCGGAGCCTCCGTCGCCGGCCGGACCATGTACGAGGCGGCCGGGCACTGGGGCGACCAGAACCCGTGGGGCGTCCCGACCTTCATCGTCACCCACCGTCCCGAGGAGCAGCCCGAGGGCGACGCCTTCGTCTTCGTCGACGGGGTGGTGGAGGCCATCGACCGGGCCAAGGCTGCGGCCGGGGACAAGGACGTCAGTCTCAGCGGGGGAGCGGACATCATCCGCCAAGCCCTCGCCGCGGGGCTGGTCGACGAGCTCAGCATCATCGTGGCCCCGGTGATCCTCGGCCGCGGCAAGCTCCTGTTCGAGGGCTTCGACCACGACATCGAGCTCACCCCCAAGGGCGTCCGGCAGTCGCCGCTGGCGACCTTCATCGACTACGAGGTCACCAAGCCCTGACCGTCCTTCCCCGACTTCTGGCCACCGGTGCGGCAGGGAGCGCCCGGAACGGGGCGCACACCCGGCACGGGTGGCCAGAAGTGGGGAGTGGGTCGATCTGCCCATGCCACCCGTCGTGCGGATGGGCGGTTCGACCGACGCGGGCGGCCGGCCCCCCTTCCTACCGTCGAGGGCATGAACACTCACCTCGAAACCATCGTGATCGGCGCGGGGCAGGCTGGGCTCGCCACGGCATACCAGCTGAAGCAGTCGGGACGAGACTGTCTGGTCGTCGACGCCGGCGCCCGCGTGGGCGACGGGTGGCGGAACCAGTGGGACTCGCTGCGGCTCTACAGCCCCGCGAAGCACGACTCGCTGCCCGGCCTGGCCTTCCCCGCGGACCCGTGGCACTTCCCGGGCAAGGACGAGGTGGCCGACTACCTCGAGACCTATGCGCGCGAGTTCGCCCTGCCGGTGCGGCTCAACACCCGGGTGAGCCGGCTGGCTGCGGCGACGACGGGCGGGTACCTCGTCGAGACCGACAGCGGCGACTACCTGGCCGACCACGTCGTCGTCGCCACCGGCACCTTCGGGCGCCGGCCGCAGGTGCCCGACTTCGCGGCCGAGCTCGACCCGGCGATCGTGCAGCTGCACTCGAGCGGGTACCGCCGTCCGTCGCAGCTGCCGGACGGGCCGGTGCTCGTCGTCGGCGCCTCCCACTCCGGTTTCGACGTGGCCTACGAGGTGGCGCCCGACCACTCGACGATCCTGGCCGGGGCCTCGCGCGGGGAGATCCCCGTGCCGCACGGCTCGCGGCGGTTCAGGATGGCGATGCCGGTGCTGTGGTTCGTCTGGGGACACGTCATCAACCGGCGAACTCCGGTGGGCCGCAAGGAGATGCAGGAGATCCGGTTCCACGGCGGTCCGGCCCTTCGGGTCAAGGTGGCGGACCTCGAGGGGCGCGGCGTCGAACGCGTGGAGGAGCGCGTGACCGGTGTCGAGGGTGGTCGACCGGTGCTCGCGGGCGGCCGGGTCGTCGACGTGGCGTCCGTGGTGTGGGCGACCGGCTTCACCCAGGACTTCGGCTGGATCGATGTCGCGGGCGTGGTCGGCGAGGACGGCTGGCCGCGCGAGCTGCGCGGTGTGGTGCAGGACGCGCCGGGCCTGTACTTCTGCGGGCTGTCGATGCAGAGCTCGTTCCGCTCGATGCTGATCGGCGGGGTGGGAGCCGACGCGGCCTACGTCGCCAAGGAGATCGCCCGCCGGGCCACCCGCGGTGCCACCCCGACCGATGCCGCCCGCGCCCCCCGGGCAGGCCGGCTCGCGGCCTGAGCCTGAGCCGGAGCCTGAGCCGGAGCCGGAGACCGAGCCGGAGACCGAGCCGGAGCCGGAGACCGAGCCGGAGCCGGAGGCCGAGCCGGAGCGCGAGCCCGAGCCCGGTCTGACAGCCTCACCAGGGCCTCCGATCGGCGTCGTCCGTCAGGCCGATCCATAGTCGCCCCGTCGCGCGTATCCTCCGAGGTGGAGGTACCGCGATGGGCGTCGTGGACGAGCTGATCCGGGCGCGGGAGACCTACGAACGCGGCGACTGGGTCGCCGCGTTCCAGACCTGGTCCGACGTCGAACCCGACGCGCTCGATGCTGCCGACCAGACCCGGCTGGCCTACACGGCCTACCTGCTCGGGCGTCGCGAGGACTGCGTGGCAGCACTGCAGCGGGCGTTCAGGACCCACGTCGACGCGGGGGACTCCGCGGCAGCGGCCCACTCCGCCGTCTGGCTGGCCATGGTGCACGCGCGGGTGGGCGAGCTGTCGGTCGCCGGCGGGTGGGCGGTGCGCGCCCAGGGCCTGCTCGCCGAGGCGGGTGACGTGGTGGAGCGCGGCTACCTGACCCACCTGCAGATGTACCGCCACATCGACCAGCACGAGTGGCCGCAGGCGCTGACCTGCGCGCAGGAGACGACCGCCGTCGGGCGCCGGTTCGGGGATGCCGACCTCGTCGCGCTGGGCCTCTCGGCGCAGGGCCGGCTGACGCTCATGTCGGGCTCGGTGCAGCAGGGACTGGTGCTGTTCGACGAGGCGATGACTGCGGTGGCCTCGGGTGAGGTGGCGCCGGTGTGGGCGGGTGACATCTACTGCCTGATGATCGAGGGCTGCCAGGAGGTGTCGGACTTCGGGCGGGCGGCGGAGTGGACCGATGCGCTCACCGTGTGGTGCGACCGCCAGCCCGGGCTGGTGCCCTGGGCCGGCCAGTGCGCCGTGCACCGCGGCCAGATCATGGCCCTGCGTGGGGCGTGGGCCGAGGCCCTGGAGGAGCTCGGCCTGGCCCTGCAGCGCTACGTGCGCGCCGAGGCGACCGAGGCCAGCGGGTTGGCGCTCGCCGAGCGCGGTGGCGTGCTGCGGCTGCAGGGGGAGTATGCCGCCGCTGACGCCGCCTACACCGAGGCCGCCACCTACGGCTTCGAGCCGCAGCCCGGACTGGCGCTGCTGTGGCTCGCCCAGGGGCGCCAGGAGGTGGCGCACGCCGCGGTGGTGCGGTTGCTCGCGGAGACGGAGGGGCCGGTGGGGAGGGCGCGGGTGCTGCCGGCGGCGGTGCAGGTGCTGCTCACGGTGGGCGAGGTCGAGCGTGCCCTCGAGTGCGCCACCGAGCTGGCCGCGATCGCCGAGGGCTTCGGCTGCGCTGCTGTCACGGCGGAGTCGCGGGACGCAGTCGGCCTGCTGCGCCTCGCTGTAGGCGACCCCGCGGGCGCGCTGCCCCACCTGCGGGCCGCCCGCAGCGCGTGGTCGCAGCTGGGCTGTCCCTACCGGGCCGCGCGGTCACAGGGTCAGCTGGGCCGGTGCCTCGCCGAGCTCGGCGACGCCGAGTCAGCGAGCCGTGAGCTGAGAGCCGCGCTGTCGACGCTGACCGGCCTGGGTGCCGTGCCCGACGCGGAGGCAGTGCGTCGGCTGTTGGCCCCGACCCAGCTGCCCGGTGGGCTCACCGAGCGCGAGGTGCAGGTGCTGCGGCTGCTGGCCTCGGGTCGCAGCAACGCCGAGATCGCCGCCGAGCTGGTCCTCAGCCACAAGACCGTGGCCCGACACCTGAGCAACATCTACACCAAGCTCGACGTGACCACCCGCACCGCCGCCGCGGCCTACGCGTTCGAGCACGAGCTGGCCTGAGGAGACGAGGGGCACGGGCCGCTGGCTAGCACGGCCCGCTGGGTAGAACGACCCACGGCCTCGTCCAACGGGATGGGCCGTCGAACCGATGAGGGCCGACGCCCCGCGCTCCTACCGTCAGAGCCATGCACACCACGCTGCCACTGCTCGCGGGGATGGTCTCGACGACCATCTTCGCCGGCAGCGTGCTGCCCATGCTGGTCAAGGCCGCCCGCAGCCGCGACCTGTCGTCGTACAGCCTCGGCAACCTCGCGCTCGCGAACGTCGGCAACGCCGTCCACTCGGTCTACGTCTTCAGCCTCCCGCCCGGCCCGCTCTGGGTGCTGCACTCCTTCTACCTGCTGAGCACCGGCCTGATGCTCGGCTGGTACGTGCGGTGGGGTCGCCGACCGGCACCCGCGCCTGGCCCTCAGGACCCGAGCATGCGGCGCATCACCAGTCGCGGCAGCTTGCTCGCCACGGCGTCGGTGGTCCCCACGACCGAGAACCCGTTCCGCTCGAACATCGATCGTGTCCCCACGAACGCCATGGTGAGGTCCATCCGCTTGTCACCGGGATCGACCGGGTGGGCCTCGACGGCGGGCGCACCGTTGGCCGCGGCATACTCCACCGCACCCTCGATGAGGTGGGCGGTGACGCCGCGCCTGCGGAAGCCGGAGCGCACCACGACGCAGACGATGCTCCAGACCGGCGCGTCGTCGGCCGGCAGCATCAGCTTCGACTGCGCGAGCCGCGGGATCTCCGAGCGTGGGCCGATGTTGCACCAGCCGACCGGCTCGCCGTCGAGGTAGGTGACGACGCCTGGCGGGTGCTCGCGCTCGCAGAGGGCTCGCATCGCCTTCTCGCGGGCGTCCGTGCCGGTGCCGCCCAGCTCGGTGATCTCCTTGGCCTGGATGCGGTGGGACAGGCACCAGCAGTGGGTGGGGCGACGGTTCGGGTTGATGACGTCGGCGAAGTCCTCGAACCGGTCGGGCGTCACCGGGTGCGTCTCCCACGTCTCGGGCATGAGCCCAGCCAACCACCGTGCGGTGACACCGCGCCGACCGAGCGCCAACGCACTCTCCGCCGCCCCGGGTGAGTCGGTTGGCGCTCACCCGGGTACTCGGTCAGCGGGCCAGGTAGCCGCCGTCGATCGGGTAGTAGGTGCCGGTCGCGAACGACGCGCCGTCGCTGGCCAGCCAGGCCACCAGCTCGGCGACCTCCTCCGGCTCGCCGAGCCGCTGCAGTGCGTGCTGCGTGGCGAGGAAGTCGAGGGTCGGCTGGTCGAGGTGCTCGTCGAGCAGCGGGGTGCGGATGAACCCGGGCCCGACGGCGTTGATGCGGATGCCGTCAGCGGCGTGCTCCCACGCCGCGGCCTGGGTCATCCCCACGACGCCGTGCTTGGCCGCCGTGTAGGCGCTCGCCGTGGCGAAGCCGACCGCCCCGAGGATCGAGGCCATGTTGACGACCGACCCGCCCCGACCGCCGGCCTTCATGGCCCGGATCGCCGCCCGCTGGGTGAAGAACACGCCGTTGAGGTTGATGCCGATGACCTTGTGCCAGCCCTGGTCGGTGTAGTCGCCGCTCGTGTTCGCCTCGCCACCGATGCCGGCGTTGCAGACCGCGATGTCGACGTGCCCGAGGGCGGTGACGACGTCGTCCATGGCCGCGTCGACCGCCGCGGAGTCGCTGACGTCGACGACGGCGCTGTGCACGCGGCACTCGAAGGCGTCGAGCTCCTTGACGACGACGTCGAGTGCGCCCTGGTCGAGGTCCCAGATCGAGATGTCTGCTCCTGAGCGGGCGAGGGTGTGGGCGCCCGACCGGCCGATGCCGGAGGCGCCGCCGGTGATGACGGCGACCTTCCCACCGAGTCCGTAGGTGTTCATGGCGATCCTTTCGTGAGGTTTCGGGAGGGGTCCCTCCACTGTCTGCCCTCGTCCGCGGCGCGAGTAGGGTCCAAGGGCCCGGTGTCGCATCGGCGCAGGTCAGCGGGGTCCAGAAGAGGAGACAAGGGTGCTCGAAGCAGGGTTCTGGGGTTTCGTCGGTGGCGCTGCGCTGCTCATCGGGGCGGCGGCAGGCATCTGGCTGCCGACGTCGAAGCGGGTGATCGGATGGGTGATGGCGATCGGGTCCGGGGTGCTGGTCAGCGCCCTGACCTTCGAGCTCGCCGGCGAGGCCTACGACAAGGCCGGGGGAGTCTCGACCGTCCTCGGGCTGCTCGCCGGGTCCGTCGTGTTCTTCCTCGGCGACTGGTTCATCGACCGCCGCGGCGGCCATCGTCGTAAGAGCCCCAACGGACCGGCAGCCGGTGCGGCTGGGTCTGCACTCGCGCTCGGCGCCCTGCTCGACGGCATACCGGAGTCGGCGGCGATCGGGGTCAGCACGATCGGCGGGGGAGGGGTGGGAGTCGCGGTCGTGGCCGCGGTGTTCCTGTCCAACATCCCCGAGGGCCTGTCGTCGTCGGCCGGGATGAAGTCGGCCGGGCACAGCGCTCGCTTCATCATGGGCATGTGGCTGGCGGTCGCGGCAGCCGCGACCGTTGCTGCCGCGCTCGGCCGGGTGCTGCTCGACGGGGCCGACCCGACCGTGGTCGCGACGATCCAGGCGTTCGCGGCCGGGGCGATCCTCACAATGCTCGCCGACACGATGGTCCCCGAGGCGGTCGAGCACGCCGGACGCCTCGTCGGGCTGCTCACCGTGGTCGGCTTCAGCGCCGCCTTCCTGCTCTCGATGGCCTGAGCGCACGCGGGCGGCCGCCGCACACCACATGTGGGGGAGCCAACGGTGGACAAACCCTACATCTGGGCGCCTCTGACGTCACACCAGTCACAGGAGCATCAGTTTGCAGGTCACTGCGGCGTGTCGCGCCACGCCCTCACAGGCCTCTGACCTGCGCCGATGCAGACTGCGGCAACAGTTTCGGTGAACCGCTTGCGTCCTAGGTCACAGCGAGGCAGACTATCCCTACATCTAGTGGTTACACCGCTGTAGTTCGTCCACATGTAGTGCACAGGGCGAGACGGGTTACCCACACGTTGTCCCCAGATCGTCCACACCGCAGTCCACAGTCTCATCCCCAGCCGGATGAGCCAGCACCACCCAAGCACGAGGGAGGAGAGCCGTCATGCACTGTCCGTTCTGCCGGCACACCGACTCCCGCGTGATGGACTCGCGCACCACCGACGACGGCAGCTCGATCCGCCGGCGTCGCCAGTGCCCCGAGTGCGGGCGCCGCTTCACCACCATCGAGACGGCGAGCCTGACGGTCACGAAGCGCTCCGGCGCGAGCGAGCCGTTCAGCCGCAGCAAGGTCCTCGTCGGGGTCCGCAAGGCCTGCCAGGGCCGCCCGGTCACCGAGGACGACCTCGCCCTCCTGGCCCAGCGGGTCGAGGAGTGCATCCGCCAGCAGGGACAGGCCGAGGTCGACGCCCACGAGGTCGGGCTCGCCATCCTCGGGCCCCTCCGCGAGCTCGACGAGGTGGCCTACCTGCGCTTCGCGAGCGTATACCAGGCGTTCGACAGCCTCGAGGACTTCGAGGGTGCGATCACCTTGCTCCGCGCCGAGCGCGAAGCCACCGGCACCGAGCCCGAGCCTCGGCCTGATCGACATGCCGGTATGCCGCCGGGCTGAGCCCCGCGGCATACGCACCGCCCGCTCCGCCGGGCCACCCGAACGACCGCGGCACTGTCAGTGCCGCACGAGACAATCACCAAGTAGAAACACCAGGGGCTAGGGAGGCCACCAGAAATGACTGAAACCGCAGGGGCACGTGCAGGTGCCCGCAAGACATCCGGCAAGGGTGTCAAGGTTGAGCGGATCTACACCACCCCTGGTGTGCACCCGTACGACGAGGTGACGTGGGAGAAGCGAGACGTCGTCCAGCAGAACTGGAAGACCGGCGAGACGATCTTCGAGCAGCGCGGGGTCGAGTTCCCCGACTTCTGGAGCGTCAACGCCTCCACCATCGTGACCACCAAGTACTTCCGCGGCGCGCTCGGCACCGACAAGCGTGAGACCGGGCTCAAGCAGCTCATCGACCGCGTCGTGCTGACCTATGTCAAGGCGGGCAAGGACCACGGCTACTTCGCCAACGCGGAGGACGCCGAGGTCTTCGAGCACGAGCTGACCTACGCCCTGCTGCACCAGGTGTTCAGCTTCAACTCGCCCGTGTGGTTCAACGTCGGCACGCAGAGCCCCCAGCAGGTCAGCGCCTGCTTCATCCTGGCCGTCGACGACTCGATGGACTCGATCCTCAACTGGTACAAGGAAGAGGGCTTCATCTTCAAGGGCGGCTCCGGCGCCGGCCTCAACCTCTCCCGCATCCGCTCCTCCAAGGAGCTGCTGTCCTCCGGTGGCACGGCCTCCGGCCCGGTGTCGTTCATGCGTGGCGCCGACGCGTCCGCAGGGACGATCAAGTCCGGTGGCGCGACCCGTCGGGCGGCCAAGATGGTCGTCCTCGACGTCGACCACCCCGACATCGTGGAGTTCGTCGAGACCAAGGCGCGCGAGGAGGACAAGATCCGCGCGCTGCGTGACGCCGGCTTCGACATGGACCTCGGCGGCAAGGACATCGTCAGCGTCCAGTACCAGAACGCCAACAACTCGGTCCGCGTCAGCGACGAGTTCATGAAGGCGGTCGAGGACGGCACCGAGTTCGGGCTCCGTGCTCGCGACACCGGCGAGGTCATCGAGACCATCGACGCCCGCGAGCTGTTCACCAAGATGGCGCAGGCCGCCTGGGAGTGCGCCGACCCGGGCATCCAGTACGACGACGTCATCAACGACTGGCACACCAACCCGGAGACGGGCCGGATCACCGCGTCCAACCCGTGCTCCGAGTACATGTCGCTCGACAACTCCTCGTGCAACCTGGCGTCGCTCAACTTGCTGAAGTTCCTCAAGGACGACGACACGTTCGACGCCAAGACCTTCCAGAAGGTCGCCGAGCTGGTCATCACCGCGATGGACATCTCGATCTGCTTCGCCGACTTCCCGACCGAGGCGATCGGCGAGACCACGCGTGACTACCGCCAGCTGGGCATCGGCTACGCCAACCTCGGCGCGCTGCTCATGGCGACCGGTCACGGCTACGACTCCGAGGGTGGTCGCTCGCTCGCTGCCGCCATCACCTCGCTGCTCACCGGTGCCGCCTACAAGCGCTCCGCCGAGATCGCCGGCGTCGTCGGCCCGTATGCCGGGTACGCCCGCAACGCGGACGCCCACAAGCGGGTGATGCGCAAGCACCAGAGTGCCAACGACGCGATCCGTCCGCTCGACACGATGGACACCGCGATCCACCGTGCGGCCACCAAGGCCTGGGACGACGTGGTCAAGGTCGGCGAGAAGAACGGCTACCGCAACGCGCAGGCTTCCGTCCTCGCGCCGACCGGCACCATCGGCTTCATGATGGACTGCGACACCACCGGCATCGAGCCCGACTTCTCGCTGGTGAAGTTCAAGAAGCTCGTCGGTGGCGGGTCGATGCAGATCGTCAACCTCACCATCCCGCGTGCGCTCAAGAAGCTGGGCTACACGGGCGAGACCATCGAGGCGATCGTCGAGTTCATCGCCGACAAGGGTCACGTCATCGACGCCCCCGGCCTCAAGACCGAGCACTACGAGATCTTCGACACCGCGATGGGCGCCCGGTCGATCGAGGCCATGGGCCACGTGCGGATGATGGCGGCGGTCCAGCCGTTCCTGTCCGGTGCGATCTCCAAGACGGTCAACCTGCCTGAGAACGCCACGGTCGAGGAGATCGAGGACGTCCACATGCAGGGCTGGAAGCTGGGCCTCAAGGCGATCGCGGTCTACCGCGACAACTGCAAGGTCGGCCAGCCGCTGTCCGATGGTGGCTCGACCGCCAAGGACGCTGCGGCGGACAAGCTCACCGCGGCCGCCGAGGCCAAGGTCGAGAAGGTCATCGAGTACCGCCCGGTGCGCAAGCGCCTGCCGAAGCGCCGGACCTCGCAGACCACGTCGTTCGCGGTCGGTGGCGCCGAGGGTTACCTCACGGCCGGCACCTACGAGTCGGGCGACCTGGGTGAGATCTTCCTCAAGTTCGGCAAGCAGGGCTCGACCCTGGCCGGCGTGATGGACGCCTTCTCGATCGCGGTCTCGATCGGCCTGCAGTACGGCGTGCCGCTGGAGACCTTCGTCGAGAAGTTCACCAACCTGCGGTTCGAGCCTGCTGGTCTGACGGATGACCCCGACGTGCGGATGGCGCAGTCGATCATGGACTACGTGTTCCGTCGCCTGGCGCTGGACCACATGGACTTCGACACCCGGTCGTTCATGGGCATCCACACCGCTGCCGAGCGTGCTCGCCAGCTGGAGACCGGTTCGTACCAGGACACCGAGGCCGACGAGTCGGACGAGGAGCTCGAGGACGAGCTGGAGAACTTCAGCCAGTCCGCTCCGGTCACCAAGCCGGCTGCTGCCGCGACCTCTACGGCCACGGTCGAGGGCAAGGCACTCGACGCCGACCAGGTGAAGTCCGGTGCCGGTGCAGCCTCTGCCCGTGAGGTCTCGGTCGAGGTCCACTCGAGCGCCGAGCTCCTGGAGAAGTTCCAGGGCATCTCCGCCGACGCCCCGATGTGCCTGACCTGCGGCACGAAGATGCGCCCCGCCGGCTCCTGCTACGTCTGCGAAGGCTGCGGAAGCACCAGCGGCTGCAGCTGACCCTGACCTAGCCACAGCAAGAGGGTGGGCCCGGAGCGAAACGCTCCGGGCCCACCCTCTTGCTGTGGCCGCTGGTGGATTGCGTGCCCGCGGAGTCCTGCGTAACACGAAACAGATCGCGGCCGCGTTCGGACCCCTTGCCCCCATGAGGATGACCCCGCGAGGAGGGGACGGAGTCGAAGTGCGATTCGTGGCCGCCGCCACCCCGGACGAGGCCGTCGACGCGGCAGACGAACAGGCACTACGGCTGCTCGACGACAAGTGGCTGCCCAAGCACATCGCCGTCATCACGACCGGGAGTCGACACCCGCAACAGGTCCGACTCGCAGGCGACACCGACCAACGCGATTACTGGCGGAGTTTCTGGGAAGACGACGAGGTCTTCTACGGACATGTCCTCGGGTGCAAGGGACTCGAACGACGAGCGGTCGTCCTCTGCGTCAACCAGGCCAAGGTCACAGACAGGTCGCGCGAGCGGCTTTACGTCGGCATGTCTCGAGCCACCGACCTGCTCATCGTCGTCGGGAACCCGGAAGTCATCCGAGAGATGGGCGGAGAAGCCGTGGCAAGGCAACTGCGGATCGGTCAGGTAGGGGCCCAATGAACTACGACACACGCTTCACGACGGTTCCTGAAGGCTGGGAGCCGTTGACTGAGGAGAGCTACGCATCGGCGCGCGAGGCAGTTTGGAAGGTGCTGCACGATGCGATGGTCATCGATCGCCTGACGAGCTACTACTCCCGGACGGGCGACTTCGCCGGCGCGATGTTCCTGACAGTCGGTCCGTGCGATCCGCACCGGTTCACCTCTGGAGACCTCCTGGCCGTGACTCTGTTGGGTGTCTCTGCTTCGCCCGTTGTAGTCCGTCGCCTCACCGAGCCAAGCCGCACTCGCGGCAAACTCGAACGGATGCTGGCCGAAGACCATCTGCCTCTGAACGCCGACCTTGCGCTTGCGGACGACGAAACGCTGCTGGACATGGCGGCTTTTCACGTCGGGCTGAAGCAGGCCCTGTCAGCGGATGAGTCCCCGGCGGGCAACCCCTGGGTGACGGCATCGAAGCTGAGCGCCCGCAAGCGGCCCGACCTCTTTCCCGTTCGCGACTCCGTGGTGTCCGGACTTTTGGGGATCGGGAAGAATTATGAGGTCGATTGGCAGGTGTATCGACGCTTGCTCCAGGACCCTGAGGTCCGCGGACGGCTCGACCGTGTCGTCGACGAAGCCGCATCGAGGCCTGGAGTAGACGTCGGCTCGCCGAACAACCGCCTCAGACACCTCGACGCTGTGCTTTGGATGCACGCTCGTCGCGGAGCGGCGACCGTCCACGAGGCGCCCTGAGCTTCTACGACGCTGCAATTAACCCAAGGCGACCTCGCTGTGTCCGCAGCAGCTCAACCCAGACAATCGTCAACCTATACACGTACTTTCCGGACATACGGAAGCAGTAACCGGTACGTTCCGCTAGACAAGAAAGGTGGGATCTGATGACGGACCCCGTTAACAAGGCCACGCCGACCAAGAAGGCCACGGTCTCCAAGGTCGCCAGGGCAACCAAGAAGACGACGCCTACCAAGAAGGCAACGGCGACCAAGAAGGCACCGGCAAGCACGAAACGTGCGCCCGCTGTGAAGGCCGCGGGCGCCGTCGAATCCAAGTTCTTCCGGCGTGCGACGGAACGCGCTCGGCGGATAGCAGGTGACCCACAGAAACTTCGGGACATCGCTGAGAAGGCAGGACGTTCAGCCGCCATGAGGTCAGGGCCCTTCGCGGCCGTGACAGACGATTTTCGGGCCCTGATCAGGCTCGTGGTGGCGTACGCGCGCGGCCATTACCGTGAGATTCCCGTGGACTCGCTGGTGATCGTTGTCGCTGGACTTATTTATGTGGTGTCCCCCTTGGACCTCATTCCGGACACGATCCCGGGGTTCGGCGTCGTTGATGATGCGGCCGTCATTGGGTGGGTCGTAAAGACGGTGCGGGGCGAGCTCGACACGTTCCGTGAGTGGGAAGCCGGAGCGACAGACTAGGTATGGAGGGGTTCCCGTCATGAGCCATGTGAGCGACAACTCGAGCACCCGTGGTAGGGGCGGTCCCTGGCTGATGCCGACCCTCGGGCGGATCACCTCAGTGGTCGGGGCGGTCGTCATCGTGGCGATGTTGGCCGGGGCGGTGTGCATGCTCGCCGGTTGGCGGCCCTCGCTGAACCCGTTTGGCGAGAAGACAACGGACCGCACTGGCTCGCCGGTGCTCAGGTCGCTCACTGACATCAGCGAGTATCACGCGCTGACCGCTCACTACGAGACCGTGGTCGACCTGGACAAGACCACGAACCACCTGCCCGCCTGGTTCAGCGGCGAGCGGGTGCTATACGTAGGCAAGGGCGACGTGGACGCGGTGGTGGACTTCGGCGAGCTCGACAACGAACGGGTCCTCCTTTCTGAGGACGCCAAGTCGGTGACGATCAAGCTGCCTGCACCCACCGCTGGCAAGCCCGTGCTCGACCTGGAGACCAGTTATGTGGTCAACCATGACAAGGGCCTCCTGACCCGGTTCAAGGGGTCGGACCTCGAGCGAGAGGCCCAGCTCAAGGCGATCAGCCAAATGAGCGCCGCTGCCACTGGCGAGGACCTGCTGACCGACAAGGCCAAAGAGAACACGAGCGCGATGCTCCGCGGCCTGCTCGGCTCGCTCGGATACATCAGCGTCACGATCACGTACGACGAGGATCCGCGCTGACCCCCAGGTCGATCGCGCGCACGTCCAGGTAGACGATCCCGCTGCCCAATGGCCGGTCGTCTAGATGGGTCTACGGGCTTCCGAGATACACCCTTGTCGTCCTCGTCAGCGGACTCCGGTGATCCTTGTGGTGGCGCCCCAAGGGGCGGTGAACTTCTTGGGTGCCGCGAAGCTGCCCTTGCCGGTGCCGGCATACACGTAGTCGACGTTGGCCGGAGTGCGACCGATGAGGTCGGCCTTGCCGTCCCCGGTGAGGTCATCGGTCGAGAGCACTGTGTTGTAGGCCTGCCAGCCGGTCGAGACGAAGACGCCGGGCAGGTAGCCGGTCGCGGTGGCGGTGCCGATGCCGGTGCCGCGGTAGAGGTAGAGCTTGCCCGCAGGAGTGCGTCCGAGAAGGTCGGCCTGGCCGTCGCCCGTCACGTCGCCCGGTGTGATGACTTGCGCGAGCGACTGCCAGTTGGTGCCGATGCGAGTCCAGGTGCCGGTGAAGCCGCTCTTGCCGTCACCGACAATCATCCACAGCTCGCCATTGGCCTTGCGCGCCATCAGGTCTGGCTTGTGGTCCCCGGTCCAGTCTCCGGGCGTGAGCAGGTCGGTGTAGGCCTTCCACGTCTGGGACAACAGGATGCGGGCGCCCATGACGCCGCCCTTGCCGTTGCCCTTGTAGAGGTAAGCCCAGCCCTCCGGCGTGACCGCAACGATGTCGGCGAGCCGGTCGCCGGACAGGTCGCCTGGGGAGACGACCTGGCTGTAGATGTTCCAGCCGGTGCCGATGCGTACAGGGGTGCCGATGCCGCCGACCTTGGCGGGGTAGAAGTAGAGGTCGCCGGCCGACGTGCGACCGATGACGTCTCCGCGCCCGTCGGCGTTGAACCCGACGATCGGCTTCGCCGGCACGCTCGGCGCGTTCGTCGTGGGCGTGGGCACGGTGGGCGTCGGCGGCGGCGGCGGTGGGGGGGTGCCGGTCTTCGTGTAGCTGAGTCCGGACAGCGCGCGCCAGTCGTTGGCTGCGACCTTGCCGGTGACCGTCAGTACCGCGGCCTTCTGGAAGCGCTGCACGGCGTCAGCCGTGCCGGTGCCGTACGCGCCGTCTGCAGTGCCCGCGGCATACCCACGCCTGTTGAGCTCGAGCTGGAGGTCACGCACCGCCCAGCCCTTGGAGCCGATGGCCAGGGTGAGCGTGCCGTAGGTGGCGAACAGCTTCGCGGTGGCGACCGGAGTCGGGGGCGGCGGCACCGAGGTCTTCGCGTACGCAGTGGCCTTGCTGCGGATGGTCGCCATGAGCGGGTAGAGGTACTGGCCGGGGCAGAGCGTGTAGGACGTGTTCTGGTGCGCGTTGAGGGTCTGGAGGGTGGCGACGACGCCGGCTGCGTACTTGGTGCCGGTCCCGCCCGCGGAGGTCAGCTTCGTGGTGGCGGACGGGTCGACGCCGTACTGCGAGAGCTTCCAGCCGGCGACCTTGGCGAGTGAGTCGACCATGACGGCTGGGGGCTTGGCGGTCTGGTAGTTGCCGAGCGCGGCGACGCCCATCGTGTTGGTGTTGAAGCCCATCGCGTGGGCTCCGCGGACAGCTGAGGTGATGGAGCCGGCCCGGCCCTCGTAGATCCGGCCGTATTTGTCGACGAGGAAGTTGTAGGCGATGTCCGACCAGCCCAGGCCCTTGGTGTCGTAGGCGTAGATGCCGCGGATCTGGGCAGCGGCCGTGGCCTCGGTGTAGTCGTTCGAGCTGGCGGTGTGGTGGATCGTGATCGCCTTGACCGTCGTGTTGTAGGTCGTCGACCCACGCAGCGACTCGTCGGCGCCCCACTGCTTGCGGGTGATGATCGTGGGCATCGCCGCGGCGGCTGAGGCAGAGGCGGCGGGCGTCTTGGGGGCGAGGTCGTCGTCGGCGGACGATGTGCCCGGGTTGATCGTCGTGACCTGCACGTCGGGCAGCGGCTGGCCGTTCGGGGTGTCGACGCGCACCTGGATGGCCGTCGCGCCGTCGGTGACGAGGGGGTTGGTGCCGAGGCGGGCGGTGACGGACTCACCGGTCCCGCTCTGGGGGCCCTCGTCGGTCACGCCGGGCTTCTCCCAGGCGCTCCAGCCGGAGTCCTCACGCACGCGGAGCTGCACGATGACGTCGTCGTTGGTGAGCCCGGTCGTGCGGGACCACGAGACTCCCGCGACGGTGAACCGCGACCGCTCCTGGACGGGGGTGAGCGTGCTGATGGCGCGGCCGGGGTGGAGGACGCGGTGGTTCCAGAGCTGGCCCTTGGCGACGGCGTCCACGCCGTGGATCGCGGTCGACTGAACGCGCGGGGCAACGGGATGGGCCGTGTCCGTGGAGGCGAACGACACCGTGGGGAGGGCCACGAAGACGGGGGTGATGACCAGAGCAGCGAGGGAGGCGGGGAGAAGGCGCACGAGTTACGTCCGGGGGGATCGTGGGAGGCGGGGGGCTGGTGTGACGACAGTGAAGAGTGGCATCTGCAACCATCTGGTGCCGCATTGATCCCGGAAACAGGTCCGTTCGGACGATCCGCCTTCGGCGTGTCGCCCGCGTGTCGCCGCAAGTCAGCGCAGTGAGCCGTAAACGGACGAGTCATCGTCCGTTCGGACTACCCACGAATCGGCTGAAAGCGCTTACTAAGCCACGGAAGACGCCTTTCGGACTGAGTTCCGTAATCCTGTCCAAGGCCCCTATTTCGGGCATACGTATGGCCGCTTCCGCAACAGTCGGCCGCCCTAAGTCATGGAGGAAAGACGAGATGAGCACGCCCGCGGGCTGGTACCCGCAGAACGACGGTCAGCAGCGCTACTGGGATGGTCAGCAGTGGACGGAGCACTTCGCTCCGGGATCCACCGATGCTCCGGTCCCCACGGCTATCGAGCCGAAGGCCAAGCGCGCTTGGTACGTCAAGAAGCGCGTGCTGATCCCGGCCGGGATCGTCGCCGTGGCCATCTTCGCCAGCGCCCTCGGCGGCGGCGGCGATGCGACGGAGCCGGTGTCCGCGTCCAGCCCCACCACCTCGGCCAGCTCCGAGGCTGCTGCCCCGGCAGCGAAGTCCGCGGCCCCCAAGCCCGCGGCCCCCAAGCCCGCGGCGCCGAAACTGACGTCCGGTCAGAAGAACGCACTGCGCTCGGCCGAGAACTACGTGTCCCTGATGGCCATGTCGAAGGCCGGTCTGATCCGCCAGCTGTCGTCCCCCGCGGGCGACGGATACTCAAAAGCTGACGCGACCTACGCCGCCAACCACGTCAAGGTCGACTGGAACGCCGAGGCGGTCGAGTCTGCGAAGAACTACATGGAGATCATGCCGATGTCTCGCTCGGCGCTGATCCGGCAGCTGTCCTCGTCGGCTGGTGACCAGTTCACTAAGGCGCAGGCGACCCAGGCTGCTGACGCGGTCCTCTGACGTAACGCTGCTGGACGAGCTCGCCCGATGACCAGGTCGTAGCTCGCTGGTGTGCACAAGCGGGTCCGTACCTCCCGGAATGGAGGGACGGGCCCGCTCGCGTCATCTGAACCAGGAACCCCTCCCGGGCCGCTCCCGACTTGTTGCCACTAGTGCGTCACGACGGGGCTGAATCGGGGGATCGGTGAGGTACAGGTGGCCACAAGTGGGAGGAGCGCCCCTCAGGCCGGGGGCGGGAGGGTGACGCCGAAGCCGGCCACGGCCAGTCGCAGCAGCACCTGACCCGGCGCCAGCAGGTCGGCGATGCGGGCGGCGCTGAGCACTTCGAGCTCGGCCAGCCGCGCGGCATACACCTCCGGGCCGGCGACGCGCGCGTGCTGGAGCTCGACGGTGTTGTGCCACACCTTCTGTCGCGCCTCGCGCAGGAACCGCTTGCTGCTCAGGCGGTTCAGCGGTTGAAGCACCCGGTCGAGCAGCGAGCGGGCGCCGCCGAGCTCGTCGTCCTCGGCGGCGACGCGGCCCGACAGCACGCTGTCGATGCGTTCGTGGTCGCGCTGCCTGCGCCCCATCACCACCGGATCCCCGAACTCCGCGTCGCTGATCACCGCGAGCAGCGCCTGGGGGAGGTCGTAGTTGATGTGCGCATTGATGCCGAGCAACACGTGGCGCAACGCCGGCAGGGACTCCGGCGCGTCGAAGGCGAGCCGCCAGGGACGCGGCACCTCGTGACTGCCGGCCAGGTCGAGCTCGAGGGCTTCCAGGTAAAGGTCGGCGAACGCCACGTCCCACTGCTCCACCCACTCGGGATCCTCGAACTGCGCGTCCGCGATCGCCTTGCCCACGGCGATGGTCGTGCGCCGATAGGTGTCGAGGAAGACTCGCTGCGCGGTGCGCTCGGGAGGCATCCGGTCGAGCCGGGCATCCATGGCAGCAACGACCGTGGCGATGTCTCGCGTGGGCATCTGCACCCCCTGACGGGCTGGGCCTGCGCGACTAGTATCCGACTGACGGCCGACGTTGTCAGCGGCCCGATTGCGGAGAGTCAGGTGCGCCGTGACCAGCCTGAGCCGGCACAGTCCGCGCGACTTCGACCCCGTCGCGCTCGGGCACCACGAGACCCTCGCGTGGGCCAGCTACTACCGGCGCGAGTGGTGGCCTGCGCTGCGGTCGTTCGTCGGGATGATCGACCAGGGCTTCGGGCTCGGGCCACGGCGCACCCTCATCGGCGCGTATCACGTGCTGAAGGCCAACAAGGCGTGGGCACCGGTGCCCACCAACGATCCTGACGCCGCGCGCGCTTCGATGCGCCAGTTCTACGAGGTCGTCCTCGCGCACTCCGACCTCGACTTCGACCCGGTGCGCGCCTCGGAGCTCGAGGTCGAGTGGTGGCGCGCCCACCGGGCACGCCAACGCGACGACGCAGCCACCAGGGAGCAGCTCGAGCGCGCCCTTGTCGACCTCTACTCCTACGTCTACTCCGCGCCGCCCGAGTCGATGCACGAGGCCGCCCGCTGGCGCGCCGAGGCGATGGACCTGTCGGACGCCTGGGTCGAGGGCGGCTGCGACCTCGCCGACCCACGCCTCGCCGCCGAGCGCCGCGCCCTCGTCGCCTCCTACGGGGCGTTGCTCGACTCGGTCTCGCGGGTGCCGACATGAGCCAGCCAAGCGCGCGACCGCCCGCGAGTCACGATCGCGCAGGCCAGCGCGACGACCGGGTGCTGACCACGACCCGGGCGCTCTCCGCCTTCATCGCCCCTTTCCTGCTCGTGGCCTTCGTCATCCTCTATGGCTTCCCGGGCGAGACCGCGCGCCTGTGGTCGTGGCAGATCCAGTCCCACATGACCTCGATGCTGCTGGCCTCCGCCTACCTCGGCGGTTGCTACTTCTTCCTGCGCGTCCTCCTGGTGGAGCGGCGGTGGGCCGAGGTGCGCGCCGGATTCGTGTCAGTGGCGCTGTTCGCCAGCCTCTTGGGCATCGCGACGATCATCCACTGGGACAAGTTCTCCCACGACAAGGTCGCCTTCTGGCTGTGGGCCGGCCTCTACTTCACGGCGCCCTTCCTCGTCGTCGCGGCCTGGCTCGCCAACCAGCGGTATGCCGCGCTACCGGCTCCGGACGCACCTCGCCTCGGCCGCGTGGCCCGGACAGTCGTGGCTGGGACGGGCGCGCTCGCCCCCGTCACCGGCGTGCTCCTCTTCGTCGCACCAGCCCGCGCGATCCCGCTCTGGCCGTGGCCGCTCACCCCGCTGACCAGCAGAGTCGTGGGTGCGACGTTCTGCCTCGGCACGGCCGGCCTCGGGGTGCTGAGGGACCCACGGTGGGAGACCGTCCGGGTGATGCGCCGGGTGCAGCTCGTGATGTTCGCCCTCATCCTGGTGGCCGTCGTGCGCGCGCGACACGAGTTCTTCACGGACCGTCCGCTGACCTGGGTGATGGGGGTGGGGTTCGTCGTGGCGTTCGCCGGGTCGGCCGCCTCCGCGCTCTCCCCGCCCCGCGGCATACCCACTGCCGCGACTCCGCGGCATACGCCCTGATTTGCCCGAACCCTCCTCAGGGTCACCCCTGAACGGCCCCTGAACCGACGCCCAACTGACACGAAATTCGTTGTCCGTCAACGCAACCGCAGCCTACGGTGGAGGACAGCGGCGCCGAGCAGGAGGTGCGACCAACTCGAGGTGAGGGACAGACGATGGCACAGACCCGGATGGCAGACGTGGGGCGCTTCGCCTGGTTCCCGTCGAGCAAGGTCACCAAGTGGTTCGTCCTCCTGTTCTGGCTGGCGATCCTCGCCGCGGCGTTCAGCCCCGCCGGCAAGCTGCAGGGGGTCCTCAACAACGAGGCCGTCGCCTGGCTCCCTGCTGACGCGCAGTCCACCCAGGTGGTCAAGCAGATCGAGGCGTTCCAGAGCAAGAACGAGTTCCCGGCGGTCATCGTCTACGAGCGCCCGGCTGGCGTCACGCCACAGGACCAGCAGGCCGTCACCGCGCAGGTCGCGAAGTTCAACGCCCTCGACCCGGTCAAGAGCGAGACGGTCGGCCCGATCCCGTCGCAGGACGGCAAGGCGTTGCAGGTCATCGTGCCCGTCGACGCGGGGGAGGGCGGCTGGGACACCCTGGGCGCCACGGTCAAGGACCTCCGCGCCGTGGCCGACCAGCGTCCGGACGGCCTCTCGATGCACGTCACCGGTCCGGTGGGCTACGCCGCCGACTCGTCCGAGGCGTTCTCGGGCATCGACGGCAAGCTCCTCTACTCCGCGATGGCGGTCGTCATCATCATCCTGCTGCTGACCTACCGTAGCCCGGTGCTGTGGCTGATCCCGGTGATCTCGGCCGGCACCGCGCTCTTCGTCGCCCAGGCCGTCATCTACTTCCTGGCCAAGGACGACACCCTCACCGTCAACGCCCAGAGCTCGGGCATCCTCACCGTCATCGTCTTCGGCGCGGGGACCGACTATGCCCTGCTGCTCGTCGCCAGATATCGCGAGGAGCTGCGGCGCCACGAGGACCGGCACGAGGCGATGGCGTTCGCGCTCCACCGCGCCGGGCCGGCCATCCTCGCCTCGGGTGCCACGGTCATCGCCGGCATGCTGTGCCTGCTCTTCGCGACGATGAACTCGACCAAGGGTCTCGGCCCGGTCGCCGCCATCGGCGTCGCCGTCGGGCTGCTCGTGATGCTGACCCTGCTGCCAGCGCTCCTGGTCGTCTGCGGGCGGTGGATCTTCTGGCCGGTCCGGCCGAGCTACGGCTCGGTCGACCACACCCGCGACGGCTTCTGGGCCGGGATCGGACGCCGGATCGCCAAGGCTCCGCGCCGCACCTGGGTGGTCACGTCGCTGCTGCTGGCCATCGCCTCGCTGGGCATCCTCCAGCTCAACGCCACCGGCCTCGAGAACAAGGACGTCTACTACGGCACCCCCGACTCGATCGTGGGGGAGCAGGTCGTGGCCCGGCACTTCCCGGCGGGCACCGGCTCGCCGGTCATGGTGCTGGCCAACGCCGACCAGGCCGCCACGGTGAAGACCAAGCTCGAGACGGTCAAGGGTGTGTCCACGGTCGCCGACCCGGTGACCAAGGGTGGGCGGTCGCTGATCATGGCCACCCTCACCGACGCCCCGGACTCCGATGCGGCGACCGCGACGGTCGACCGGATCCGCGACGACATCGCTGCGGTCCCCGGCGCCAACGCGATCGCCGGTGGCGACACGGCCACGCGGGCCGACACGTTGCGGGCGTCCGCCGACGACAACGTGCGGATCATCCCGCTCATCCTCGGCGTCGTGCTGCTCATCCTGATCCTGTTGCTGCGCGCACTCACCGCACCGCTCATCCTCGTCGCCACCGTCGTGCTCTCCTACGGCGCGGCCATGGGTCTGTCGGCACTGATCTTCAGGCACGTGCTGGGCTTCGCCGGAGCCGACTCGTCATTGCCACTCTTCGTCTTCGTGTTCCTGGTGGCGTTGGGGATCGACTACAACATCTTCCTCATGACGCGAGTCCACGAGGAGGCCAAGGAGATCGGCACCCGCCGCGGTGCGCTCGTGGGTCTGGCCGCCACCGGTGGCGTGATCACCTCGGCCGGCCTGGTCCTCGCGGGCACCTTCTCGGTGCTGGGCACGCTGCCTGTGGTCACGTTCGCCGAGATCGGGATCGCAGTGGCCCTCGGTGTCCTCCTCGACACCCTGGTTGTCCGCTCGGTGCTCGTGACCGCGCTCAACCTCGACGTGCGCGGACGGATGTGGTGGCCGAGCGCGCTCGCCAGGCGCGACGCCGAGCTCGACAGCGCGGAGCCGGTCTCCGAGGAGGCACCGGGCGTGGAGCTCGAACCCGCCCACTAGCCCAGCACGCACCGCCCCCGTGCGGCGGGTGTCAGGCGGGCGACATACGGTTGAAGCATGGACTATCGATACCTGGGCAACAGCGGACTCAAGATCTCGGAGATCACCTACGGCAACTGGCTGACGCACGGCTCGCAGGTGGAGAACGACGTCGCCGCGCAGTGCGTGGCCGCCGCGCTCGACGCGGGCATCAGCACCTTCGACACCGCCGACGTCTACGCCAACACCAAGGCGGAGACCGTGCTCGGCGAGGCGCTCAAGGGCGAGCGGCGCGAGAGCCTGGAGATCTTCACCAAGGTCTACTGGCCGACCGGGCCGGGCGGGAAGAACGACACCGGCCTGTCGCGCAAGCACATCATGGAGTCGATCAACGGCTCGCTGCAGCGCCTCCAGACCGACTACGTCGACCTCTACCAGGCGCACCGCTACGACACCGAGACGCCGCTCGAGGAGACGATGACGGCCTTCGCCGACGTCGTCCGTCAGGGCAAGGCGCTGTACATCGGCGTCAGCGAGTGGACCGCCGAGCAGATCCGCGACGGCGTGGCGCTGGCCAAGGAGCTCAACATCCAGCTCATCTCGAGCCAGCCGCAGTACTCCATGCTGTGGCGCGTCATCGAGGACGAGGTCGTGCCGACGTCTCGCGAGCTCGGGGTGAGCCAGATCGTGTGGAGCCCCATCGCGCAGGGCGTGCTGACCGGCAAGTACCAGCCCGGCCAGAAGCCGCCCGAGGGCTCGCGCGCCGCCGACGAGAAGGGCGGCGCCGACATGATCAGCCGCTTCATGAACGACGACGTGCTCACCCGCGTGCAGGGCCTCAAGCCGGTCGCCGACGAGGTCGGCCTGACGATGGCGCAGCTCGCCGTCGCCTGGGTCCTCCAGAACGACAACGTCGCCGCCGCGCTCGTCGGCGCCTCGCGTCCCGAGCAGGTGCACGAGAACGTCAAGGCCGCCGGCGTGAAGCTCGAGCCCGCGCTGATGGCCAAGATCGACGACGTGCTCGGCGACATCGTCGAGCGCGACGCCGGCAAGACCAAGGAGACGTCGCCCCAGAAGCGCGTCGCCTGACCGGAGCCCTTGCGCCGCAAGCCGAGGGGTATGCCGCGTGGTCACCACGCGGCATACCCCTCGGGCGTTGCTGGCCGGGCAGGTCTACTGCGGGTCCTGCGGACCGGCGCTGGTCACCAACCCCGTCTCGTAGGCGTAGATGACGGCCTGCACCCGGTCGCGGAGGCCGAGCTTCATCAGCACCCGGCCGACGTGGGTCTTCACCGTCGTCTCCGAGACGAACAGCTGCTCGGCCAGCTCGGCGTTGGTGAGCCCGCGGGCGAGCAGCGTCAGGGTCTCGAGCTCGCGTGGGGTGAGGGAGTCGAGCCGCGCCCGGGCCTCTCCATCGACCACGCGCGGTCGCGCCAGGTAGGACTCGATCATCCGCCGGGTCACCTTGGGTGCCAGCAGCGACTCGCCCGCGTGCACCGCCCTGATCCCGGCCACCAGCAGCTCCGGCTGCACGTCCTTGAGCAGGAAACCGCTGGCGCCCACGCGCAGCGCCTCGTAGACGTAGGCGTCCATGTCGAACGTCGTGAGCATCACCACGCGCGTCCCGGCCGGGCCGTCGGCCAGCAGTCGCTTGGTCGCCGCGATGCCGTCGAGGCCGGGCATCCGGACATCCATGAGCACCACGTCGGGCCGCAGGGCCGCCACCTGGGCCACCGCCTCCTCGCCGTTCGCAGCCTCGCCGACCACGCGCAGGTCGGGCTCGATCTCGAGGATCATCCGGAACCCGGCCCGCACCAGCGCCTGGTCGTCCACGATGAGCACGCCAATGGTGCCGGTCGTCGACGACGGCGCGTCCGGCGCGTCCGGCACATCCGGCGCGTCTGGCGCGTCCGGCGCGTCCGGCGCGTTCGACGGGTCTGGCGCCTCCGGCACCTCTGGTCCCTCTGGCGCCTCCCGCGGGCTCGCGCTCATGCCGACTCCAGCGGCAGCGTGGCGACCAGCTCGAAGCCACCCTCCGGCCTGACCCGCGCGACCAGCGAACCGCCATACACCGCAACGCGTTCCCGCATCCCGCGCAGTCCGCTGCCAGCCTCAGGGGAGTGCGTGCCGGCGCCCACCGGGGGCTGCCCGTCGTCGCGCACCGCGAGCTGGATCCGCTCGGCGCCGTAGTCGATGACCACCGCCGCGCGCCTTGGGTTCCGCGCGTGGCGAAGTGTGTTCGTCAGGCCCTCCTGCACCAGCCGGTAGGCGGTGAGGTCCAGCCCCGGCGCGAGTGCCTGCACGGGGCCGTTCACCTCGAGCTCCACCGGCAGCCCGGCGGTGCGGAACTTGTCGGCGAGCCGGTCCAGCTGGTCGAGCCCAGGCGGCGGCTCGAGCTGGGTCTCGTCACCCGGCTGGCGCAACACCCCCACCATGCGACGCATCTCGGCCAGCGCCTCGCGGCCCACCGCCTCAACGGTTTCCAGCGCCTGGCGCTCCGTCGCCTGGTCGGGCGCGAGCCGTCGCCGCACCGCCGAGGCCTGGACCGTCATGACGCTGACGCTGTGCCCGATGACGTCGTGCAGCTCCCGGGCGATGCGGTTGCGCTCTTCCGCCACCGCCTGGGAGGCGAGTGCGCGACGGTTCACGCGCCGCTGCTCGGTGTTCAGGACCGTGAGGCGGACTACCGCGCCGACCAGCCAGGCGATGATCGAGGGGGACAGCCAGACGAGGGTGAGCAGTCGTTCGTTCATGGTGGCGCGCTCGCCCGTCGGGTCCAGGCTCGACCAGGACAGCCAGAACGCCGCCGCGAGCACGAGCCCCCACCACGCGCGTCGCGACGGCAGTCGTCGGCCCACGGTGTACGTCGCGATCAGCATGGGGAGCATCACGCCGTTGCCCTCGGGCGCGCCGAAGACTGCGAACTCCACCGTGCTGGCCACGAGGATTGCCCCCTGGCACGCGAGCGGGTTCACCCGGCGACCCGCGAGCAGGACCGCCGTCACGGCATACAGGAGGGCCTGGGCCCACAACGGCCCCTGGCGGTGCGTGGAGGTGAACCCCCACCACGCCTCGAGCTGCCCGAGAACGCCGACCACGACCGCGACGGTGAGGTCGAACGCCCAGTTCCTGCGCGTCACGCACCGAAGGTACGCCCGCGCGGGCGGTCGCACGTCCTCCTTGCGGAGGATGTGGGAGTCCTGCTGTCGGACAGCGCGATTTCGTGCCCGGGCAGGACGACGTGCGGAGAGCGGGTTCCTACCGTCGTTGAGGTCGACACCACCGCGGTGCGACACCACCACGGGGAGGAAACATGAACACCATTCCACGCAGTGCCGGCATCGGGCTCCTGGTCTATGCGGTCGGCACCACGGTCGGCTTTGCCGGAGCGGGTGGTCCCGGGGGCGACTACGAGCCGGGCATGGTCGCCGGGTACGTCGACCCGAGCCACTACGCCACCTCGATCGGCTTCTGGTACCTCGGCGCGCTCGCCGCTCTGGGGCTGCTCGCCTTCGGGCACGGGTTGCGCAGGCTGGGAGGCGCGGTGGGAGAGACGGCGTGGGGCCTGTCGGTGGCCGGCGCGGCCATCAGCGTGGTCGGCGCCTTCGTCGGGGGCGGACTCGTCACGGCTCTGGCCGAGGGAGGTGACGCAGTCAGGCAGGGCGTGCCGCACCCGGTCGTCTACACGATCAGCGAGATCGGCAACCTGCTGGCGCTGTGCGGGCCGGCGTTCTTCGTCGGAGTCGTGGCGATCGTGCTCGCCGCTCGCGCCGCGCTCCCACGATGGCTGGCTGTCTTCTCGGTCGTCGCCGGCCTCTGCGGGATCCTGCTGCCGTTCTACTTCACGATCCCGGTCTACCTGGTCTGGGCGCTGGTCTTCGGCGCTCGGCTGGTGGTGCGCGGATCGCGCCACACCCAGGAGGCTGGCGTCGTCCTCAGCACGTCGGCTGCCTGAACCACCTAGGGGGGCGGGAGGGGTATGCCGCGTGGTGACCACGCGGCATACCCCTCGGTGTGTGGCGGGCGCGGCTCAGGGTCGCGCCCGCTCGGTCACATGCCGGGAACGGGCTGTGCCGCGTGGACCTCGATGGTGCACCCGCCGGGCATGTTGAGGTGCGGGTGGCCCTCGGCCAGCGCGAGCGCGGCCTGCTGGTCCGCGGCCTCGATGATGCTGTAGCCGACGACGTCACTCGTCGCGGGCGAGGTGCCGTCGGGGGTGACGCGGACGCCCTCGGCCAGCGGGGTGCCGAAGTCGACCATGCCGTCACCGACGCGGCCGGCCCACTCCATCCACTGACCCATGACGGCCTCCATCTCGGCGGGGTCGGTGGGGGTGTTCTCGGCGGGCGTGGTCGGGGCGTGGTAGATGAAGAGGAACTTGCTCATGACTGGATCTCCTTGGTGGGCTGGGTTTTTCGTCCGTTGTTGGGACTGGGATGGCGTCTGACTGTGACGGGCGCTGGTTGGGCTGGCCCGCCGGGTTGGGACGGGAGCGCCGGGTTCAGGCCGGGATGGGGGCGCGACCCGCGTAGGCCGCGAAGCGCTCGACCGCATCTGCGTCGGCACCTGCGGTGACCTCGTCGGCGAAGGAGCTGCCGCGGCCCTGGGCGATGACGCCGCTGGACAGCTCGTGGATGTAGGTCACGACCTCGTCGGAGACCCGCAGCTGCTGGCCGCTGGCCTGGGCGAGGTCCCAGCCGTGGAGCAGCAGCTCCAGCGGCAGGATGCTGGCGAGGAAGGCAGCCGGGGCGTCGCCGCCAGGGGTCGTGATGGTGCCGTCGAGGTCGACCTCGCGCCACGCTGCGACGGCCTGAGCGGCAAGGGTCGAGACCTTGTCCTCCAGCGACCCGCTCGGGGGGATGGCGAGCGAGGCGCCCGCCATGCCACCGAGCTGGACCAGCGAACCGAGCAGGTGGACGGCGAGCTCGTGGGCGGTGAAGTCGGCACAGGGCGTGGGCTTGGGCTGGTCCTCGGGGGTGAGGGCGCGCAACACCGGCTGGAGGGCGGCGAGGGCTGCCTCCGCAGCGACCAGCGGAGTGAGGCCCTCGGGGGCCCAGGCCCACTCGTCCTGCCCGGCGTCGCCGGTGGTGGCGAGCCGCTCGAGCCGCTCGAAGAAGTGGTCCCAGCCCTCGGCGTGCATGGCGGCCTGCTCGTCGTTGAGCCCCTCGTGCACGAGGGTGACCTGGGAGCCCTCGGCCACCGGCTCGATCGTGATCGTCACGGTGGAGGCGTCCTTCGGCAGCGCGGGATTCTCGTCCCAGCCCCAGCCGAACACGACGCGACGGCCCGGCTCGACCTCGCGGTAGGTGCCTTCGGCGATGTGGCCCGGGGTGACGGTCCAGCGGTACGACCCACCGGCTCGCAGGTCGACGGTCGCCGTCACGGTCTGCCAGCGACGCAGCCGCTCCGGCTCGGTGACGAGGGCGAACGCCTCGTCGGGGGAGACGGGCAGGACTACGGACTTGGTGAAGCTCATGGTGTTCCCTTCAGGCGGTGCGCGTCAGCGACGAGCTGGTCGAGTTCGGAGGTCCAGAACCGGTCGATCTCGGCCTGCAGCTGCTGCAGCCCGCTCGGCACGACCCGGTAGATCCGCGTGCGCCCGACCTTCTCCGCCGCCACGAGACCGGCGTCGGCGAGCACCAGGAGGTGCTGGCTGATCGCGGACCTGGTCACCGTGAACTCGCCGGCCAGGTCCGTGACGCCCCGGGGCCCTCGGGCCAGGAGCTGCAGGATCCGGCGGCGGCTCGGTTCGGCGGCGGCGGAGAGTGGGTCAGTCACAACGCTGAATACGTTAGTCGTCACTAACGCGTCTGTCCAGCGGCGGGGAGATGGAAGGTTGCGGCCGGCCGTTGCCTGGACTGCCTCGCTTCAGGTTGCTGGGCTTTCCTGTGGACAAAGATGCGGATCCGGCACCGTATCGGCGCGATATCGCACCACTAGTTCACTGACGTCACACGCGGTCGCGCGCGATGTGAATCCGCTTGTGGTGCAAGGGGATTCGCTCCCTATGCATTGCGTTGGGCTGTCAGTGGTTCCGTCTACGGTTGTTCCATGGCACTCGCACCCGACAACGCGGCGCCCGGCGGACACGGCTCCGACCGGCCGGTGTTGAGTGCTGCCAAGGGCGCCCGAGATGCGTTGGCCGGCGCGCGTTCGGAGCGGCTGTGGGCGTTGTCCGATGCGGAGCTCGAGGAGACCATGACGGTCCTGGGCGACGTGCACGCCGGATCCGAGACGCGGCTGGCGGCGGTCATGACGGAGGCCAAGTCTCGGGGCCTCGGGGTGGGGGAGGGCTGGGGGCCGCAGGACTGGGCTCGCAAACAGGCCCCCCGACTCGGCGCGCGTCTCGTATCCGACCTCGACACCGTCGCAGAGATCGCGTCTGAGCCTCGCCTAGCAGAGGTGAGGGAGGCGGTCGAGGCTGGTGCTCGGCCCGGTGCAACAGACGCATTGCCGGTCGCCAAGGCGGCGATGATCACGCGGTTCCACCGCGGGGTGCGATCGCTGGCCGAGCCGCACCACCTGGAGGACGCCACCGCCGCCTTGCTCTGGGGAGCACGGGGCCACGATGGGATGCCCGAGAAGTCCCTGGCGATCGCAATCCGCCGCACTGCGGACCTGTTGCGACCTGACCGGCTGGTCGAGCACGAGGCGGAAGTCCGTCGCGCGCACCGCGCGTTGGACAAGGCCAAGGGCCCGCTGGGGATGTGGCGCTACACGCTGATGCTCGACGACGAGGGCGCCGCGATCGTCGACGCCGCCGTCGATGCGCTGGCTAAGCCCCAGAAGGATCCAGACACTGGCGACTACGACCCCCGGACTCCGGGTGCGCGACGGGCGGACGCCCTGATCGACCTCGTGCGGCGAGCGGTGAGCGCCCCGGACGGCGTGCCGCGTCAGGCCAAGACCAGCCTGCTGGTCACCATCAAGCTCGACGAGCTGCAGCAGCTGTGTCGGGGTGCCGGACTCACCGTCGGCGGCGAGCCGGTGCCCATCGAGACGGTGCGGCGCCTGGCGTGTGACGCCCAGGTCATCCCAGCCGTGCTCGGCACCCGCGGCGAGATCCTCGAGCAAGGTCGGGCCGAGCGGCTGTTCAACCGCGCGCAGATCCGCCACCTCTGGCTACGCGACAAGCACTGCACCTTCCCCGGGTGCACCAGACCCGCGAGCTGGTGCGACGCCCATCACCTGCTGCACTGGGCCGATGGCGGTCCCACCGACACCGCCCATGGCGCGCTCCTGTGCCAGCGACACCACACCGTCGTGCACTCCAACCGCTACGCGGGCGAAGTCGTCAGGGGGCTCAGCGGCCCGTTCGTGAAGTGGGACCTGACACCGGGTTCCTACGACGTCCAGCTTGCTCGGTGGCGGAGCGCCCAGCCCGCTGGCCACGGGAGCCGCGGGAGCAACGGGAGCGACGGTGGCGACCATGGCCACGGTGGCGACGGTGGCGACGCGCCACCGCAACCATGACCCCGCTCCACACCCCGCCTGGACCGGCGGGGCGCGAAGCGTGTCCGGGCGACTGGTGCACTCAGCGCGCGGACTGGATGATCGCCACCACGTCTCCGACCTCGCCGAGGTGGGCGAGCTTGTCGGGGTTGACGATCGAGCGGATCCCGGTGATCTCGCCTTCGGTGATGTCGAGCGACCACACGCCGAGCACCCGGTCCTGGTCGTCGACGTAGATCGCGCCAGGACCGCCGTTGATCTCGACCGGCCGCATCGACACCTGTGGGAACCGCGCCAGCGCGCGCAGCCAGTTGCCGAGGGTGCGGGCGACCCGACTGCGACCGCGCAGCGACCGGGCGAGGGCGGGCACCTTGCCGCCTCCATCGCCGGTCAGCTCCACGTCATGGGCCAGCAGCGACTCGAGCGCGGCGAGGTCTCCGTCGTGGGCGGCGGCGAAGAAGCGGGACGCCAGCTCGCGCTGTTGCTCGCGGGTGGTGGTGAACCTCGGCCGTCGCGTCTTGACGTGCTGACGAGCGCGGCTGGCGAGCTGGCGGACGTTGTCCTCGGACTTGCCGACGATGTCGGTGATCTCGGGATACCCGTAACCGAACACGTCGTGCAGCAACAGCACCGCTCGTTGTTCGGGGGAGAGGCTCTCGAGCAGCACCAGCATCGCCAGCGACAGCGAGTCGGCGGTCTCGGCATACCGCGCCGGGTCGTCGGGCGCCCCCGAGCCGTCGGTGATGATCGGCTCGGGCAGCCACTCGCCGACATACCGTTCGCGGCGTGCGCGGGCCGACTTCAGCTCGTTGATCGCCAGCCGGGTGGTGATGGTGGCGACGAAGGCGCGCGGCGACGCGATCTCCTCGCCGGCGTCGAGCGACTGGTGCACCCGCAGCAGCGCCTCCTGCACGACGTCCTCGGCCTCCGAGACACTGCCGAGCATCCGGTACGCGATCGCGAACGACGTCGGGCGCAGCTCGTCGAGCAGCTCCTCCCGCTCCGTCAGGGGGCTGTCGGTCACGTCCGCACCCGTTCGGTGGACGTCAGCTCGGCGAAACCCTGCCGCCAGCTCGGGTGCGCCGGCTCCCAGCCGAGCTCGCGCCTGGCCTTGGCGTTCGACGCGCCCCGCAGCTCGGTCATCATCGCCACTCCGATCTCCCCGGTCAGCAACCGCCCCACGAACCGAGGCACGTGCATCGGCTCCTTCGCCCCCAACGTACGCGCCAGCACAGGCAGCCACTCGGCGACCTTCGCCGGTTCGTCGTCGACCACGTTGTACACCCCGCGTCGACCGTGGTCGATGGCCGCGACGGTCGCCTCGGCAGCGTCGGCGATGTGGATGAACGACCACGTTGCGCCGCCGTTGCCCACGACCGGGAACTTGCGCTGCCGCACGGCGGCGGTCTGCTCGCCATCGGGGCCCAGCGACGTGCCCGGCCCGTAGAAACCGCCGTACCGCAGCACGATCCCTTCGGTCCAGGTGGCCGCGAGGACTGCGTCCTCGACGTGCTTGATGGCAGCGACCGTCTGGCGCATCTCCTTGGCGGCCCCGACCCCGAACGTGTCCTCCTCGCTCTTCACCGGTCCGCCGACGCGTTCGTATGCCGCGAAGAAGCTCTGCGCGACGAACCGCTTCACGCCGACCGCCTGACCCGCCGACAGCAGGTGGTCGGTGCCCTCCCGTCGCAGCCGGTTGGTCATCGCGAAGGCCTGGTCGAAGTGGCGCAGGTCCATCGGCCCGATCGAGGTCAGCTGGTGGACGATGACGTCCGGCTGCGCCCGCCCGACAGCCTCGGCGACCTGGTCGGCGTCGAGCGCGTCGGCCACGACCGGCTCGGCACCCAGGTCGCGCAGCAGCTGCTGCTTCGACGCACTCCGTGTCATCCCGGTGACTTCGTGGCCCGCCTGCACCAGCTGCGGCACGAGCTGCTGGCCGATGGCTCCGGTGGCTCCTGCGACGAACACCTTCATGGTTCTGCCTCGCTTCCGATCTCGTCTCGATCATCGTTGGTCAGCTACAGCAACTCAGACAAGACAGCTCGTCCCGGTGTGACAGTCACGGCTTGGCGTTCGCCCGACGCAGGCGTGCGTTGTCCTCCCGCAGCTCGGTGTTGCGCCGGCTGAGCCCACGGTTGCGGTGGCTGAGGTCCGCGTTGTCGTCCTGCAGGTCGAGGACCATGGCGACGGCGGCGAGGGTCACCCCGGACTCGACCAGCTCACCCACCCGGGCGATGCGGGCCAGGTCTGCGTCGCTGTAGCGGCGGGTCCCGCCCTCGGTCCGCTGGGGCGTCACCAGGCCCTTCTCCTCGTAGAGGCGCAGGGTGGGGACGGGCAGGCCGACGAGCTCGGCCGCGACCGAGATCGCGTACAGCGGACGCCCCGACGGCTGGGGCTCCTCGGTCACGGCTGCCGCACCCAAGCGCTTGACAAACTGGTATCTACGGATTTATAAAATCTATAGCCCATGACTGAGATTCTACCGAGACGCAGTCAGGGAAGGAAATAGGCCCTCATCCTTGGAGGTGGTTTGTGATGCTGATGCGGACTGACCAGTTCCGCGAGCTGGACCAGCTGGCCCAGCAGGTCTTCGGGACGATGGCTCGTCCCACGGTGATGCCCATGGACGCCTGGCGACAGGGCGACACCTTCGTTGTCGAGTTCGACCTCCCGGGCGTGGACCCTGGTTCGATCGACCTCGACGTCGAGCGCAACGTGCTCACCGTCAAGGCCGAGCGCGAGCGGCTCGACGACGACGTGGACACCATCGCCACCGAACGACAGCGCGGGGTCTTCAGCCGGCAGCTGTTCCTCGGCGACACCCTCGACGTCGACCGCGTGGAGGCCGGCTACGTCGACGGCGTGCTCCGGCTGACCATCCCGGTGGCCGAGCAGGCCAAGCCGCGCAAGATCGAGATCAGCTCGGGCGACCGGCGGCAGCACGCAATCTCGGCCTGACCTCGCGGCCACATCAGCGGTCCCCGTCGACCCAGACGCTCCGGGGTGCCATGCGCCGGGGGGCGTTGCTCAGTGGGCGCCTTCGTGGGCCCTCGGGTCGGCGGGGACTGGCCGGCGCCACCGGTGACGGGGATCGTGACGCTGCGACTAGGGCCGGGGTAGTGACGCTGCGACTGGGGCCGGGGTAGTGACGCTGCGACTAGGGCCGGGGTAGTGACGCTGCGACTAGGGCCGGGGCAGCAGGGACGGACGGGGGAGGTGGATCGCCACGGAGGTGAGGCCGAGCCGCAGCGAGGCAGCCCTCGCGAGGTGCCGGCACACCAGCAGGGTGACGACCGCCGGGACCGCCCCCGACGCGAGCAGGGCGGTGCGGGCGCCGTAGGTCTCGGCCAACCACCCCACCACCGGTCCGCCCACGGCTCCGCTGCCGATGAAGACGAGCAGGTAGAGCCCGACGACGCGGCCACGCAGGTGGTCGACAGCTGCGAGCTGGACGAGCGACTGCGCCGAGGTGAGGAAGCCGAGGTTGGCGGCACCGACCGTGACCAGGAGCAGCGTGAAGACCTCCTGTCCCGGAGCGGCCGCCGTGACGAGCAAGGCGACCGCCAGCGTCGACCCGGCGACTCCGACCGTGCGCAGCCTCGGCTGGTGCCGACGACGGGCGGTCGTCAGGGCGCCCGCCAGGGCACCGAGCGCGACCACGCCGTTGAGCAGTCCGAGGCCCGAGGCCCCGGAGTGGAAGACGTCCTTGGCGTAGGCCGCGAGCGTCACTGGCAGGCTGATCGTGAAGAACCCGAAGGCGCCGACCATCACGACGGGCCACAGGACGCTCGGGGTGTGCACGGCATACGAGAGGCCCGCCCGGACACCTGGGGCGCGACCACTGGCGCCGTTGCGCGCGGCGGCCGCCAGGCGGGCGGCCCGCACCTCCGCTCGGGTGGGGGTGCCGCGCATGCACAGCATCGCGACGACCGGTCCCACGAAGGACAGCGCGTTGACGACGAACGCCCAGCCCGCGCCGACCGTGCTCATCAACAGTCCGCCGAGGACCGGCCCGGCCATCGCGCCGATCTGGAAGGTGCAGGAGACGAGGCTGATGGCGTTGGCCAGCTGGGGCCCGTCGACCACCTCGGACACGAACGACTGGCGCACCGGGTTGTCGAGCGCCGCGACCGTCCCGAGGACGGCGGCCAGCAGGAACACGTGCCACACCTCGACCCGACCACTGAGGGTCAGCACGGCGAGGGCCGTCGCCGTCAGCATCATCGAGACCTGGGTGCCGAGGAGCAGCTGGCGCTTGGGCAGGCGGTCGGCCAACAGGCCGGCGTGCAGCCCGAACAGCAGGGTGGGCGCGAACTGGAAGGCCGTGACCACCCCGACGGCCGTCGGGCTGTCGGTCATGGTCAGGACGAGCCAGTCCTGGGCGATGCGCTGGACCCACCCGCCGGTGCCCGAGAGGAGGAGGCCGGACAGCAACAACCGGAAGTTACGGTTGCCGAGGGAGGGGAAGGTGCGCGAGAAGTGGTGGGGGAGTAGTGGTCTGGAGATACGGACAGAGGCAGCGTCGGTGGAGCTCAAGGGTCGTCCCGGGAAAGTAGCGTCGTGGTCGGGTGGAGTCGGGGAGCGGGTGGAGTCGGGGAGCGGATCTATTCGAGAAGCGCGGACGAGGTCCAGTCTCGCCCGGTCAACGGCGCAACGCAGTATTCTCATCCAGAATCAGTCCTATAAGTGTCATGCAGCATCGCAATGACACATCTGCGAGAGGTTGCGAGCTGTGTACGACCCCGAGCTGCTGCGGACGTTCGTCGCCGTCGCCCAGTCGCTGAGCTTCACCCGGGCCGGCGAGACGCTCGGCTTGCGTCAACCCACGGTCAGCCAGCACGTGCGTCGGCTCGAGGACGCGGTGGGGCGGCCCCTCTTCGTCCGTGACACCCGCAGCGTCGCCCTGACGTCCGACGGTGAGGCGATGGCAGCGTTCGCCCGCGACATTCTCGCGGCGCAGGAGCGGGCGGTCGGCTACTTCACCGGCTCCCACCTGCAGGGGCGACTGCGGTTCGGGGTCACCGACGACCTCGCGCTCACACCCCTGCCGCGCATCCTGCGCGACTTCCGGCAGCTCTACCCGCGGATCGACCTCGAGCTCGCCGTCCTCCAGAACGACTCGCTGGTGCGCCGGATCGAGTCGGGTCACCTCGACGTCGCGTTCGTGAAGCGCGGCGCCGACGCACCACGGACCACCCGCGGGCAGCTCGTGCGGCGCGACCAGCTGGTCTGGTGTGGGATCAGCTCGACCCGGATCGACCCCGAGCAGCCTGTCCCGCTGGTCGTCTACCAGGCGCCGAGCCTCAGCCGCGCGGTCAGCGTGCAGGCCCTCGAGAAGGTCGGCCGGCGCAGCCGGATCACCTGCACCGTCAGAGGGGTCAACGGCGTGCTCGCCGCAGTCCGCGCAGGACTCGGAGTCGCCGTGATGGCCCGGACCCTCATGCCGGCCGACCTGGTGGAGGTGCCGCCCACCGTCGGACTGCCCAAGCTGCCGCACCTCGACCTCGTCCTGCTGACGAACCGCAGCGCGCCCGCCGAGCCGGCCAAGGCCCTCACGTCCGCCATCCTCGCCAGCGGTGCGCCCCTCACCACGGTGACGGCCGGCTGAGCCGCCGACGCGAGGTGGGACGCGTGGCCAGCGCAGTCGCCAGGGCGAGGGGGCGCGCCGAGGCGCGGTCGGCCGCGTGGGCGACCACGCGGCATACCTCCGTCGTCTCAGGCATCCGTCGCAGGCGCGGTCACCCTTGAGTGGGAGCCGCGCGCTGACGACCGCCCCTAGCGTCGGCCGGGGGCTGACACCCAGCCCCTTGAGACGACACGAGGCCCCGAGGAGACACCCATGAGACCTGCCCGCGTCGCAGCCGCCGCCGTACTGGCCCTGGCCGCTGCCATCACCCTCCCCGCGAGCTCCGCCTCCGCGGCGGAGCTGCCCGCGCCCGAGATCGCCTGGGTCGGCAAGCACGTCGTCGCCAACGGCAGCGACGCGTACATCCAGGCCAAGTTCCGCTGTTGGGGTGGCGAGACCGGCACGCACCTCTGGGCCTCGATCAAGCAGGGCGGCGCGGACCCGACCGCTGAGGGTTCGGGCATGCTGTCCGATGCCTGGTACGACACCAACTACCAGTACGCGAACGACCCTGCTGGGCAGACGATCCAGTGCGATGGCCAGTGGCACGTCGAGCGCTTCACGGTGAAGCTCGTCGACCACCCGTTCGGCACGAACTTCGTCTCGGGCACGCTCGCCAACGGCTCCGCGTGGGTGCAGTTCTGCGTGTTCGACTCCAGCGCCACCGACGACAACTTCCCGACCGGCTTCGCCTACGACTACGGCTGGAAGACCGTCATCGCCCAGCACTGACCTCGCCATGTGAGGGCCGGCCGACGGCCGACCAGGGGTATGCCGGGTGCGCACCACCCGGCATACGCCCTGGCCGTGTCGTGGCACGGGACCCGGCCGACCAAATCAAGGGCCCCCAAGGGGTTGCCGACAGCGCCCACACGCGGTCGACTGTCGGAGTGTGGGTCACGCCCACCCGGGGCGCGGCCAGCTCGGACGGAGGTCTGCACATGAGCAGTGAGGTCGACACGCTTCCTGACGACGTCGACGACCTGGAGGCTGGCGTCCACGCCAGCCACGAGGTCACGGCGACGCCCACCCAGGTCTGGCAGCACCTGGTCAGTCCCGCCGGCACCGAGGCGCTCCTCGGCGACGGCGCCAGGATCGGCAACAAGGGCGAGCCGTGGCGCGCGTCCGACGGTTCGTACGGCGTGGTGCGCAGCATCCACCCCGTCGAGCAGGTGCGGGTCACGTGGCACCCGCACGACGACGGACCGCTGAGCATGCTCGACGTCCAGCTCCATCCTGACGGCGACTCGACGCGCGTCGAGGTCTACCACGAGGGGCGTGGCATCGCCGGCGACCCGCGGGGTGACAAGGCGCACTGGGACGAGGCGCTCGGCCGGTTCGTCGGAGGGGTGCCAGGCGCCTGATCCGAACCTGACTCGAGCCTGCCCCAGCCCGTCCCCAGCCTGAGCCCGACCCCAGCCTGAGCCGGAGCCCGACCCAGCCTGAGCCCGACCCAGCCTGAGCCCGACCCAGCCTGAGCCCGAGCCCGAGCCCGACCCAGCCTGAGCCCGAGCCCGAGCCCGAGCGCGACCCAGCCTGAGCCCGAGCATCCGCGCGAGAGCGTTCTCCATCGATCGACGGAGGCGCCCCTCGTCCGGCAGGAGCAGGATCAGGCCATGGCTGAGGTGGACAGGATCGATTCGGGGGACACCTGGGTGATCTACGAGGGGCCGCCGTTCGTCGACCCGACGATCGGCCGGTATGGCTCCTTCGTCGAGATCTGCCTGTCGCTCAACGACGCCGAGCTCGTCCAGCTGTGCGGCTACTGGGAGTGGCGCGCCGACCTGGCGGCCAGGGACATCGACCGCTGGTGGTGCTGGACCGTCGTGCGGTTCGGCCGGCGACTCCTCGCCAACCAGGGCGGGACGCACCAGCGTCGACACCAGCCGCACTGAGCGACGGCCGTCAGCGTGCCGGCTCAGCCTGCGTTTTGGCAGGCCAGCTCAGCTGCTGGTTCAGGGCGAGTCGGGTGTGAGGTCGTAGGGGCACCCACCCGAGCCCAGCGCGGCCAGGCCCGCGAGGTCGCCCCTAGCGAACTCCGTGGCTGTGCCGTTAGCGGCGACCATCACCTGGGTGGGGTTGTCCACGTGGGTCAGGCCGACGAGGTGCGCCAGCTCGTGCATGACGACAGCCCGCGCCTGGGCGTGGCCGTTGGGACGGAGCAGGATCTCGGCGAGCTGCGGCCCGTCGAGGTCAACCGAACCCCCGACGTACCGGTCCCGATCGAGGCTGTTCGCGAGCCGGTGCACGGGTCCGCCCAGGCCGACGATGGAGCCCTTCAGGCCAGGCACCACGTCCGGCGTGGTCCAGGCGATGAGCACGGGTGCGCGCGCGCTGCCCGGGAGGCCATTGGTCAGGTCGCGGGCGCTCTTCGCGGGTCGGGGGACCTGCGTCGTGGGACCGGCGATGTGCAGGTGCAGGCCGCTCGCGGCGTTGACGCGCTCGACGGCTTCGGCCAGGAGCGTGTCGGACCCCTCGGGCGCAGCGGCGCTGTTCACGACGAGCTCGATGGTCAGGCACGGGTCCCACGTCACAGGCGCCCCGCGTGAGGTCGTGTTCATGAACACGTAGGCGGTCGGGTCGTCGTACGCCCTCGCCGCGGTGCTGGGGACCAGCCCCACGGCACGGAACGCGACAGCGCCGCCCACCAGTGCGACCAGGATGGCGGCGATGAGCACGGTCGTGAGGGTGCCCGGTGTGCCGGACGGGCGGGGAGAGGGCGGACCAGGGACCCACGCGCCGGGGTAGTGGGCCGGGACCGGTGTCGGACTCGGCTGGTGTCGCTGGAGGACCTGAGGCCGGCCGGCACGCCGGTCAGCCAGGCAGTGCAGGCAGATGACCTCGTCCCGTGCGGGATCGAAACCAGCGCGCTCCCCGGCGCCCATCTGCTCCCCACAACGGCACACCGAGCCGTCCGGCACCGAGACCACCATGATCCCGTCGCTGTCGCGCACCCCGCCAGCCCCTTGCCTACTTGTGCGGCAGCGTGCGGGCGTACTCCACGCTGCGCTCGACCCACTCGCGCAGGTCGTCGTCGCCCTCGAAACCGGCGTCGTCGACCCGCAGCCAGCCCTTCATGGCCTTCCCGCGCATCTCGAACGGGCGCACCGACTCGCGCTGGAGCAACTGCTCCGCCTCGTCCTCGTCGAGCCGCACCATCAGCCCGCCCTTGCTGCTCGCGGCGACCGACATGTTGCCGTTGACCAGGAAGGCCAGCCCGCCGAACATCTTCTTCTCGGTCACGTCGAGGTCGCCGACCACCAGGTCCCGGATCCGCTGTGCCACCCGCTCGTCATACGCCATGCCGTCATTCTGTCGGGGCTCGGGCGTCCAGGGGTGTGGACAGCGAGACTTCGGATGCGCGGGTTTGCCTACACTGACCTGCGTTCGAGTTGACTGAGTGGTCGAAGGGGAGTCCGCGGGTGAGTTCCAAGCAGGGGTATGCCGTTGCGCTCAGCCTGCTGGTCGCGTGCGGGGTGGGCGCGCTGACTGGTTGCACCAGCGGGGCGGACGACCCACCCGCGACCGGCAACGGCACGGCGGTGACGGGCGTGACCACAACCGCGTCGTCGAGCTCGTCCCCGCCCACCACCACGAGGTCAGCCACGCCGGCGACCACCGCAGCGGTACAGATTCCCGAGGCGGCCAGGGCCCACACCGAAGCCGGCGCCGAAGCCTTCGTGCGGTTCTTCCTGGAGCAGGTCAATGTCGCTTGGACACGACCGCAGTCAGGGCTGCTGCCGCCCCTGGGCGACTCGGGATGCCTGTCGTGCAAGGGCTTCGAGATGGAGGCAACTGAGCTGGTCGCGGAGCACCATCGGTACGCCAAGGCTCCAGCGCTCTTCACCAAGGTCACGGCATTCGGCGGGGTGACGAAGGAGGGGCGTCGGCGGGTTCGAATCATCGGCGTTCAGCAGCGCGTCGACATTGTCGACCGCTCGGGCAAAGTGGTCAGTACTGACCCACGGAAACCCATCGCCGTGACGGCCATGACTATGTGGCAGGGGGACAGATGGCTTCTGTGGGACATGGGCTGAGCAGAACCTTCGGGACTGCCATGCTGGTCATCGGAACGATGATGGGTGTCGCAGGGACGGCGCCCGCGGAGCTTTGTGGACTGAGTGGTCGAAGGGGAGTCCGCGGGTGAGTTCCAAGCAGGGGTATGCCGCCGCGCTCAGCCTGCTGGTCGCGTGCGGGGTGGGTGCGCTGACTGGTTGCACCAGCGGGGCGGACGACCCACCCGCGACCGGCAACGGCACGGCGGTGACCGGCGCGACGACAACCGCGTCGCCCAACTCGTCCCCGCCCACCACCACGACGACATCCACCATCACGACCTCTGCCGCCGTGCAGATCCCCGAGGCGGCCAGAGCCCACACCAAAGCCGGTGCCGAAGCCTTCGTGCGGTTCTTCGTTGAACAATCGAACGTTGCGAGCATGACGGCGGACATCTCAATTCTGCCGGCTCTCAGCGATCCATCCTGTAAGTCCTGCGGTGCGCTGCAGGGCGCGGTGGCGGAGCTGAAGGCGAAAGGCCACCACTATGCGACAGAACCGGTGAGCGTGTCGCGCGTGAAAGCCATCGATGGTGCCCCCGCCGGGCAACAGTTTGTCCGCCTGCAACTGGTCCAAAACCTTGCCGACGTTGTTGATGCCTCCGGCACGAAGGTCTCAACGGATCCCGAGGCCAAGCTCGCGCGGACCACATCGCTGAAATGGATGGGGGACAAGTGGCTCGTCTTTGGCATCGCACAGTAGAGGCTGCCCTGATCGCGGGGCTCGCAACACAGCTCAGCGCGGGAGGGGCTCTGGCTGATTCAGCCCTGTGGGGAAACACGACGCAAGACGGCGCTCAGATGAACCTGTTCGACAGATCGGGAATGCAGGCAATCAAAGCCGAGGCTGGGGTCGCAGCTGGAAAGGCTCAGCAATTCGCCTATGCATCAGTCGCCAACTGCGGATCCAACCGACCTGACTCCGTGAATCCCGACGACCTATGCACCACGGCAGTCCAGTACTGCATCGGCAATCCGCCGCAGCAGGGGCTTGGGCCGAGTGTGCGGTTGTTCCGGCGAACGGTGAACGCCGCCGGGTCACCGACCGGTCCGTGGGTTCAGTACGGGATCACCTGTTTCCCGGAGGATGCACCGGGCCCTGCCCGACCGAGGGTGACGATGGCCATGGTGCTGGCCGCCTTCCACGACACGGACTTCGCCAAGCCCACCCTCGACGTGGAACCTCGCGGCAACCTCACCCTGGTCAGGTTGCCCACGTACTTCCAGACCAGCTGGCCGCAGAGCGGGTACGAGCCGGGGGAGATCGACCGGGTCGACCCCGCGCGAATGGCCGGGTTCCGGGTCGAGATCCGGCCGAGGGTCAAGAGCATCACCTACGACTACGGCGACGGTTCCTCGAGCGGTGGGACGACTTCGCTCGGTGGTCCCTACCCGGAGGGTGACATCACCAAGAGCTACCCCCGCGCCGGCGACTTCACGATCCGGGCGGACGTCACCTACTCCGGCCAGTTCCGCGTCAACGGCGGCCCGTGGATCGACATCCCGGGAGACGTGACCATCCGGGGCGCCGCCGAGACCCTCACCGTGAAGACGGCCCACGCCCGCCTGGTGGCGCACTGAGCCTGTCGGGGGCTCGGGCGTGCGGGGGTGTGGACAGCGACCGCTTCGGATGCCCGGGTTTGCCTACACTGACGTGCGTTCGAGTTGACTGAGTGGTCGAAGGGGAGTCCGCGGGTGAGTTCCAAGCACGGGTATGCCGTCGCGCTCAGCCTGCTTGTCGCGTGCGGGGTGGGTGTGCTGACTGGTTGCACCGGCGGTGCGGAGGACCCGCCGGCGACCGGCACCGGCACGGCGGTGACGGGCGGGACGCCAACCGCGTTGCCCAGCTCGTCCCCGCCCATCACCACGACGACATCCACCATCACGACCTCTGCAGCGGTACAGATCCCCGCCGCAGCAAGAGCCCACACCAAAGCCGGAGCGGAAGCCTTCGTGCGGTTCTTCATGGATCAGGTCTCGAAAGCCTGGACTACTCCCGAGACGGGCCTGATCAGAGACCTGGGCCTCCCAGACTGTTTGGCGTGCCGCTCGTTCGAAACGACCGCTGCGAGTCTGGTCAGCAAGGGGCATCGCTACGAACGACGCCCGTCCACGATGCTCTCAACCTCAGCAGTGGCGGACGGGACCGGAGAGCGAGTGCACGCGGTCATTCAGCAGCATGAGGTCAATATTGTTGACCAGCAAGGCAATGTCGTGTCGACGGATCACGAGAAGAGGTTTTCTGGGGACGCCAAGCTGGTGTGGGAGGGGGGACGCTGGTGGCTTTTCGACATGGGATGATTGGACGCTTGCTGGCGGGAAGCCTGCTCGTTGTGTTCAGTTCGGGACTCTTGTGCACGCAAGCGGCCGCTGACACCAGTGGAGACTGGCATTCAGGCGGGGCGAAGGTCACGGTCAAGGACCGCCACGAGTTGCAGGAGATTCGGGCTGATGCGGCCGCGGCAAAGGCGGGGCCACGATTCGAGTACGCATCGGTCGCGGACTGCGGCAACAACAGCCCGGATTCTGCCAACCCTGATGACCTCTGCCGAGATGCGGCGTTGGCGTGCGCCGGGAACACCCCCGAGCAGGGGCTGGGCCCGAGCGTTCGGCTGTTCCGGCGAACGGTGAACGCTGACGGGGTGCCATCGGGCCGTTGGGTCCAATACGGCTCAACCTGTTTCCCGGAGGATGCGCCCGGCCCGGCTCGACCGAGGGTGACGATGGCCATGGTGCTGGCCGCGTTCCACGACACGGACTTCGCCAAGCCCACCCTCGGCGTGGAGCCTCGGGGGAACGTCACCCTGGTCAGGTTGCCCACGTACTTCCAGACCAGCTGGCCGCGGAGCGGGTACGAGCCGGGGGAGATCGACCGGGTTGACCCCGCGCGAATGGCCGGGTTCCGGGTCGAGATCCGGCCGAAGGTCAAGAGCATCACCTACGACTACGGCGACGGCTCCTCGAGCGGCGCGACCACCTCGCTCGGCGGTCCCTACCCGGAGGGCGACATCACCAAGAGCTACCCCCGCGCCGGCGACTTCACGATCCGGGCGGACGTCACCTACTCCGGCCAGTTCCGCGTCAACGGCGGCCAGTGGATCGACATCCCGGGAGACGTGACCATCCGGGGCACCGCCGAGACCCTCACCGTGAAGACGGCCCACGCCCGCCTGGTGGCGCACTGAGCCCCAGTGCAGACCCACAGAGCAACCAACGCAGGAGGCCTCGAGCGAACCGGGTGAGTGTCCGGTCCGGGTCAGACGGACAGCGGGCGGAGCTCGCCGTCGAGGGTGCCCATGAGCACGATGGCGCGCAACCGGTTGAGGAGCAGGTTGGCGTTGTCCTCCACGCGGGCGCTGTGCTGGACCGCCGCGTCACCGGTGCAGGTGCGGTGCACGCCCTCGTCGAGGGAGGTTCCGCAGACGCATCTGGCGAGCTGCGCACCGTGGGTGCGGTCGGGGGTGATGAGGGGGCTGTCCACGAAGAGCACGCTATGAGCGGGTCCCGGCGATCAGCCTCGCAATGGCGAGCACCCCCTCCGTTCGTCTGAGGTGAAGCTGACCGAACAGGGTGAACCGGTGGGATCGTGGTCGGCTGAACAGGCCACCTGCCCACGACGAAAGCAGGCTGATCAGCGCTTTTGCATAGCCCACGCGAGACGGATCGCGGTGCGGATCGCGTCGGCATCGCCGTCGAGGTCGGCCTGCACCTTCATGTGCTTCTCCCACCGCGGCGGCAAGCCGAACGTGTCGGGGTGGTCATCCAACAGCTTCTCGCGGTCCTCGAAGCCCACCCTCACGAGCACGGTCCCCGGCTCGTCCTGCCGGACCACGAGACGGTCGTCGACGTACCACGCGACCCGTCCGGGATGGCCCTTGCGCTTGCATCCCGCCAGCGACGTGGCGTACTCGTCGATCTCGTCGAGGGTCACGCTTGGCACGCTAGCGCGGACGACCGACGGCGGCACGAGTCGCGGCAGGACGTAAGGGTGCACCTTCACTAGACGCGGCTCCGCTTGCCCGCCCCCACGACTGGATCACAGGTGGGCTACGTCAAGACGCACGGCGTCTTTCGCCTGCGCCGCATCCTCCAGTCCGGCTGGGGATAACTTCCGGACGTGGGCGTCGGGTGCGGCAGCATCGGACTATGAGCTACCACGACCTTCCGCCCGACGCGCGCTCGATTCCGTTGACTGACAACGTCATCCAGAGCAACGTCATCGACCTGATCCTCGATCTCGACCAACGCCGCGGGGGCGCCTTGGCGCTGATGCTGTGCGACGAGGCCGACCGCGGGGTGCAGCCGATCGTGCTGTCCGACCTGCCGTCCGACGCGCCGGCCACCGACCTGCGCTCCGTCCTTGACCTCCTGCTGCCGATGATCGGTGCGGACCATGGTGCGGTGCTGGTCGGGCGCGGCCGCCGGCGTGGGCTGATGCCCACCGACAACGACCGCGCCTGGCACCAGGAGACCGTGGAGGCGTGTCGGCGACACGGGGTGCGGCTCCTCGGCTTCTACCTCGCGTCACCCGACGGCGTCGAGGCGCTCCCCGAGCCACTCACCCGGGCCAGCTGACTGAAGGGCGTCCACCCGGCGTTGCAGACCAGGCCCGGATGGCGACGGCGGGCTCTAGGCTGCGGCCATGTACGAGTACAAGGTGGTCCAGGTCCGCGAAGGCCTGATCGGCGGCAAGATGTCGGCGGACAAGCTGGAGAAGGTCCTCAACGAATGGGCTGAGAAGGGCTGGCAGGCGAAGTCCGTGACGGCCGTCGAGGTGAAGGGCCGGATCGGTCCGGGAGGCACCGAGGGCGTGCTCGTGACCTTCGAGCGGCAGCGACCCGCCTGAGCGAGTGTTCCCGCCTGAACGTTTTCGGACCGTCAGGAAGAGGCGGGGATGCGCTCCGCCTCGGCCCTCGCAACGGCCTGCAGCCGCGGCCACTCGTCGCTGATGTTGAGGTCCGCGCCGATGTCGAGGATGGTCGCGGTGAAGAGCGCGCCGGTGGTGATCATCGCGGGGTGCACGTGCCCGAACACCTCGAGCGTCACGGTGCCGTAGAGCCGGGCCCACGCGCGTTCGAACATCCAGACCATCCCCGGGGTGGGCGATCCAAGGCCGTCGGTGACCTCGTCCGGCTTGATCTCGCTGCGCAGGATCTCCAGCAGTGCAGGGTCGAGCTCGTCGTCGGTCGGGACGGCGAACTGGTACTTCACCCACAGCCGCCCGAAGATCTCGCTGAAGAACGCCGCGAACAGGTGCACGCCCGAGTCGTCGGGCAGGCAGTCGGCGAGTGAGGTCATCAGCGCGGTCTTCTTGGCGCGAGCTGCCTCGTCCGACTGCATCAGCTCGCCCGACGCGAAGACCATCTGGAACTCGGTGCGGTTGCGCAGGGCCCACGCCCGGAACGCCGCCGAGGCCGCGACGACCTGCGCCGACGGGTCGTCCGCCGCCTGGTCGTCACGAGCCACCGTCATCGCGGCGACCACGTCCTCGAAGATCGACCGCGCCACGAGGGTGAGCAGCTCCGCGTGGCTGTCGACATACCGGTAGAGCGCCGGGGGAGTGAGTCCCATCTCCTGGGCCACCGCCCGGATCGAGACGTCCTCGCCGGTGCGCAGCAGCCGGCGCGACACGTCGACGATCTCGTCGAAGGTCGCCTGCCGCTGTCGCTCGCGCCGCGTCGGAACCGCCGTCATGGGCACTCTGCTCCTGCTTGTGGGGCTTGTGGGGCTTGTGGGCCTCGAAGGGCTCGGGCTCGTGGGCTCGGACTCGAAGGGCTCGGATCGATGTCACGAAGAGTTAACCACGAACCCTTGGCTGAACCCTTGACAAGTTAGTTTACACCCATCACTGTTACTGGCGTAAACATTCGTGATGTGGGGTAGCAAGGACGTGGTTCAGATGAAGGTGTGGTTCGCATGAAGACGTGGGGTCAGTTCGTCGCCCGACGGTCCTGGGCCGTCCTCCTCGGTGGCCTGGCCGTGGTGCTGGTCGCCGCGGCATACGGGATCGGGGTGTTCGGCAGCCTCTCCAACGGCGGGTTCGACGACCCGGCCACCGACTCGGCCAAGGAGCTCGCCCTCGAGCAGGCGACCTTCCCGGGCCGCGAGACCGACCTCGTGGTCGTCTACTCCAGCCCGACGATGAAGGTGCAGGACGCCGCCTTCGAGAAGGCCGTGACCGACACGCTGGCCGCGCTGCCTGCGAGCGACGTCGCGGGCACGGTCACCTGGTACGCCACCCAGTCGCCGGGGCTGGTCAGCACCGACGGTCACGCCACCCGCGTGGTCATCACGTTGGCCGGCGCCACCCAGGACGAGAAGAGCGACGACTGGGACGCCGTCAAGGACGACCTGTCCGCCCCCGGCCTCAGCACGAGCGTCGGCGGTCGGTGGGCCGTGTTCGGCGACGTCAACACGCAGGTGTCCGAGGACATCGCCCGTGCCGAGTCGATCTCGCTGCCGATCGTGTTCCTCCTCAGCCTGCTCATCTTCGGCAGCCTGGTCTCGGCCCTGATGCCCACCCTCGTCGGCGGCATCGCCGTGATGGGAGCCTTCGCCGTCGTGCGGCTCATCACCGGGGTCACCGACGTGTCGATCTTCTCGATCAACGTCATCACCCTGCTCGGCATGGGACTGGCGATCGACTACGCGCTCTTCGTCGTCAGCAGGTTCCGGGAGGAGCTCGCGCTCGCGCCGGACACCTCGCGGGAGAGTGTGCGCTCCGCAGTGGTCCGCACCATGACCACGGCCGGCCGCACCGTGCTGTTCTCGGGGCTGATCGTGGCCGCATCGCTGGCCTCCCTGCTGCTCTTCCCCCAGAACTTCCTGCGCTCGATGGGCTACGGCGGCATGGCTGCGGTGCTCGTGGCGATGGTCGCGGCCCTGACCGTGCTCCCGGCGCTGCTGGGCGTGCTCGGTCCGCGCATCGAGTTCGGTCGTATGCCGTGGCGCCGCGGCTCGCGGGCCCGGCTCGCCGACGCCCGCACCCCGGATGAGCTGCACGGGGCCGACCAAGAGGTCGTGCACGGTGCCTGGGCGCGGGTCGCGCACAGCGTCATGCGGCGCCCGGTCGCCTACCTGGTCGTCATCGTCATCGGTCTCCTCGCCCTCGGCAGCCCGTTCCTCGGGGCGACGTGGGGGAGCGTGGACGAACGCGTGCTGCCGGTGAGCTCGCCCAGCCGCCAGGCCGCCGACCTCCAGGCGGAGCTGTTCGGTGGCGAGACGTCGACCGCGTCGATCATGCTGCGCGGGGCGGACCAGGCGGCCACGGCGGCCTACGTCACCCAGCTGCAGGGCGTCGACGGCGTCACCCAGGCGCAGGCGGTGGCCAGCAAGGCCGTCGACGGCGCGCCGCTCACCCTCGTGCAGGCGACCTGGAGGGGGAACTCCCAGACCTCCGCCAGCCAGGACGTCGTCCACGGCATCCGGGCCGTCGAGACCCCACCGGGCAGCACCGCGCTGGTGGGCGGGCCCACGGCCGACGCCGTCGACCTGATCGACTCGATCGGCAACCGCCTCCCGTGGATGGCCCTGACCGTGGCGCTGGTCATGCTCGTCCTGCTCTTCGTCGCCTTCGGGTCGATCGTGTTGCCGCTCAAGGCGATCGTGATGAACGCGGTGTCGATCGCTGCGTCGTTCGGGGTCGTCACCTGGATCTTCCAGGAGGGGCACCTCTCCGGCCTGCTCGGCTTCACGTCGCCCGGCTACCTCGACGTGACACAGCCGATCCTCATGCTGGCGATCTTGTTCGGGCTGTCGATGGACTACGAGGTGTTCCTGCTGAGCCGGGTCCGGGAGGAGTGGGACCGCACCGGCGACAACACCCGGGCCGTCGCGGCAGGGGTGCAGCGCTCGGGCCGGATCATCACGAGCGCCGCCCTGCTGCTGGCCGTCGTCATCGGCGGGTTCGCGACGAGCGGGATCATCTTCATCAAGATGATCGGGGTCGGCATGCTGGTCGCCGTCCTGCTCGACGCCACCGTGGTGCGGGCGCTGCTGGTCCCCGCGACGATGCGGCTGCTGGGTCGGGCCAACTGGTACGCCCCCGGGCCGCTGGCCCGCTGGTGGGACCGCCACGGGCACCGGGAGGAGCCGGTCGCGGCACCCGTCCGCGTGCTGCCGACCCCCGAGCTCGCACCCGCACCCTGACGAGCCGCTCACCAGCCCGGCAACCGTCGGGGAACCCCAGCCGCGCGACCGACCACCAGGTCGGCCGCGCGGCTGGTCGTTGAGCACGAAATCGAGTGAATGATGGAGTTTCGACTCGGTCCGAAAGTATGAGGGGACGGGAGCCGTTCGCCTCGATACTGGGAGGGTGCTGGGTACCGACTTCGCGCGAACCATGCGCGCCGCCCAAGCCGGCGAAGAAGATGCCTTCGTCCGGCTGTGGCGTGATGCCAACCCGGCCATGGTCCGTTACCTGAGGGTGGTCGGGCACGACGACCCGTACGACGAGGCCTGCGAAGGCTGGGTCACGGTCGTGCGAGCGCTCCCCGGCTTCACCGGGGACGAGACCGACTGGCGCGTCTGGGTGCTGGCCTGTGCCCGCCAGCGTGCCGAGGAGGGCACTCTGCGGCGCACCTGGGGCTCGGCGACCGGCTACGAAGGCTTCCTGGTGGAGGGGGACGGCGACATCGACCTGGAAGAGGTCCTCGAACCAGAGGACGCCGTGGACCCCACCCACCGCGGGATCTCCGACACCCTCACTGCGCTGCGCGACCTGCCGCTCGGACAGGGCGAGGTCGTGGTGCTGCGGCTCGGCGCCGGGCTTCCTCCGAGCGCCGTGGCGAGCGTCGTCGGTGTCGACGAGGACGACGTCGAGCGGGCCGAGGCGAGGGCGCTCGAGCGTCTGGGCGCCGGGGCCGAGCTGGTGTCCTGGTCGCTGGCTGCTCCGCCGTCGCGCGCCGAGCTCGCCGACGAGAGCGTCGCCGTCGGCGCGTTCCGCAAGGTCCTGTCCCGCACGAACGCGGACAAGGTCAAGGTCCTCGCCGTGGGGACCAGCAGTCGCCGAGCCGCCGCGCGCCAACGGTCCGCCCGCCCTGGGACCGCAGGCCTCGTCCTGATCGACTCCCGGACCGGAGCGCGCAGCGCACCTCGCAGCACCCAGGGGAGCGCCTCCGGCGGTCGGTGGGCGCCCAGCACCGTCGACACCCGGGCCCGCACGGGAGCCCGCGGCGCGGGCGTCGCAGGCCGGTCGCGCACGGCCGCCCTGACCGTGACCGCGTTGTCGTTGTCCCTTGCGTCCATCGGTGGGTTCAGTGCCGCGGCCTACGTCGGTGTCCTCCCGACCCCGGTGCAGCAGGCCATGCACGACGCCGTCGGCGCGCCCGCCCCCGGCGCGCGCGGCGGGGGCTCCTCCACCGGCCGCCAGCCGGTGACGTCGCCCACCGCCGGGGTCGGCCCCTCTGCCACGAGCAGCGCGGCCGCTGGGCTCTGTCGCGCGTGGTCCACTGACAAGGCCAAGGGCACCGCCCGCGAGCACTCGGTGGCGTTCCGGAACCTGTCCTCGGCGGCCGGTGGGCCGGAGAACGTCCAGGCCTACTGCGCGACGGCACTCGCCGCGAAGCCCTCGCACGGCGCCCCGACGACCTCCGACGGCACCAAGCCGGCCCAACCCGGCACGGGGAAGCCCACCGACCAGGGCACGGGCAAGCCCACCGACCGGGGCACCGGCGAGCCCGCCAGCAAGACCACCACGAAGGCCTCGACCGGCAGCACCCACACGGCACAAGGGACACCAGTCAGCCCCACGAAGTCTGCGCCTGCGACCAAGGGGAAGCCCACCTCCCAGGCGACGCAGAGCCAGGAGACCTCGACCACCCAGGGCAAGAAGTCGGGCACCAGCACGGCCCCGGGCACCGGTGCCGGCAACGGGAACGGCCAGGGCGCTCCGAGCGGCGGCTAGCGCTCGTGCCGGCGGTGGAGACCACGTAGTCAGAGTCGCTGCAGTACGCCCAGCTGGCCCTGGTCACCATGGGGTGGATCGTCATGTTGCAGGTCGGGCTCGTCGTCCTCGACCGGGTCCGCTCGGGCGTCGAGCTGGCTCCGGGCCAGTGGGTGGCGATCGTGGTGCTGCTTGCTGCCCAGGCCTACCTGCTGCTGGCGCCGGCGAGCACCTCGACCACCTCGGCCCGATCGCGCCACGTCAGCCGGTGGGTGCCTTGCGTTGGTGCGGCACCGCCCTCGCGTAGGCTTCCCGCCGTGCTCTACCCGTTGACCGTCGTGCTGCTCGTGGCATCCGTCGTGCTCCTCGCCGTCGCCGCCGGGTATGCCGCGCGCCGGCGTCTCGTCGACGACCGCCTCCTCCTCGTGGCCGCGGTCGTCGAGCTCGGACTCGTCGTCCAGCTCGTGGTCGCCCTGGCGCACCTCGGGAGCGTCCCCGGCGACAGTGCGGAACAGGCCACCTTCGCGGCCTACGCGATCACGCTGCCCTTCGTGCCTCCAGCGGCGGTCTTCCTCGCGCTCAAGGAGAAGACTCGCTGGGCCATGGGGGTCGTCGCCGTCGGGGCGTTCGCGGTCGCCGTGATGACCGCGCGGCTCCAGCAGATCTGGAACCTCGGTGGCTGACCAGCAGACCGAGGCACAGACCCCTCGCCCCACCCGCTCGGGGCCAGGGGTGGTGCTGGTGGCCGTCTACGGCCTCCTCGCCCTGGCCGCCACCGGCCGGTCGGTGCTCCAGATCACCGAGTACTTCTCCCGCGCACCACTGGCCTACCTCTTGTCGGCGCTGGCCGCGGTCATCTACGTCGTGGCGACGGTGGCGCTCGCCCGGGAAGACCGCACCTCACGCCGGGTGGCGCTGGTCGCCATCAGCGTCGAGCTGGTCGGCGTGCTGGTGGTGGGGCTGGCGTCCTACCTCGACAGGGACGCCTTCCCCGACAAGACGGTGTGGTCGCACTTCGGCTCGGGCTACGGGTTCGTGCCGCTCGTCCTACCGGTGCTCGGACTGCTCTGGCTGCGGCACACCGCGCGATCCCGCAGCACGGTGTAGCAGCACGGTGTAGCAGCCCGCTAGGCCTCGACCGGCTCCAGCACGAACACCGGGATGAGCCGGTCGGTCTTGACCTGGTAGTCGGCGTAGGGCGGGAACGCCTGGACGCACCGCGGCCACCACTCGTCCCGCTCGGCCCCCTCGAGCTCACGGGCGCGGACGGTCCAGGTGCGGTCGTCGTCCTGGACGTCGAGCACCGGGTTCTTGCGGATGTTGGCGTACCACTTCGGGTGCTCGGGAGCGCCGGCCTGGCTGGCCACCGCGGCATACACGCCGTCGTGCTCGACCCGCATGAGCGGCACCTTGCGGACCTTGCCGGAGACGCCCACCATCGTGAGCAGCACCACCGGGCGCCCCTGGATGTCGACGGCCCGGGTGGTGCCCGCCGCCTCGATCTTCTCGACCTGGGTGCGGACCCACTTGGTGGGGCTGGCTGCGTAGTCGCCGGTGATGGTCATGGGCCCATCCCAACATGCCTCCCTGACGCCCGCGCGACCGCCCCTCAGGGTGGCCGAGTGGCCTGTGGACAACTTGACGGGCGGCTCTCGACGCCCGCCTACCCTCGGTGGATGACCAGCATCGAGGTGGACCCCGAGATCCTCGTCGCGTTCGGCCGCTCCCTCACCGAGGTCGCCGCAGACCTGCAGTGGCAGGCGACCAGCGCCGCCGAGCAGGCCTGGGCGCTCGGTCCCGGCGACACCGCGGGGGCGCTCGCGTCGGTGCTCGGGGACTTCGAGCACCAGCGGCAGCTGCTCGGTCGCGAGCTGGACGACCTGGCCGGCCGCGTGACCAACGCCGGACGGCTCTACGCCGTGGTGGACCTCGAGGTCGGCGGGTGGCTCGAGCCGGCCGCTCCCCGATGACCGTCCTGCGGCCGCTGAACGGCGATCCTGCGACCGTGCGGGCGCTGGCCGACCGGCTGCAGGTGCAGAGCGAGCTGCTCCTGACCCGCGCCGAGGTCCTGCGCGGGCTGGCCGGTCCCGACGTCGCCTGGGAGAGCCCGGCCGGAGAGGCCTTCGCCGCGCGCGCACAGGCCGCCGCCTCCCTGCTGGTCTCGGTGGGACGCCGCCACGGCGTCTCCGCTGCCGCCCTCCGTCCGTTGGCTGCCGCGCTCGAACACGCCCAGCAGGTGGTCGGCGCAGCCGTGACCGAGCACACGATCGCCTACCCGCGGGCGGTGGCGCTCGGCACCGCCCGGGTCGAGGCCGAGCAGTCCGCCGACCCCGCACAGCGCGCCACCGCCGTGGCGCTGCACTGCCGGGAGGTCGCCGAGCTGGAGCGGGCGCAGGACGCCGAACGCCGGCACGCCGCGGCCTGGCGCCAGTTCCTCGAGGCCGACCGCCAGTGCGCCGCGGTGCTCCACCGGCTCGTCGAGGACGGTCTTGCCGACTCGCGCGCCTACGACACCCTGACCGGCCTCAGCCGGGCAGCCGGTGGGGTCGAAGACGTGGCCGGGTCGATCGCGCTCCTGCCCACCCCTCCCACCAAGGCGTTCGGCGTGGTCGCCGGGGTCGCCGGCGCGACCAAGCTGCTCGCCGACGCGTCGGTGAAGGTCGCCTACGGTGACGGCGACTGGACGTCGATCGGCCTCTCCGCGGGCGCGATGGCCACCGGGCGGGCGTCCACCGTCCTCAAGCGGGGTGCGCTCGCGACCAACCCCGCAGCCCGGGCCGCCGCCACCCGCACCGAGCGCCGGCTGCTGCGCTACGACGTCGGCGAGCGGTTGCGGCTCGCGACCGCCGCGGAGCTCCGACAGCTGGGCCGCACCGAGGTCAAGCGCCCGCTGCGCCCGTTCCGGCCGACCCGTGCCCTCTCCCGGGCGGGCTCTCCCGCGGCCACCGCCCACTGGCTCACCGAGCAGGTGGTCGGGCGCGCCAAGCACGCAGCCCGGGTCAAGTGGTTCGACGACCTCGCGCTCGCCACCCGCGACCCGGCGCGCTCCCGCACCATGCTGGTGACCGGTTTGAGTGCCGAGGCGGCGTCCTCCGGTGGTCGGGCGGCAGGGGTGCTGCGCGACCACCTCATCGACCGAGAGGAGAGCGAGGCCAAGCGGCTGCGTGACGCGCGCTCCGGCACCCCTGGCCGGTGAGTCCCACCTCGTCCGCGATGAGAGATGGGTATGCCGGGCGCTCACCGCCGCGGCGTACCCTCCGAGTAGGTCATGAGTGTCAGCGACAAGCCCCGGCTCGCTGGCCGGCAACCCTCCTCCGCGGTGGGGTGCCCCGGGTGAAGACCTGGCGGACGGCACCGGTTGCCGGCCGCAAGCGCGGGAGACCACCACGTGTCCCGCACCGTCTCCGGCGGTGTCGCCGGTGCACCCTCCGTGGAGGTGGCACCAGCAGCTCGATCAGCCACTCTCGATCGGGACCCACCGGCATACGGGCCCCGACGCCGCACCGCGGCACACGAGAGTGAAGGAACCTGAGATGAGCTCCACCAACTGGTCGTTCGAGACCCGCCAGGTCCACGTCGGACAGGAGCCGGACGCCGCCACGGGCGCCCGCGCCCTGCCGATCTACCAGACCACGTCGTACGTCTTCAAGGACACCGAGCACGCGGCGAACCTGTTCGCGCTCAAGGAGTTCGGCAACATCTACACCCGCATCATGAACCCGACGCAGGATGCGGTCGAACAGCGCGTCGCCTCGCTCGAGGGTGGCGTCGGCGCGCTCCTCGTCGCCTCGGGCCAAGCCGCCGAGACCCTCGCGATCCTCAACATCGCGGAGGCGGGCGACCACATCGTGGCCAGCCCCAGCCTCTACGGCGGGACGTTCAACCTGCTGAAGCACACGCTGCCCAAGTTCGGGATCACGGTGACCTTCGTCGAGGACCCCAACGACATCGCGTCGTGGAAGGCGGCGGTCCAGCCCAACACCAAGCTGTTCTTCGGCGAGACCATCTCGAACCCCAAGTCGGAGGTGCTCGACATCGAGGCCGTGGCGGCCGCGGCCCACGAGGCCGGCGTCCCGCTCGTCGTCGACAACACGATCGCCACCCCGTTCCTCATCCGGCCCCTGGAGTGGGGAGCCGACATCGTCCTGCACTCCGCCACCAAGTACCTCGGCGGCCACGGCACCTCGATCGCCGGCGTGATCGTCGACGGCGGCACCTTCGACTTCGGTGCAGACCCGGAGAAGTTCCCCAACTACAACACGCCCGAGGAGAGCTACCACGGGCTCGTCTTCGCCCGTGACCTCGGCGTCGGCAGCCCCTTGGGCGCGAACCTGGCCTTCATCCTCAAGGCCCGGGTGCAGCTGCTGCGCGACCTCGGCCCGGCCATCTCGCCGTTCAACGCGTTCCTCATCGCGCAGGGCATCGAGACCTTGAGCCTGCGCCTCGAGCGGCACCTCGAGAACACCCACAAGGTGGCGGCGTACCTCCAGGGGCACGAGCAGGTGGAGCAGGTCGTGTGGGCCTCGCTGCCCGACCACGAGTCCTACGCCAAGGCGAAGAAGTACACCCCACGAGGGGCCGGTGCCGTGCTCGCCTTCGAGATCGCCGGTGGGGTCGAGGCGGGTCGACGGTTCGTCGAGTCGCTGGTGCTGCACAGCCACGTCGCCAACATCGGTGACGTCCGGTCGCTCGCGATCCACCCGGCGTCGACGACCCACTCGCAGGGTCCGGACGGCGACCGCCTCAAGGCCGGCGTCACCCCGGGGCTGGTCCGGCTGGCCGTGGGGATCGAGCACATCGACGACATCATCGCCGACCTCGAGCAGGGCTTCATCGCCGCGAAGGGAGCCTGACCCGCGTCCGCCTCAGCTGCCGGTGGTCGCAGGTTTGCGGCCACCGGCGAGGTCGGCGTAGGCCGACCGGTCCCAGGTGTGCCGGAAGTTCGGGTCGGGGTGCCGCCACCCGGTGCCGTACAACCGCTCGAGGTAGACGAGCGGGTTGCGGGGCAACGGGCAGGTGACTCCCATCAGGGGAGCGCTCGAGGCCGGGAACATCATGTCCCGGGTGAGGGCGCCCCGGGCACCCGGATACCAGGACACGACGTCGCCCTCGAAGAGCCCGACGAAGACGTCGACGTGCTTCGCGCCAGGCTTGCGCACGTGGCGGTGCGCCGAGAAGTTGCCCGTCACCGTGAACCCGAGGGGCCGCAGGTGCTGCTCGACCAGGGCGAGACCCTCGGCCAGCGTGCTCGCCTCGTGAGGGTCGAAGGCGATGATGATGTCGAGGTCGTCGTCGTGGGGGATGAGTGCACCGTCACGGACCACGGACAGCGCCGCCCCGAACCCGAAGCAGACGTGCGGGGTGAGGGAGGCCAGCGCGTCGGTGATCTCGACCGCGGACCCGACGTAGCGGACCTTCTCCTGCTCGGTCCAGAAGCGGAAGCAGCGCTGCGGGCCGTGGACCGTCCACTCCATCGCCCGGTCGGCGAGGAGGGCGTGCGTGACCACGGTGCGGAAGGCCGAGCGCTGCTGGTCGGGCACGTCGGTCAGGGCGTCGAGGGCCTTGCGGGCCTCCTCGTAGAAGCCGCCGAAGGTGTCGCCGAGGATGGGCAGCAAGGCGCTGAGCTCGGCCGACGCGCCGTTGCTGGCGGGCGCGGCGAGGGTCTGGCGCAGCTGGTCCACCCGGGCGAGGTGGTCGTAGACGACGACCCACCCGGCCGGGCCCTCGACGAGCACCCGGACCCCCCTGAGCCGCCGCGCGGTGGCTCCTGGGACGTTGCGCAGGCGCACCCGACGCAGGTCCACCGGCTTCTTGAACGCCAGCTCCACCCAGCCGGGGCTGTCGGCCCCGGTGTGCAGGGCCGTGCCGGACGGGTGCTCGACGTCGAGCAGTCGCACCGAGTTGAAGGCGTCGCCGAAGTTCTTGTGCCAGCTGCTCGTGGTCACCTTGGCGTCCCGTCGTCCGACGGAGCCCTTCGTGGTGTCCACGCCCAGCGACTGCAGGTGCAGGAACTGCTCGGAGGCTCCCTCGACCCGCAGCCGACGGATCCCGTCATGGGCGAGCTGCAGGTCGAGCAGCCCGTCGGGTGCGATGACATCGAGGTCCGGGAAGAGGGCGCGGCCGGCCCGGATGATGTCCTCGAGGTCAGCCAGGGGCTGGGCGCCGGCGGTCATCGGGTCACACTCGGGTGAAGAGCTCGCGGGCGCAGTACGCGTCGTCCTGGCGGTACTTGGCGAAGCCGAAGCCCTCGGTGGCGTAGGTGACCTCGAACCCCTTGCTCAGGGCGCGGGCCTGGAAGGTCGCAGGGGCCACGAACCGGCGGTAGTGCGCACCGGTCACCTTGGCGCCGGTCTGGTCGCGCACGGTGCGGTACTCGACGGCGAGCAGGTCGCCGGGCGAGGTGAGACCGGCGGCCAGGGTGAGGAAGTCCTGCTCCTCGCGATCAGTGATCGCGTGGACGAAGAACCGGGCGTAGATCGTCAGTGGCCCGGACGCGGCGCCGAGCCGCTCGGGCAGCGCGGGGTCGTCGATCGACGAGACGAGGAAGTTCGCCTTGACCCCATTGGCCTCGGCGGTGGCGCTGGCAGCGGCGACCGCGGACTGCGAGCCGTCGACGCCGGTGACGTCGTGACCGTAGGAGGCGAAGAAGAGGGAGTCCCGGCCGTTGCCGCAGCCGAGCTCGATGACGCGGGTAGGGCCCTGGAGCTCACCCGCGACGAAGGCCGCGAACTGGGAGGGGAGCGGACGCTGAGTGGCTGCCCTGGCGGCGTAGTAGTCGTTCCAGTAGCCGCTGCGGTCGCTGGTCGCGGCCTCGGGCGACAGGTCGGGGGATGTCACAGGAGGAAACCTCGTCTTTGGGGTGCGGAGAGATGTTCACCGGGTGTTCATCGTCAGGTCACCTTAGAGGAGGAAGGGTCGTTCCTGCCTCGTCCGCGGGGAGAGCACGCCGAACGTATGCTGCGGCCATGTCCTCCGCCGACTCTCCGCAGCCCCGTGCTGCCCGGAACCGGGGTCGGCGCAAGCGGCCGGAGGGGCAGCGACCCACTGGGCAGCGACCAGCGCGGCAGCGAGCGGCGCCTCGGAGGCAGGACATCCCGGTCCCCGAGTTGAAGTACCCGCTGGACCTCCCGGTCGTGGCGCGCAAGGACGACATCGCGGCAGCGATCCGGAACCACCAGGTCGTCATCGTCGCGGGGGAGACGGGGTCCGGGAAGACGACCCAGCTGCCCAAGATCTGCCTCGAGGTCGGGCGTGGGCGGGCCGGCCTGATCGGGCACACCCAGCCGCGCCGCATCGCTGCACGCTCCGTGGCTGAACGGATCGCCGAGGAGCTGGAGGTCGAGCTCGGGGGGGCGATCGGGTACCAGGTGCGCTTCACCGACCAGAGCAGCGACAACACGCTCGTCAAGGTGATGACCGACGGCATCCTGCTCAACGAGCTCCAGCGCGACCGGCTGCTGCGCAAGTACGACACGATCATCATCGACGAGGCCCACGAGCGGTCGCTCAACATCGACTTCATCCTCGGCTACCTCAAGCAGCTGCTTCCGCAGCGCCCCGACCTCAAGGTCGTCATCACCTCGGCGACCATCGACCCGCAACGCTTCGCGGAGCACTTTTCGACGATCGCAGACGAGCCGGCGCCGATCATCGAGGTCTCGGGCCGCACCTACCCCGTCGAGGTCCGCTACCGCCCGCTCGTCGACCCGGAGCGACCCGACGCCGAAGAGCGTGACCAGGTCACCGCCGTCTGCGAGGCGGTGGAGGAGCTGTGGACCGAGCGCGCCGCCGACGGCACCGGTCACGACATCCTCGTGTTCCTGTCGGGGGAGCGCGAGATCCGAGACACGGCCGACGCACTGGAGTCGATGAAGCTGCCCCAGACCGAGGTGCTCCCGCTCTACGCGCGGCTCTCCGCCGCGGAGCAGCACAAGGTCTTCGGGCGGGCCAGCGGGCGCCGGATCGTGTTGGCCACCAACGTCGCCGAGACGTCGTTGACCGTCCCCGGCATCCGGTATGTCGTGGACGCCGGCACCGCGCGCATCTCCCGCTACTCCCAGCGCACCAAGGTGCAGCGCCTCCCGATCGAGGCCATCTCGCAAGCCAGCGCCAAACAGCGTGCCGGTCGCTGTGGCCGGCTCGCGGACGGCATCTGCATCCGGCTCTACTCCGAGGACGACTACCTCGCCCGGCCGGAGTTCACCGAGCCCGAGATCCAGCGCACGAGCCTCGCGTCGGTCATCCTGCAGATGACCGCCCTGGGTCTCGGCGACGTCGGCCGGTTCCCGTTCGTCGACGCGCCCGACGCGCGGCAGGTCGCCGACGGGGTGCGCCTGCTCGAGGAGCTGGGCGCGTTCGCCATGGCGGACCCTTCGGCACCGGACGCGGCGGAGTCGGAGCGGCCGGCGGGGACGGAAGCAGTGCCCGAGGGCGGCCGACCACGGGCCCGGGGTGGGCGCCGCGAGGGACGCCGGCTCACGGCATACGGACGGGCCCTGGCCCGGCTGCCCGTGGACCCGCGCCTGGGGCGCATGCTGATCGAGGCGGGGAAGCTCGGCTGCGCCCGCGAGGTCCTCATCATCGTCGCCGCGCTGTCGATGCAGGATCCCCGGGAGCGCCCCGCCGACAAGCAGACGCAGGCCGACCAGTCGCACGCGCGGTTCCGTGACGAGCACTCCGACTTCGTCTCGCTGCTGAACCTCTGGGCCTACCTCAAGGAGCAGCAGAAGGCGTTGTCGCACAGCGCCTTCCGCAGGATGTGCCGCACGGAGTTCCTGCACTACCTCCGGGTCCGGGAGTGGCAGGACCTGCACAGCCAGCTCCGCAAGGCCTGCCAGGACCTCGACATCGACCCGAGGTCGGCGACGTCCGCCCCGGGGGAGCCGCCGAACGCGGACCTCGTCCACCAGGCCCTGCTGGCTGGGCTGTTGTCCCACATCGGTCTGCGCGACGAGGCAAAGCGTGACTACCTCGGTGCCCGGGGCGCGCGGTTCGGCATCTCGCCCGGTTCGACGCTGTTCCGCCGCCAGCCGACCTGGGTGATGTCCGCCGAGCTGGTCGAGACCACCCGGTTGTGGGCCCGCAGCAACGCGCGGATCGACCCGGTCTGGGCCGAGCGGCTCGCCACCCATCTCGTGAAGCGCACCTACTCCGAGCCGCGCTGGTCCCGCAAGCAGGGCGCTGTCGTGGCCACCGAGCGGGTCACCCTCTACGGCGTGCCCCTCGTGGCCGCGCGCACCGTGCAGTACGCGCGGATCAGCCCCGAGGAGTCGCGCGACCTGTTCATCCGGCACGCCCTCGTCGAGGGTGACTGGGACACCCACCACGAGTTCTTCAAGGCGAACCAGACGCTGTTGCAACGACTCTCAGAGCTCGAGGAGCGCGCCCGCCGACGCGACATCCTGGTCGACGAGGAGGACCTCATCGCGTTCTACGACGCGCGGGTCCCGGCGGAGGTGGTCTCCCAGCGCCACTTCGACCGGTGGTGGAAGGACGCGCGCAGGCAGACGCCACAGCTGCTGACGTTCACCGAGGAGCTGCTGACCCGCGACACCGCCGAGGGCGTCTCGGCCCGTGACTACCCGAAGAGCTGGACCCAGGGCGGGATCGAGCTGCCGGTGACCTACCAGTTCGAACCGGGCGCGGCGGCCGACGGCGTGACGGTCCACATCCCCGTGCAGGTCCTCAACCAGGTCACCGACGACGGGTTCGACTGGCAGGTGCCCGGCCTGCGCGAAGAGCTGGCGACCGCCCTGCTGCGGTCGCTGCCGAAGGCGACTCGCGTCCACTTCGTGCCGGCCCCCGACCATGCCGCCGCTGCCCTGGCGCAGGCGCAGCCCGGCGGTGGACGCAGGCTGGCGGACGAGCTCGCTCGGGTGCTGCACGCCCGCACCGGGATCGCCGTGCCCGCGGAGCAGTTCGCCGACGAGCGCGTCCCCGACCACCTGCGCATCACGTTCGCCGTCGAGGACGGCAACGGGCGGGTGCTGGGCAGCGGCAAGGAGCTGGCCCGGCTGCAGGACGAGCTCGCCGGACAGGTCCAACGGCGGATGTCACGCGCCGGCGCTGCAGTCGAGCGAAAGGGCCTGCGGCAGTGGGACTTCGGTGATCTGCCGCGCACCTTCGAGTCGAGTTCTGGTGGCCGCACGGTTCAGGGCTACCCAGCCCTCGTCGACCGCGGCGACGCCGTCGACCTGGTCGTGATGACCGGTGAGCGGGAGGCCGACGCCGCGACCGTCCTGGGCGTGCGCAGGCTCCTGCTGCTCAACACCACAGCACCGTGGAAGCGGGTGCTGTCCTCGCTGGGCAACGCGCAGAAGCTGGCCCTCGGCAACAACCCCCACGGTTCGGTGCCTGCCCTGCTGGAGGACGCCCTCGCCTGCGCGGTCGATGCGATCGTCCTCGAACGCCCGGTCGGTGGAGCCGCCAGCGGTGGGGGTGTCCGTGACGCCGCCGCCTTCGGCGAGGTGCTCGCCGCAGTCCGGACCCACGTCGCGACCCGGGTGCTGACCGTGGTCGCCGAGGTCGAGCCGGTGCTGTCGGCCGCCAACGAGGTCCGGGTACGGCTCGACAGCCTTGCGGCGCCGGCCACCTCCGCGCTCGTCGCGGACGTGCGCGCCCAGCTCGACAGCCTCGTCTACGCCGGCTTCGTGGCCGACACGGGGCTGGCGCACCTGCCGGCCCTGCGCCGCTACCTCAAGGCGATGCTCCAGCGGCTCGAGAAGGCGCCCTCGTCGCCGACCGCCCTGGCCCGCGACGCGGCGAACCAGGAGGTGGTCGACCGGGTCGAGATCGCGTATGCCGACCTGCTCGACTCCCTGCCCGTCGTCGAGCGGCGCTCGGCGCCGGTCCGCGACGTGGGGTGGATGGTCGAGGAGCTGAGGGTGAGCTTGTTCGCGAACGGGCTCGGCACGGCATACCCGGTGTCGGAGAAGCGGATCCGCGCAGCCATCGGCGCCCTGGGCTGAGCCGGGCGCCCCTGCACCCGCGACGGACGAGGGCCCCGACCACGGCTGTGGTCGGGGCCCTCGTCGGTGCGGTGACGGTCAGGCGAGGTGCACGTTCTCGTGGCCCTCGGACGACAGCGACTCGTGCTTGACGTTGAGGAAACCGAACGTGACCAGTGAGCCGACGATGATCATGATCCCGGCCACCCAGTAGGCGTGGCTGGAACCGAACGTCTGCGCCTGGAGCGCGATCTGGTGCTGGGCGGCCTGGATCTGCTCCGGGGAGAGTGCGCCGGAGGCTGCCTTGGCCTGCAGGGCGGCGCCGAGCTCGGCACCACGGTCCTTGGCACCGTTGGCGAACACCGTGCTGAGGGTCGCCAGCCCGAGGGCACCACCGACCTGCTGCATGGTGTTGAGCACCGCAGAGGCGACACCGGAGTCCTCCGAGGCCACCCCGGCGGTCGCCGTGAGCGTCATCGGCACGAAGGTCAGGCCCATGCCGACGGCGAGGATGGTGATCCAGGGGAGCAGGCCGCTGGCGTACGAGCTGTCCACGTCGAGCTGGGCGAAGCCGAACATGCCCGTCGCGGCGAGCAGGGTGCCGACGCCGGCGATCCACCGGGGGTCGACGCGGGTCATCAGGGTGGAGGCGATCTGCGCCGCCACGACGATGCCGAAGGAGAACGGCAGGAACGCGAAGCCGGACTTCAGCGGCGAGTAGCCCAGCACCTGCTGGATGTAGAGGCCGAGGAAGTAGAACATCGCGAACATCGCGGCGCCGACGATGAGCATCACGGCGAAGGACGTGCCGCGGGTGCGGTCGGCCAGGATGCGGATCGGCATGAGGGCGTGGGTGGAACGCATCTCGACGACGACGAAGGCGACCAGCATCGCGACACCGGCGATGAGCGTGGTGAGGGTCGTGCCGGAGGTCCAGGAGTCGCTGGCGGCGTTCGTGAGGCCGTAGACGAGGGAGACCAGGCCACCGGTGCCCAGGATCGCTCCGGGGACGTCGATCCGACCATTGCCGCGGGCGGACTCCGGGAGGAAGCGCGGGGCGAGGAAGGCGACGAGGAGGCCGATCGGCACGTTGATGAACATCGTCCATCGCCAGTCGATCTCGGTGAGCGCGCCACCGAGGATGAGGCCCACCGCCGCACCGGCACCGGACATCGCGGCATACACGCCCATGGCGCGGTTGCGCGCCGGGCCGGCCGGGAACGTGGTGGTGATCAGGGCGAGGGCGGTGGGTGAGGCGAGTGCGGCACCGATGCCCTGGAGGGCGCGGGCACCGAGCAGCATGCCCTCGGTCTGGGCGAGGCCGCCGAGGAGGGAGGCGCCCGCGAAGACGAGCACGCCGGTCATGAAGACCTTGCGGCGACCGAACAGGTCACCGAGGCGGCCACCGAGCAGCAGGAGCCCGCCGAAGGCGAGGGTGTAGGCCGTGACGACCCACGAGAGGTTCTCCTGGGTGAAGCCGAGGTCGGTCATGATGTGCGGCATCGCGATGTTCACGATCGTGCCGTCGAGCACGACCATGAGCTGGGCGGCCGTGATGACGGTCAGGGCGATGCCCAGGTGCCGGCCCTTGCCGCTGGTCGCGGCTTCGGATTCCGGCGTCGAGACAGGCTCGACGACAGCAGTGGAGGACATGGTTGTTCCTTGGTGTGTGGGTGGTGCGGCTGATGTGGTGGTGGTGCGTGGTCAGTCGCGCTGCAACGTCGCGGCGCAGGCAGGGAGGACGACGCTGTCCACCAAGGCGATGAGGCGTTCCTGCGACGGGTGCGCACCCGTCAGCATCGCCTCGTGGATGGTGATCGCCGGCAGCAGACGTGCCAGCGTCTCCAGATCGGCGTCCTTGCCGATCTCCCCGCGCTGCTGAGCAGCGCGGAAGGTCATGAGCGTGACCGCCATCTTGGGACCCATCAGGCGGGTCATGATGGCGTCACGGAGCTCCGGGTCGCGGTGCAGCGAGCCGAGCAGGGCGGCGAAGACCTGCAGGGGGAGGTCCTCACCGATACCCCCCTTGGCGCAGGCCTGGGCGATCAGGTCTCCGCGCAGGGTGCCGGTGTCGGGGAAGCGGTCGGCCTCCACCCCGATCATCAGCTGCAGCGCGTCGACGACGAGGTCGACCTTGCCCGGCCAACGGCGGTAGAGCGTCGCCTTGGACGCCTTGGCAGCACTGGCCACCGCGTCGAAGTTGAGCCGGTCGTAGCCGACGTCGGCGAGCGTGATGAGCGCGGCCTCGAGGATCTCCCGCTCGCGGTCACCCTCGACGCGGGGACGGGTGCGCGCCGGCTCGGGCGCCTCCTGCGTCTCCGGGGCGGTGGCGGTGCTGGTGGGGGTCACGGCTGCTTCCTCGGTCCTGCTCATCGGGATGGAACGAAACTGTTTCGTTTCATCGAACCGTACGCCCGGTCGAGCGATTCCGCAAAATCTCCGAATGTGACGGGCGTCACACCGAAGTTGGTGGGCGACCTCCCGACGGTGGTGGAGGTGGACGGCGGAATCCCCTGCCATGCTGAAGCGTTGGCACTGTCGACCGGGTCGCACCCAGCGACCCGGGTCGAACGCAGATCGTCGAACCGACCGCTGGAGTAGCCGTGCTGAACCCGTCCGAGCTCTACCACTTCGAGACCGACACCGACCCGCAGGAGCTGCGGGCGTCGGTCCTGCTCGTCGCGCTGGGCGGGTTCATGGACGCCGGCCACACGCAGCGACTGCTCACCGACCACCTGCTGGCCACCGGCGAGTCCACCGTCGTCGCGTCCTTCGACACTGACCAGATGGTCGACTACCGCAGCCGCCGTCCGGGGATGGTCTTCGACTCCAACCGCTGGCTCAGCTACGACGACCCGTGCCTGGCCCTGCACCGGCTGGTCGACCGCGACGGCACCCCCTACCTGCTGCTCACCGGGCCCGAGCCGGACTTCCAGTGGGAGCGCATGACCGAGGCGGTCCGCCAGCTGGTCGTGCTGCTCGGGGTCAACCTCGTCGTCAGCGCGCACGGCATCCCCATGGCCGTCCCGCACACCCGGCCGATCGGGCTGACCTCCCACGCCACCGACCCGCGACTGATTCCGTTGCAGGACAACCCGTTCGGGCGCGTCGAGGTGCCGGCCAGCCTGTCCTCGCTGCTCGAGCTGCGGCTGGGGGAGTCGGGTCATGACGCCCTCGGGTTCGCGGTGCACGTGCCGCACTACCTCGCCCAGGCCGAGTTCGCCGACGGCGCGGTCACGGCCCTCAACGCCATCACCGCGGCCACCGGCCTGAACCTCCCGATCGACGACCTCATCGCGCAGGCCGGGCTCAACCGGGCCGAGATCGCCCGCGAGATCGAGGGGTCCGACGAGGTGTCCCAGGTGATTGCGGCGCTCGAGCGCCAGTACGACACCTTCAGCGAAGGACGTCAGAAGCCGAGCCTGCTGGCCACCGACGTCAGCGAGCTGCCGTCAGCCGACGAGATCGGGGCCGAGTTCGAACAGTTCCTGCGCGACGTCGCCGACGACGAGGCCTCCGGCGAGGGCAACCCCAGCTGAGCTGGGCGCCGACCACCCGGGGTCGATCAGACCTTGGCGTGCTTGGCGCGGGCGAAGCTGTAGAGGCCGAAGGCGGCGAAGCCGACCGCCATCACGACCAGCAGCACGGGGCCGAACGACTCGTCCCGCAGCGACTTCAGTGCACCGTCCAGCCCGCTGGCCTCCTTGGCCTGCTTGTGCACCCCGGCAGCGACGAAGAGGAAGCCGACGATGACGAGGGCGACGCCCTTGGCGATGTAGCCGATCCGCCCAGCGCGGGTGGCCCACGTGCCGGGGTGCTCCTTGAGGTCCTCGAGGAACTTCTTCTTGGCGCCCTTGTAGACGTGGTAGAGCCCGATCCCGATCACGACGAGGCCGACCACCACGACGAGGGCGCGACCACCGGGCTTGTCGAGCAGCTTCGAGGTGAAGTCGATGCTCTGGCTCCGGCCGTTGCTGGACTTGCCGCGAGCGAAGTTGAAGGCCGAGAAGGCGAGCGCGAGGTAGACGAGGGCCTTGCCGACGGCCTTCGCCCGACCGCCCCACGCGTCCTTGTCGTCACCCGGGTGCCCAACGATGGCATCCGCGACCTGCCAGATCGCCAGGCCGAGGAAACCGATGACGCCCACCCACAGGGCGGCCTTGCCCGCGCCGTTGCCGGCCAGGGACGCCAGGGCGCCGCTCTGGTCGGCGTTCTTGCCGCTTCCGCCGAAGGCGACCTGCAGCGTGATCCACCCGATGAGCAGGTGCAGCAGCCCGCTGACGGCGTAACCCACGCGGGCGACGGCCTCGAGGGCTGGGTGGTCGGCAGCCCTGGAGGCGGCCTGCTTGACGTCCTGGTGATCCATGCCCCCACCTAACCATGCGTTGCCGCAGGTCAGGGGTTTGTCGGCGCAAGATCCCGGTTACTCCTTCGCCTCCGACCAGCGGTGGATCACCGAGGCGTCGGCCACGAACCGCACCTGGGTCGACCCCGTCCAGCGGCGGGAGCTGTCGGTGAGGGCCTGGTCGAGCCTGCGGCGGGTCTCCTCGGCGTTCGCCTGCGGCACGTGCACCAGCAGCTCGTCGTGGAGGCAGAGGACGATCTGGGCGCCGAGGTCCCGCGTGGTCGCCCGCACCGTCGCGGCCCACGCCTTGAAGAGCTCGGCCGCCGAGCCCTGGATGACGGCGTTGCGGGCGAACCGCCCCCGGGCTGCGTCGTACGCGGCCACGGACTCGGCCGGCACGTCCGCGAGGACGGCGTCGAGTCGGATCAGGCGGCCCCCGTAGGTGCGCAGCGGCTCGCGCCGCAGCCCCGCGGCATACGCGGCGTCGAGGTAGCCCATGGCGACGGGGTAGGTGCGTTCGAGGCCCTTGAGCGCCTCGCCGGCTGCTCCGCTGCGCTGGCCGTACATCGCGGCGAGCACCGCGATCTTGGCCACCGGGCGCTCCACCCCGAGGGCGGCGGCGACCGGTGCGTAGAGGTCGTCGGCACGGGTGGCAGCCGCGAACGCCTCGTCGCCCGAGACCGCGGCCAGCACCCGCGGCTCGATCTGGCCGAGGTCGGCGCGCACGAACACGTGGCCCGGGTGGGCTGCCACCGCGGGTCGTAGGGACGTGGGCAGGTTGTGCAGGCCGTTCTGGGCGGTCATCCGGCCCGCGGCACCGTCGCACGCGGTCCAGCCGCCCCGGAGGCGGTCATCGGGGCCGACGTGGGCATCGAGCCACGGGTAGCCGTAGGTGGTGGCGATGCGCTCGGCCTTGCGCCACTCCAACAGCGCCTCCACGAGCGGGTGGGTGTCGCGGAACGGCTCGAGCACCAACTTGCGGGTGTTGGGCACGACGACCCCGACCGAGGCGAGGAGCTCCTTGACCTGCAAGGGATTTCGCAGGTCGGTGGTCTCGCGTCCGGGGGTGTGGGCGAGGACGGCGCGGTCGCGCTCGGCCCGGATGCGACGTGCGTCTGCCTCGTCCTCGGGACGGGCTCCCGCGGCCTCCGCGATCATCCGCTCGGCCGTCGCGCGGTCGACCGGCAGGCCGTCGCGGGCGAGCTCGAGGCAGAGGTATGCCGCGGCCGACTCCGAGTGGGCCGCCGCCACGGCGCGGGGTCCGACCGCGCCGAGGGCCTCCTCCTGCGCGCGGGCACAGTCGAGGGCGGCCCGCCCCCAGGCCAGGAGGGTGTCGTCGTCGGGGTGCCAGCTCGCCGTGCCCGCGTCGGGGTCGAGGTACCCATCTGCCCGCAGCACGCGGCTCGCCGCCGTCGCGTCCGGCGCGTGGTGGGTCGGGTGGGCGGCGCTGAAGTCGAACAGGTCGCCGCGCGTCGCCTCGGGCAGGCCCGCCCGCTGCAGTCCGTGAGCTGCGGCCCAAGCCACTTGGGGAGTCGCCTCCCAGCCGCCCACGAGGAGGCGGTGGGCCTCGGCCACGTCCCAGCACCGCGCCAGGGGGAGGCCCGCCGACGCCAGGGGGAGCGCGTCGGCGTCGGCCGACCACCAGACCCAGCGGGTCGGGCGGTCGGTCTCGAGCTCCGCGGCCCGGTGCACGAGCGTGGCCAGCGGCCCGACGTGCTCGAGGGGGGTGTCGAGCCCGGCGCCGACGAGGGCGGCACGACCGTCCGGGGCGGTGACGAACGCGACGAGGGCAGCCATGGCGGGCTCATCCTCGCACCCCGCCCCGACGGGCCCGGAGACCGTGCCGACGACCACTCATCGGGTCACCCGAGGAATGCGGGACACCGGGGCCGAGGGGAGGCGCCGTGAGGGGGTACTAGGCGCGGGTCTTCAGGGCGACCTGGCGCTTGATCCGGCTCAGCATCCCGACCATGCCGCGCAGCCGCAGCGGCGAGACCGCCTCGCCCAGTGAGAACCGGTAGGGCGCGTCCTCGGGCACCGCGAGCACCTCGTCGACGGTGAGCCCGTCGAGGCCCTCGTGCAGGATTCCCGCGAAGCCTCTCGTGGTCGGCGCCTCCTGGGGTGCGGAGAAGTACAGGTGCACCGGGCGGTCTCCCGGGGAGTCCGCCGGTTCGTCCCCGACCTCCACCGCCAGGAAGATCGGCGACTGGCACTCGTGGACCTGTTCCATCTCACCCAGCCGACCGGCATACCTCTCCGGCAGCTGGGGCAGACCCTCACTGAACTCCAGCAGCAGCTCCAACCGTTGCGGCGCAAGGAGCTCGGCGAAGTCGTCGGCGATCTCCTGCATCGCCGCCGGCAGCTCCGCGCGGGTCGTGTCCTGGCTCACCGGCGTCTCACTTCTCCACGGGGACGCGGACCGCGTTGCCCCATTCGGTCCACGAGCCGTCGTAGTTGCGCACCGTGTCGAAGCCGAGCAGGTGGGTCAGCACGAACCACGTGTGCGAGGAGCGCTCACCGATGCGGCAGTAGGCGATCGTGGGGTCAGTCGGCGACAGGCCCTGCTCGGTGAGGTAGATGGCTTCCAGGTCCTCGCGGGACCTGAACGTGCCGTCCTCGTTGGCCGCACGCGCCCACGGCACCGACTTGGCACCGGGGATGTGGCCGCCACGCATGGCCCCCTCCTGCGGGTAGTCGGGCATGTGCAGCAGCTCACCGGAGTACTCGCCCGGGGAGCGGACGTCGACGAGCGGTCCGCCGAGGTGGGCCAGCACGTCGTCCTTGAACGCCCGGATCGGTGCGTCGTCGCGCTCCACGACCGGGTATGCCGCGTCGCCGGTCAGCGACGCCACCTGGGGCACGTCCTTGGTCAGCTCGCGGCCCTCCGCGACCCACTTGGTGCGGCCGCCGTCGAGCAGCCGGACGTCCTCGTGGCCGAAGAGGCTCATCACCCAGAGGGCGTAGGCCGCCCACCAGTTGTTCTTGTCGCCGTAGATGACGACGGTCGTGTCGCGGCCGACCCCGCGCGCCGACATGACGGACGCGAACTGCTCGCTGTCGACGTAGTCGCGCATGACGGGGTCGTTGAGGTCCTGGTGCCAGTCGAGCTTGAGCGCACCGGGGATGTGGCCGGTGTCGTAGAGCAGGACGTCCTCGTCGGACTCGAGGACGACGACCCCGTCGGGGCCGCCGACCTGCCCCGCGGCGACCTGCTCGGCCAGCCACTCGGTGCTGACGAGCCGGTCGGGGTGGGCGTAGGCGGAGAAGGTGGACCGGTCAGTGGACGAAGCAGCGGACTCAGGCATGTTCCAAGGCTAAACCTGCTGGTCATCGGGCCTCGTGGCAGGATGGCGAGCACAGCTGTCAGGGCAGGTCACCGGGCCGGTCCGACGCACGACAGCGCGCCGGACGACATCAGGGAGAGTTGCGTGGGGTTCCTCGGATTGGGCAAGGACGAGCCGCAGGTCGCACCGACCTCGGCGCTCGAGCAGGCCAAGGCCGGGCGGGAGGACTCCGGGATGTTCGCCGGCGCCGTCACCGGGCTGATCGAGAGCCTCCTCGACGTGGGCATCGACGGCAGGGGCCCGTTCGACTCCGCCCAGAAGGTCGCCGACGTCAAGCGCGCCGAGAAGCCCGATGCCGAGGAGGCCGTCGACGCCGTCGTACGGGGCCACCTCAAGCTCGCCGCGGCGGGTGGGTTCGTCACCGGTCTCGGCGGCTTCATCACCCTGCCCGTGGCGCTGCCGGCCAACGTCGTCGAGTTCTACGTCGTGGCGACCCGCATGGTTGCGGCCATCGCGTCGCTGCGCGGGTACGACATCAAGCAGCCGGAGATCCGCTCGGCCGTGCTGTTGACGCTGGTCGGGGCTGATGCCGACGACCTGCTCAAGAAGGCCGGGGTGGCCTCGACCGGACGCCTCGCCAACCTCGCGGCCCAGCGCCTGCCGGGTCCGGCGATGATGGTGGTCAACAAGGCGGTCGGGTTCCGGCTGCTGTCGACCGCCGGCAAGAAGACGCTGACGAAGTTCGGCAAGGGTGTCCCGGTCATCGGCGGCGTCCTCGGAGCCGGTCTCGACGGGTTCCTCCTCAAGAAGATCGCCGACCACGCCCGGCACGAGTTCCCCCGCCGGGCCACCGGGATCTGAGCGTGGTCACCGTGCTGCGAGGGAATCACCACGACCTCCGGGTCGTTTGCACCGTGTCCGGGCCAGTTGGCGTCCGGGAGCAAGGAGGACGTCCATGGCCATGAACCGATTCGGTGCCCTGCGCACCATCGCCACCGCGGTGCGGACCGCCACCCGTCCCGGGTCGCCCGGCATGGGGGAGCGGCTGATGAGCCTGCCCAGGCTGTTCGCGGCCACCTTCCGCGGCGAGTATGCCGGGACGACCCGGGGGCGGCTGCTCCTGGTCCTCGGGGCGGTCGCCTACGTCGTGTCCCCGATCGACCTCATCCCCGAGCTGGCCCTGTCGGTGTTCGGCCTGGCCGACGACGCCGTCGTCGTCTCGTGGATCGCGGCGACCGTGGTCAACGAGACCGAGTCCTTCCTGGCGTGGGAACGGCTGGACCCTGCCAGCAAGGGCGCAGCCGCGCACGAGACCGTCCAGGGCGACGTCCTGCGGTAGCGCGCGGCGGGGTCCTCAGGTCTTTCCCCGTCCTCGGGTCCTGAGGGCGACGAGGCCCCACCCCAGCAGAGCCTCGATGGGGCGGTCCGGCGCGGATACGGCGCCGCACCGCCCCATCACTGTGCACGGGGGTGGGCCCTGACCCGCTCCGTCCACAGGGTGCTGGCACGACGGTGCCGAGGGCTGCGCGGCCGGGAACGGTGGACCCATGAACTCCATCAGGTTGCGCAGCCAGGGCGACGTCGTCGCCGTCCTGCCCTACCAGCTCGGCTACCACCCCGAGGACTCGCTGGTCGTGGTCGCGCTGCGCGACCGGGCGGTCGTCCTGGTCGAGCGGGTCGACCTGCCCACCGCCACCGAGGCCCACGAGGCGTCCCGGGTGCTGATCCCGCCCCTGCTGCGCGAGGAGCCCGACGCGGTCCTGCTCGTCGCCTACGAGACGCGCAGGGGTGCAGGCCGGCCGGGGCTCGACACGGTCCGCGGTCACCTGGTCCGGGCCGGGGTGGAGGTGCTCGACCGGATGGTGGTGCGCGACGGCAGGTGGTTCGCGGTCGACTGCGTCGAAGGGTGCTGTCCCGCAGCCGGTTCGCCGATCCCCACGCCGGCCGACACGCCGGCGGTGGCGGAGTTCGTCGGGATCGGCGTCTCACCCCTGCCCGGTCGGGGAGCGCTCGCGGCACTCGTGGCTGCCGACCCGGCGCGCACCGCCCCCGTGGCGGCTGCCCTGGCCGAACGCGCCGCCCGGGCCGAACGCGCCGCCCGGGCCGAGAGCGCAGGCAGGGCCGAGCGCACCGCCGGGGAGGAGCGCACCGGCAGGGCCGAGCGCACCGCCAGGAAGGAGCGCACCGGCACGGGTGGTCTGGGGCGGGCGGCCCACCGGTTCGAGGCGTTGTCGGTCTGGGCCGTTGCGCTGGGGCTCACGGGCGCAGGGGATGACGAGCCGATCGTCGAGACGTTGCGTCCCGACCAGGTCGCGCTGCTCGTCGACAGCCTCCGGGACCTCGGGCTCCGCGACGGACTGGTGGCCTGGCTATGCCCGGGATCCCTGCCCCGGGACTGCCTGTCGCCCGACGTCGTGGACGCCGTCCACACCTGCCTGCCCCGCCCCGGTCACGACGAGACGCTGGCCGGGAGGCGACATCTGGTCCGGCTGCAGCACCTGGTCAGGGCCGTGCCCGACGAGCACGCCGCCGCCGCTCTGACGGTGCTGGCCAACCTCGCGTGGTGGCTCGGCGACGGCGCCTTCGCGAGGACCTGTCTGGAGCGTGCCCTGGGGGCCTCGCCCGGCTACCGGCTGGCCCTGCTGCTCGAGCGGATGCTCGATCTCGGGGTTCGTCCGGGCCGCGGGGCGGGACCTCGGGAGGACGCGTGGGCGGGGTGAGCGACCGAGCCGTGGTGGACGACGGCGACCACGTCCACGCAGCGGACGCAGCGGACAGGGGAAGGACCGACTCGTATGATGAGCGGCAGGTTATGAGTCCCAGCGCCAAGCCCCGGCTTGCTGGGCGGCAACCCTCCTCGCGGTGGGGTGCCCCGGGTGAAGACCCGGCCGACCCTCACCTGGGCGGCAAGCGCGAGCGCCACAGGAGCAGTTTCGATGACCACGACCTCCCCACCACGGGCCACTTCCGGGGCTTGGCGGGACGGCGACCCGGTCGGTCGCCGCCAGTTCGTCGACCTCGGCGCCGTCGAGCTCGAGCGCGGAGGGGTGCTGCCCGCGGTCCGGGTGGCCTACGAGACCTGGGGCGAGCTGAACGCCGCCGGCGACAACGCGGTGCTCGTGGAACACGCACTGACCGGAGACAGCCATGTCGACGGGCCGACCGGGCCCGGTCACCCGACGCCCGGGTGGTGGGACGGCCTCGTCGGGCCGGGCAAGCCGCTCGACTCCGACCGCTACTTCGTCGTGGCCGCCAACGTGCTGGGTGGTTGCCAGGGCAGCACCGGGCCCTCGAGCCCCGCGCCCGACGGCAGGCCGTGGGCTAGCCGGTTCCCGTTCATCACGGTGCGCGACCAGGTGCAGACCGAGGCCCTGCTCGCCGACGCCCTCGGAGTCGACCGCTGGCACACCGTGCTCGGTGGCTCGATGGGTGGCATGCGGGCGATCGAGTGGGCGGTCACGCACCCCGACCGGATCGGCACGGCGATCGTGCTGGCCAGCACGGCATACGCCACCGCGGAGCAGATCGGCTGGTGCCAGGCGCAGCTGCTGGCCATCCGCTCCGACGCGCACTTCCACGGCGGTGACTACTACGAGCGCGGCACCGGACCCGAGACCGGGCTGGGGATCGCGCGGCGGATCGCGCACGTCACCTACCGCAGCGAGCTCGAGCTGCACGAGCGCTTCGGTCGCGAGCCGCAGCAGTCCGAGGACCCGTTGGGTGGCCGCGGTCGGTATGCCGTCGAGTCCTACCTCGACCACCATGCCGGGAAGCTGGCCGGGCGCTTCGACGCGAACTCCTACGTGGTCCTCACCGAGGCGATGAACTCGCACGACGTGGGTCGCGGGCGTGGGGGAGTGGCGGCAGCGCTCGAGCGGGTCACCGCCGACCTCGTGGTGGTGGCCGTCGACTCGGACCGGCTCTACCCCCCGAGGCTGTCGCACGAGCTCGCCGACGCGGTCCCCGGGACGGCGCTCCACACGGTCCACTCCGACTACGGCCACGACGGGTTCCTCATCGAGATCGAGCAGGTCGGCGCGATCGTGGCGAAGGTGCTGGCTGCGCCTGCCTGACCGGGGGATTTCCGGTACGGTCGGCGCAGCGGCTGCGGCCGCACGGGCACCATGGTCGGAGCAACGAGGCTCCGGTCAATACCGCCCCGGCCAACCCTGGGCCGATGAACAGACCGTAGGAGGTCCCCCGTGGCCATCGTTGTGGGATATGTCCCGACGAAGGAAGGGCGTGCGGCCCTGCGTCGCGCTGCTGACGAGTCCCTGCTTCGCAAGTCGAAGCTCATCGTCATCAACTCCCAGCGTGGTGGGCGCGACTTCGACGGTGAGGAGGCCAACCGCTTCGAGACCGAGCTCAGGCGCATCCAGGGCGAGCTCGACGAGGAGGGTCTGGAGCACGAGGTGCGTCAGCTGGTGCGGGGCAACGAGCCGGCCGAGGACCTCATCGCGGTGGCCGAGGAGGAGAACGCCGACTTCATCGTCATCGGGCTGCGTCGTCGCACCCCGGTCGGCAAGCTGATCCTGGGCTCGAACGCCCAGCGCATCCTGCTCGACGCCTCCTGCCCGGTGCTGGCCGTCAAGGCTGACGCCTGACCGAGCAGCCCGATCGACCTGCTGCGGCCGTCGGCGACCGGTGTCGCCGCGACGTTCGGCGCCATCCGTGACGCCGATGCGGGTTCTGGGGGCATCTCGTTTTACAATGTCATCAACGAGGTCTCGACGGGTCAGCCCGAGCGGTCTCCGCAATACTTCCACTCCCGCCGTTGTTGTCACAGACATCCCCTCAAAGCATGGCTGTGATGACGTGCGCCGTGCCGCGAGTCCGCGACGAAAGGTAGTCCGTGTCGCCTGTGTCCAAGAAGGCTGCGAGCCCCGCACCGTCTCTCCCCCAGGAGTTCTCCCACCCCGCGCTGCAGAAGCTGCTCAAGCAGGGCCGTACCAACGGCTCCGTCGACAGCGCGCAGCTGCGTGACGCCCTCGAGGGGGCCGAGATCGCACCGAAGAGGATGAAGGCTGTGCTGCGTTCGCTGGACGAGCAGGGGATCCACGTGACCCTCGACTCGGCGACCGCCTCGCGTGCGGTGGCTGCCACCAGCACCCGCAAGAAGACGGCCACCGCGCCGGCCAAGAAGGCTGCGCCGAAGACCGCCGCGACCAAGACCGCGACCAAGGTCGAGGCCAAGGCCGACGAGTTGGCCCCGGCCAAGGCGACCGCGGCCAAGACGACCACGAAGGCGGCGAAGGCGGCCCCGGCCAAGGCGACCACGACGAAGAAGGCAGCCGCCGCCGCCGCAGGCGAGTCCGCACCGGCCGCCAGGAAGACGGCCACCAAGACCGCGGCGAAGACCGCCACCAAGGCGGCCGCCAAGGGCGCCGCAGACGACGCCACCCCCGCGGCTGGTGACGACGAGGTCGTGGAGGCCGAGCCCACCGAGGTGGTCGAGTCCGAGCTCGAGGACGTCGTCGTCGAGGACGAGACGGACGACGACAAGAAGGACGAGGAGTCCGAGGGCGCCGGCTTCGTCCTGCGCGACGACGACGAGGACGACGCTCCCGTGCAGCAGGTCGTCACCGCCGGCGCCACCGCCGACCCGGTCAAGGACTACCTCAAGCAGATCGGCAAGGTCGCCCTCCTCAACGCCGAGCAGGAGGTCGAGCTCGCCAAGCGCATCGAGGCCGGCCTGTTCGCCGAGGAGCGGCTCAACTCGGGCGACAAGATCGAGATGAAGCTCAAGCGCGAGCTCTGGTGGATCGCCCAGGACGGCAAGAAGGCCAAGAACCACCTGCTCGAGGCCAACCTGCGTCTCGTGGTCTCGCTGGCCAAGCGCTACACCGGCCGCGGCATGCTCTTCCTCGACCTGATCCAGGAGGGCAACCTCGGTCTGATCCGTGCGGTCGAGAAGTTCGACTACACCAAGGGCTACAAGTTCTCGACCTACGCGACGTGGTGGATCCGCCAGGCGATTACCCGCGCGATGGCCGACCAGGCCCGCACCATCCGCATCCCCGTGCACATGGTCGAGGTCATCAACAAGCTGGCCCGCGTGCAGCGCCAGATGCTCCAGGACCTCGGGCGCGAGCCCACCCCGGAGGAGCTCGCCAAGGAGCTCGACATGACCCCGGAGAAGGTCGTGGAGGTCCAGAAGTACGGTCGCGAGCCGATCTCCCTGCACACGCCCCTGGGTGAGGACGGCGACAGCGAGTTCGGTGACCTCATCGAGGACTCCGAGGCCGTCGTGCCCGCCGACGCGGTCAGCTTCACGCTGCTGCAGGAGCAGCTGCACTCGGTGCTCGACACGCTCTCCGAGCGTGAGGCCGGCGTGGTCTCGATGCGCTTCGGCCTGACCGACGGCCAGCCGAAGACGCTCGACGAGATCGGCAAGGTCTACGGCGTGACCCGTGAGCGGATCCGCCAGATCGAGTCCAAGACGATGAGCAAGCTGCGCCACCCGAGCCGCAGCCAGGTCCTGCGCGACTACCTGGACTGACGAGGCTGGACCGAGAGCAGAGCAGTACGCACGAAGGGCCCCCGAGAGTCTCGGGGGCCCTTCGCCGTGTGCCGGGGTCCGGTATGCCGCGTCGCGGCTACGCGCGGTAGTCGCGGCGCGCGTCGCGCCAGTCCTGGAACCGGTCGAGCGGGCGCCGCACCACGCGAGCCACGGCCGCGCGGCGGTCGCGCCACTCGAGCAGACCCTCGGTCGGCCACCAGGCGGCGCGCAGCCGGTCCTTGCGCCGCCGCACGCCGGAGACGGCCTTGACGACGGTCTGCGTGTCCGTGCGGATGTCGGTGACGGTCGACCCGGGAGGTGCGTAGCGCGAGGTCTCCACCCCGGACACGACGCGGCGCAGCGCCTCGGTCTGGTCACCCTCGAGGTATGCCTCCCGCTGGTAGAACCGGCCGGCCTGACGTGGGGTGCTGCCTCGTGGCGGGATGACGCCGAGGTCGCCGATCCGCTCGGTCATCGCCTGCCACTCGATCTCGACCCGGGTCGACTCGTCCGGCGCGTGCCGCAGCCTGCGCCGGAACCGGCTCCGGGCGGCGAGCGGTACAGCCAGCGACCCGAAGAGGCCCATGACGATCCCCAGCAGGATCCACAGCACGAGGCTGCGGGTCTGGGGGCCGAACCAGCTGCCGAGGCCCGAGTCGCTGCCGGTGGTCTTGGTCGGGTCGGTGGCTCCGGGGTCGTTGGCGCCGTCGGGGCGGGTCGGTTGCGCGGTCGCCCCGCCGGTGGCGGTGCTGGTCGACGTCGGGTCGGTGCCGGGGGTGGTCGGCGCCAGCGAGTAGGGCGGGGCGACCGTGCTCTGGGTGCCAGACGGCGTGGGTTCGAACCGCAGCCAGCCGATGCCCTCGAAGTACAGCTCGGGCCAGGCGTGGGCGTCGGACCCGCGCACCGTGTAGGTCCCGCGGTCGGCGGTGCCGGGCAGGAAGCCGATCGCCATGCGAGCAGGGATCCCGGCCTCGCGCGCCATCATCACCATGGCCGTGGCGAACTGGACGCAGTAGCCGACCTTGCTGCGCAGGAAGAGGGAGATCGCGTCGGGGCGCTCGTCCTGCCCCAGGTCGTTCTTCACCGTCTCGGGGAGGTCGAGGGAGTACCGGAACCCGCCGTCGGTGCGCAGGTACTTCTGGATGGCCCGCGCAGCCTCGATGCGGCTCGCGTCCTGCGGCACGACCTCACCGACCGTCTTGCTGACGATCTCCTGCGAGTCGGGGTCGACCCGCAGGTCCTCGCGCAGGAACCCACCCGTCGGTCCCTGCCGCGACTGGGCCAGTGATGCCTGGGTCGGGTTGAGGGCGAGGTAGGTGAAGCTGTAGGAGCTGGCCGAGCGGTTGACGACGGCGACCGAGGTGGTGCGGTCCAGGCCCCAGCTGATCCGGCCGAGGTCGGCGGTCACGAGGGGGGTGGGGGCGGCGATCTGCGGAGCCTCGATGCGCGAGTCCTCGACCGAGATCCGGTAGGTCTCGCGGGGCACGTCGTCACCGAGCTCTGCTGGCAGGGGCACCGAGCTCTGCCGGCTGTAGTCGACCTCGTCGCGCCCGGTCCGCCAGGTGTCGCCCTGGTAGTCCTCGAGCACCCCGACCCGCAGGGGAGTCAGGATGGCGGCGTTGGTGGTGTAGCTGAGGACGGGCGCCTTCGACAAGGTCTTGAGGCTCTTGGTCAGGTCGAGGGTGGACTTCAGCCCCACCTGACCGTCGCTGAAGCCGGTGGCCTCGTTGGAGCGGCCGAGGCCGTCGATGAGGTAACGGGTCGGGAAGTGCGGGATGACCACCGGCACGACGACCGCGGCCACGAGCCCGGCGACGGCCAGGCTCCGGCCCACCGCGGCATAGCCGTACGCCCCGTCGTGGTCCTCGGTGTTCCGGCGCCCCGTCGTGCTCATCGGCACGGTGGTGCTCCACCTCCGGAGCGAGGCGATGCCTTGCCGCCCCAGCATGAGCAGCCACAGGCCCCCCGCGGCCACGAAGAACATGGGGTGCAGGGAGTTGCCCGAGTTCGAGGCCGAGATGAGGAAGGCGGTCAACAGGGGCAGCCCGGCCAACGCGGGGGACCGCCGCATGACCGCGAGGTGGTCGACGACGACGGCGACCACACCGATGGCCAGGCCGATGGCCAGGGTGATCCCGCGGCCGGTCGGGGCAGGGGCGGCGTAGTTCTGGATGGTCTCGCGGGCCTCGACGAGGAGGTTGTTGAAGGCGAGGACGGTGTCGGTGTAGGGGAGGCCGTGCCAGAGGTGTCCGCGCCCGTAGACCCAGCCGGCGGCCAGGATGACGCCGACGAGCTGGGCGGTGGCGATCGCGACCCAGGAGCTCGTGAGCATCCGGCCCACCACCCCGACCACGACGACGGCCAGCACCATGGCCAGGGTCGGCCGGATCCACGTGTTCGGCGTGAAGAGGGTGGTCAACGGCCACGCGACGACGGCGGAGCACGCGCCCGCGATCAGCGAGTCGGCTAGGCGTCCGCGGGTCATGCCACACCCACCCGGCTCGTCGACCCGGAGAGCACTCCCCAGACCGAGGGCAGGTCGTCACCCGCGCCGACGACGGCCACCGTCCACCCCGCACCGCGGAGCACGGGCACGCAGGTGAGCTCGTCGCTGCTGCCGGCCCGGTGTCGCCGGGTGGCGGTGAAGCCGTCGGGGTCCAGCACGATGGCCAGCGCGGTCCCACCGGGCTGGCGCAGCGAGGCCACCCGACGGGCGAGCTCCTCGTCGAGGTCGGTGACGACGGCCAGGACCAGGCCGCCGAAGGCGGTCACCGGGTGGGCGGACTGGAGGACGTCGCCGAACTGGTCGTCCGATCCGGTCTCGGCCATCGCCAGGACGTCGAGCATCGGGTCGACCTCCATGGCACTGGCCGCCCGGCTGTCCTCGGCGGTCTCGTCACTGATGAGGTGCACGGCATACCCCTGGTCGAGCAGGTGCGCGGCGACCGAGGCGCACGCGGTCACGCCCCACTCGAACGAGCCGGACGTGCCGGAGCCGTGGTGCCCACGCGCTCGCGAGTCGAGGACGATCGCGGCGCGGCGACGCGCAGGTCGGTCTTCCTGGCGGACCATCAGCTCGCCGGTCTTGGCCGTCGCCGGCCAGTGGATGCGACGCAGGTCGTCGCCGTCGCGGTAGGAGCGGATCGACACGTCGTCCTCGCCGTGCAGGGCCACCATGTGCGGGATGGCGCCCTCGGCGCCGACCCCGCTGCCCGGGGGCTGTCCGCCGCCGAGCGGCACGATCTTCGGCAGCACGAGGATGTCGCTCGACCCCGAGATCGCGGCCACGCGCGTGCTCAGGCCGAACGGGTCACGCAACCGGACCCCGAGCGGGCCCAGCCGATGCCGCCCGCGCACGTGGGAGCGCACCGAGTAGTGCACCTCCTGCCGGTCACCGCGGCGCAGGCGCGGCACCACGAAGCGGGGCCGGTCGCCGAGGGCGTAGTCGAGCTGTTCCTCCGCCATCAGCAGGGGGCTGGCCCCACCGCCGGCGTTCTCGATGGCGAGCGTGACCAGGGACTGCTCGTCGACCTGGATGCGTCCCGGCACGGCGGTGCGCTCGAGCGCGAACCGCAGGTCGTGCCGGCGCATCAGCAGTCCGCTGAGGAGGGGGAGGGCGACGAGCAGCACACCGATCCGGGTGAGGTCGGTGAAGCCGAGCCCGATCCCGCACAGCACCAACGTGATTCCCGCCGCGACGAACGCACGACCGCGGGTCGTGAGCAGGTCTCGGATTCGACGCACGGCCGCCCCTCAGCGGCCGGAGGCCGGGACGGGCACCCGCCGCATGAGGTCCTGCAAGACCTCCCCGGTGCTGCGTCGCGCGAGCTGGGTCTCACCCGTGGGGATGATGCGGTGGGCCAGGACCGGAAGCACGATCGACTGGACGTCGTCCGGCAGTACGTGGTCGCGTCCCTCCAGCGCGGCGTGCGCGCGGGAGGCACGGAGCATGTGCAGGGTGGCGCGGGGGGAGGCCCCGAGCCGCAGCGCCGAGCTCGAGCGGGTGGCGGCCGACAGGTCCACGATGTACTGCTTGATCGCGTCACTGGTGAACACCGAGCGCACCGCCCGGACCATCGCCGAGACCGTCGCGGCGTCGGTCACCGGCTGCAGGGTCTCGAGCGGGGAGACCTGCCCGTGGCTGTCGAGCATCGCGACCTCGGCGCGCGAGGACGGGTACCCGAGGGAGATACGGGCCATGAAGCGGTCGCGCTGGGCCTCGGGGAGGGGGTAGGTGCCCTCCATCTCGATGGGGTTCTGGGTGGCCATCACGATGAACGGCTTGGGGAGGTCGTAGGTCTGGCCGTCGACGGTGACCTGGCCCTCTTCCATCGACTCGAGCAGGGCCGACTGCGTCTTCGGTGAGGCACGGTTGATCTCGTCGCCGACGACGACGTTGGCGAAGATCGCGCCGGGCCGGAACTCGAAGTCGCGGACGTCCTGGTTGAACACGCTGACGCCGGTGATGTCGCTGGGGAGCAGGTCGGGGGTGAACTGCACCCGTCGCACGGAGCAGTCGATCGACCGGGCCAGGGTCTTGGCCAGCATGGTCTTGCCGACGCCGGGCACGTCCTCAAGCAGGAGGTGGCCCTCGGCGAGCAGGACGGTGATCGCCGTGTGCACGACGTCGGGCTTGCCCTCGATCACGGTGTTGATGGCCCGCGCCAGCCGTCCGGCGACCTCGGTCACCTGCCCCAGGGAGGCGGGTGACCCCGCGGGGAGGGAGAGCAGGCTCTCCGGCTTGGTGGTGCCCACTGGTGTCGTGGGTGCTGCCTGCTTGGTGCCGTCGTCCTCGTGCCTGGCTTGCACCGGCTGTCCTTCCGTCGTCCCCATGGCCGCCACGTTGCGTCCCCTCCGGGTGGTCGATCGATCTTCCCCCACAACGCACCACCAAAACAGGGGGTATGCCGTCTCGTGACCTGTGAAGACGGCTCCACCCGTCGTTCGGCACCGCTGGGCCGGCGGATGGGGCCGCGCGGGGAGGCGGTGCGCGGCTGTTGCCGGCCGTCTCGGGAGTCGTCCGAGACCCGATCGGCCTAACGGTGAGGATCTTGCACCACTTTCCACCACCACTCTGACCTGCAGAAACATAGAACTTGGGGTGAGAAGTTGGGCAAAGTGGCTGCCTTGGCGGGTGACGGTGGAGTAAAGTGGGGGAAACGAGAGGACCGTGGGGTCCTCGACCGGGTCGGCAGGGGAGGTGGGCGTGATGTTTCTCGGGACGCACAGCCCCCGACTCGACGACAAGGGCCGGCTCTTCCTGCCCGCCAAGTTCCGCGACCGGATGTCCGACGGGCTGGTCGTGACCCGGGGCCAGGAGCGCTGCCTCTACGTCTTCCCGATGGACGAGTTCCTCAAGGTCACCCAGCAGATGCAGGCGGCCCCGACCACGAGCAAGGCCGTTCGCGACTTCACCCGTGTCTTCCTCTCGGGCGCCTCCGACGAGGTGCCGGACAAGCAGGGCCGCGTCACCATCCCTGCCACCCTGCGCGCCTACGCCGGCCTCACCCGCGAGTGCACCGTCATCGGTGCCGGCTCACGCGTCGAGGTCTGGGACACCACGGCGTGGAACGCCTACCTCGAGTCCACCGAGCAGGGCTTCTCCGACCAGTCCGAGGAGGTCATCCCCGGACTCCTCTGACCGTGCCCCTGGAGCCAGGTCTCCAGCCGCTTCGCTTCCCGGGACGACTTCCCCCGTCCCGGGCCGCATCCCTTGGAGCGGATGGAGACCTGACCGCAGGGCCACCCCAGCAGCACCGCAGCCACACCGCACCGAAGCCACACCAGCCAGCACCGCACCCAGCAGCACCGCACCGAAGCCACACCGCACCAGCACCGTCCAGCAGGAGATGTCGATGAACGCACGAGGAATGGCCGCCGACCGGCACGTTCCCGTTCTTCGCGACCGCATCGTCGAGCTGCTGGCCCCGGCCCTCGAGGCGCCCGGCGCCGTCTACCTCGACGGGACCCTCGGCATGGGAGGCCACGCCGAGGCCATCCTCGAGCGCTGCCCCGCCGCGCACGTCGTGGGCATCGACCGCGACCAGGAGGCCCTGGCGCTCGCGGCCGAGCGGCTCGAGCCGTATGCCGGTCGCGTCACCTTCGTCCACGCCGTCTACGACGACGTGCCGCGCGCCCTCGCCGAGGCGGGGGTGGACCACCTCGACGCCGCGCTCTACGACCTGGGGGTGTCCTCGCTCCAGCTCGACGAGACCGACCGTGGCTTCTCGTACAGCCAGGACGCACCGCTGGACATGCGGATGGACCAGTCGGCCGGGCTCACCGCCGCCGAGGTGCTCAACACCTACGACGCCAGCGACCTCGAGACCGTGCTGCGCGACTTCGGCGAGGAGCGGTTCGCCCGCAAGATCGTCGCGGCCATCGTCCGCGAGCGCGAGGCCGAGCCCTTCACCACCTCTGGGCGACTCGTCGACCTGCTCAAGAAGGTGGTCCCCGCGGCGTCGCAGAAGAGCGGGGGACACCCGGGCAAGCGCACCTTCCAGGCCCTGCGCATCGAGGTCAACGCGGAGCTGTCGGTCTGGGCAGCGGCCCTGCCGCGCGCGATCGACTCGCTGGCCGTCGGTGGACGCATCGCGGTCCTGTCGTACCACTCGCTCGAGGACCGCATCACCAAGCGCGTCCTCACCGCCGGCGCCAAGGGCAGCAGCCCCCAAGGGCTCCCGGTCGAGCTGCCCGAGCACGCGGCATACCTGCGGCTGCTGACCCGGGGCGCCGAAGAGGCGAGCGCCGAGGAGCAGGCCAGCAACCCCCGATCCGCCTCGGTGCGCCTGCGCGCCGCCGAGCGCACCCGAAGCACTCCTGCCACCCATACCAACCCCAGCACCACGAAGGGAACGCACCGATGAGCCAGCAGCAGACTGCGACGGCGAGGGTCGCATCTCGGGCCCCCGCCCGGAGGGTCGCCCCTCCGCAACCGCTGCGGGTCGTCCCGGCTGCCGTGGGGCACCCGGGCAACGGCGTCTTCGCCGCGTTCTGCATGACCCTGCTGTGCGCGGGGCTGTTCGGCCTGCTCATGCTCAACACCGCCATGGCCGAGGGGTCGTTCACCCTCCACAACCTGCAGTCGACCTCCGGCGAGCTCGCCGACACCCAGGACGCCCTGACCCAGGCGATCGACGCCCAGCGCAGCCCCGCGAACCTCGCGACGCGGGCGACCCGGCTGGGCATGGTCCCGGCCGACTCCGCTGCGTTCCTGCGGCTGTCGGACGGCAAGGTCCTCGGCGTGGCGAAGCCGGCGAAGAAGGAGAGCGGCTTTACCGTGGTGACGGCTCCTGCGGTGGTGTCGGCCAAGGCGTTGCGGGCCGGGACGACCAAGCCCAGCGAGCCGTCGACCCGCGTCACGAAGAAGGGGGATGTGACGACGACGACGGTGGTGGTGACCAAGCCCGACGGCTCGGTCCAGACCACGGTCACGAGTGTCAACGCGAAGACCAACACCACGACGAGCACCACGACCACCAAGGCGAAGAAGCCGGGCCCCACGCCGACTGCCGCGCACTGACCCCACTGCTCGACCACCCCCCAGCCACGGCACCCAGGACAAGGACGCGAGGTACCCAGTGACGCAGACCCGAGGCAGCCGCCCCGGAGCCCCGCGCCCCACTGCGTCCCCGGGTCCTCGTGGTGCCCGCACCGGCGCACCGCACCCCAAGGCCGGCGACCCCCGCGCCACGGCCGCGCGCAGGCAGCCCGGCCCCGGCAAGGCGAAGCCGAGCAAGGCCACCAAGACCAGCGGGTCGAGCAAACCGCCCAAGGCCACGGCCACCAAGCCCGCGCGCGCGGCCCAGCGACCGGCCTCGCCGCCGCGCCCGCCGGGTCGGCGCAAGGTCGGCCTCGACGGGTCCAGCCCGCGTCGCCGGATGCGCACCATGACGGTCGCCGTCCTGTTCATCTTCAGCATCTTCGGCGCGCAGCTGCTGCGCCTGCAGGGCTTCGACGCCTCGGCGGTCTCCAAGGATGCCCAGTCGTCGCGTACCGCGACGATCCCCCTGCCTGCGCTGCGTGGCTCGATCACCGACCGCAACGGCACGATCCTCGCCTCGAGCATCGAGCGGCGCACCGTGACCGTCGACCAGACTGCGGTGCCCTTCTACAAGAAGACCGTCAACGGCAAGCTCACGACGGTGGGCGTGGCCGGTGCCGCAGCCGACCTGTCACCGCTGCTCGGCATCCCCGTGGCCAGCCTGACCAAGGAGCTGGACGGCAAGGCGAAGTACCGCATCCTGCAGAAGAACGTCACGCCCCTCAACTGGCGCAAGATCTCCCAGCTCGGCATCAACGGGATCTACTCCGAGGCGACGTCCGACCGCGTCTACCCGACCTCCACCGCCGCATCGGCCCTCGTCGGCTTCGTCCAGTCGGACGGCTCGGCCGGTGGCGGGCTCGAGGTCCTGATGGACAAGACCCTCAAGGGCACGTCGGGCAAGACCATCTTCGAGCAGTCGCAGGACGGCCGGCCGATCCCCAACGCCCGCCAGGAGACGATCAACCCCGTCCCCGGTCGCGAGGTGCAGCTGACCATCGACTCCGACCTGCAGTGGTTCGCCCAGAACGCCGTGGCGCAGAAGGTGATCGAGACCCAGGCCCTCTCCGGGACGGTGGTCGTCGAGAACGTCAAGACCGGCGAGCTGCTCGCCGTCGCGTCCTACCCGACCTTCGACCCCAACCAGCCCGGGCAGTCCAGTGCGAACTGGACCAACAAGGCCTTCAACGACGTCTACGAGCCGGGTTCGACGGGCAAGGTAATGACGGCCGCCGCCGCGATCGAGCAGGGCGTGGTCACGCCGTCCACCGTGGTCGAGGTGCCCAACCGCATCCGCCGCGCCGCCACGGAGTTCAAGGACAGCCACGACCACCCGACCGAGTACCTCACCTTCGCCGGGGTCCTCGCGCAGTCCAGCAACATCGGCACCATCCTGGCTGGCGAGAAGGTCAAGGCGTCGACGATGTACGACTACTTCAAGAAGTTCGGCCTCGGCCAGACCTCCGGGATGGGCTTCCCCGGTGAGGGTCCCGGTCTGCTGACCAACGTCAAGGACTGGAACGGCTCCCAGCGCTACACGGTGCTCTTCGGTCAGGGCCTGTCGGTCAACGCCCTGCAGGCCGCCGGGGTCTTCCAGACCATCGCCAACGACGGCGTCCGGATCCCGCCGCGGATCGTGGCCGCCACCGGCGACGGCAAGGGCGGCTTCACCCCGACGGAGAAGCCGGCCCCCGTGAAGGTGGTCTCGCCCGAGACGGCCAAGCAGGTGCGCGACATGCTCGAGGGCGTCGTCGGCAAGGAGGGCACCGCGCCCGAGGCCAAGATCCCCGGCTACCGCGTGGCCGGCAAGACGGGCACCGCCGACCGTTACGACGCGCGGGTCGGTGGCTACTCGGGCAAGACCGCCAGCTTCATCGGGTTCGCCCCCGCGGACGACCCCGAGATCGTCGTCGCGGTCACGCTGCAGCGACCGATCAAGGGTTACTTCGGCGGCGTGGTCGCCGGGCCGGTCTTCCACGACGTGATGACCTACGCGCTCCAGGAGCTCCAGATCCCGCCGACGGGCACCACCTCCCCGGTGGCGAAGATCCGCGTCGACAAGACTCCGCCCGCGAGTGACACCACGGTGCTCCGCGACCGGAGGTCGGGGGCATCCGGCGCCTCCCGCTGACGGTAGGCTCGCTGTCCGTGTCATCACCCCGTCCGTCGTCCCCGCACGCCACCCTCGCTGCGGTGGCCTCCCTGGTCGGTGGTGAGCTGGCGGGTCCCGACCGCGAGGTCACAGGCGTGACCCTCTCGTCGCAGGACGTGGTCGAGGGAGACCTCTACGCGGCCCTTCCCGGGGCCAACACCCACGGCGCGAGGTATGCCGCGGGGGCACGGGACGCCGGCGCCGTCGCCGTGCTCACCGACGCGGCTGGTGCCGAAGCCCTGGACGCCGACGGCATCGACCTGCCGCTGGTCGTGGTCGAGGACCCCCGCAGCCACGTGGGCCAGGTGGCCTCGCTGGTCTACGGGACGGTGGACCTCCCGCTGCGGATGTACGGCGTGACCGGGACGAACGGCAAGACCACCACGGCCTACCTCGTCAACTCGGCGCTCCTCGCGCTGGGTCACACGACCGGCCTCATCGGCACCGTGGAGACCCGCATCGGCGACGAGCGGATCAAGAGCGTCCGGACGACCCCGGAGGCCACCGTCCTGCACGCCCTGCTCGCCGTGATGACCGAGCGCGGCATCGACTCCTGCGTGATGGAGGTCTCGAGCCACGCCCTGAGCCAGCACCGCGTGGACGGGGTCGTCTACGACGTCGCGCTGTTCACCAACCTGTCCCAGGACCACCTCGACTTCCACCCGACGATGCGCGACTACTTCCTGGCCAAGGCCGACCTGTTCACCCCCCAGCGGTCGCGCACCGGCATCGTCTGCGTCGACGACGAGTGGGGCCGGGAGCTGGCCACCATCTCCACGGTGCCCGTGACCACGCTGACCTCGCTGGCCGACGTCGACGCCGACTGGCGCCTCGTGGCGGGGGAGGAGGACCCGGCCACCTTCACGCTGTCCGACGGGTCGACCACGCTGCACCTGCGCTCGGCGCTGCCCGGTGACTTCAACCGCGTCAATACCGCGATGGCCGCGCTGGCCCTGCTCTCCGCAGGGATCCCCGCCGACGACGCCCAGCGGGCACTCCTCGTCGACCCCCACGTGCCCGGCCGGATGGAGCGAGTCGTCGTCGGACGGCTGGGCGGTCCCACGACCGCACAGGGCGCCGCGGCCGACCTGCCGCTCGTCGTCGTCGACTACGCCCACACCCCCGACGCGGTCGCCGCGGCGCTCAAGGCGTTGCGGCCCGCGACGAGCGGACGACTGGTCGTCGTGCTGGGCGCCGGGGGAGACCGCGACCGCGGCAAGCGGGCCGCGATGGGACGCGCTGCCGCCGAGGGGGCCGACCTCGTCGTGGTCACCGACGACAACCCGAGGTCCGAGGCGCCCGAGGCGATCCGCGCTGCGGTCCTCGACGGCGCCCGCGCCGCCGGCAGGTCCGCCACGCTGCGGGACGTCGAGGGACGGGCGAGCGCCATCGCGCAGGCCGTCCGCGCCGCCCACGAGGCCGGCCTGGGCAGCGTCGTCGCCATCGTCGGCAAGGGCCACGAGACCGGTCAGGAGATCGCCGGCACGGTGCATCCCTTCGACGACCGGGACGAGGCCCGACGCGCCCTCGAGTCCCTCCTGGGCGAGGACCCGCACGACTCAGACGGGGGAGAGCGATGATCCCGATGTCCCTGGCGCAGATCGCCGAGGTCACCGGTGGACGCCTGCACGGCCTCGACGACCGGGCCGCCGCCTCCCTGGTCGTCGACGGACCCGTCGTCACCGACTCCCGCGAGGCCGGGCCCGGTGGTCTCTACATCGCCCGCATCGGTGAGCAGCTGGACGGTCACCAGTTCGTCGCCTCGGCCGCTGGGCTGGGCGCCGTGGCGGCGATGACCACCCGTCCCGTCGACGAGCTGCCGTGCGTGGTCGTCGACGACATCCAGGACGGGCTGGCGTCCCTCGCGCGCGCCGTCGTGGACCGTCACCCCGACCTCACCGTCATCGGCATCACCGGCTCGTCCGGCAAGACCTCCACCAAGGACCTGCTCGCCAGCGTGCTGTCCAGCGCCGCGCCGACCGTCGCCCCGGTCGGGTCGCTCAACTCCGAGGTGGGCGTGCCGCTGACCGTCTTCCGGGTCGAGCCGCAGACTCGGTTCCTCGTCGTGGAGATGGGTGCCCGGGGCGTGGGCCACATCGCCTACCTCACGCGAATCGCCCCGCCCCGCATAGGAATCGAGCTCAACGTCGGCACAGCCCACGTGGGGGAGTTCGGGTCGCGCGAGGCGATCGCAGTGGCCAAGGCGGAGCTCGTGCAAGCCCTCCCGGCCACCGGCCTCGCGGTGCTCAACGTCGACGACCCGGCGGTCCGAGCCATGGCTTCCACGACCGTCGCCCGCGTGCAGCTGGTGGGGTCAGGAGCAGAGGCCGACGTGCGGGCCACGGACACCACGCTCGACGAGTCGGGTCGGCCGACCTTCCGGGTGACGACCCGGGATGCCAGTGCGGAGGTGACCTTGCCGCTGCACGGCGAGCACCACGTCGGCAACGCGCTGGCCGTCGTCGCTGCCGCCCTCGAGTGCGGCCTGGAGCTGCCTGACATCGTCTCCGCCCTGGCCACGGCGACGCCGGTCTCCCGCTGGCGGATGGAGGTCACCGAGCGCGCCGACGGCGTGACGGTCGTCAACGACGCCTACAACGCCAACCCCGACTCGATGCGCGCCGCCCTCAAGGCGCTGGTGGCGATGGGCGGCGGACGCGGCGGCGCTGACACCGCTCCGGCCCGCCGGACCTGGGCCGTGCTCGGGTCGATGCTCGAGCTGGGTGACGACTCCACGGCCGAGCACGACGCGATCGGCCGGCTCGCCGTGCGGCTCAACATCGCCAGGCTCGTCGTGGTGGGAGACACCGCCCGACCGATGGCCTCGGGCGCCCAGCACGAAGGGTCGTGGGGCGACGAGGCGGTCTGGGTGCCCGACGCGGAGGCCGCCTACGCCCTGCTCGCCCAAGAACTTCGTCCCGGTGACGTCGTGTTGTTCAAGTCCAGCCGCGATGCCGGACTACGGTGGCTCGGAGACAGACTGGCGAGCGACGGCGCGGACACCACCGGCGCAGCGAGCCGCACGGACACCAGCGCCGGGAACAGCGCGGACAACAGCGAGGAGGGCACGACGTGAAGGCGGTGCTGCTCGCTGCCGTCATCTCCCTCGTGGGCGCGCTGTTCGGCACCCCGATGTTCATCAAGTTCCTCGTCCGCCGCGGGTACGGCCAGTTCATCCGCGACGACGGCCCCACGTCGCACCACACCAAGCGCGGCACGCCCACCATGGGTGGCGCGGTCATCATCGGCTCCAGCCTCGCGGCATACGGGCTCGCGCACGTCATCACCGGCACGCCGCTGACGTGGAGCGGCGTGCTCGTGTTGTTCCTCATGGCCGGGCTGGGCCTGGTCGGCTTCCTCGACGACTACATCAAGATCACCAAGCAGCGCAGCCTCGGGCTGCGCTCCCGCGAGAAGCTGGCCGGCCAGACCCTCGTGGCGGTCGTGTTCGCGGTGCTGGTGCTGCAGTTCCCCAACACCAAGAACCGCACGCCGGGGTCCACGCACATCTCGTTCGTGCGTGACACACCCATCAACCTGGCGTTCGCCGGCACGCTGCTGGGCCTGATCCTCTTCATCATCTGGGCCAACATCATGATCGCGGGCACGTCCAACGGCGTGAACCTCACCGACGGCCTCGACGGGCTGGCGACCGGCGCCTCGGTGATGGTGTTCGCGGCCTACGTCCTCATCGGCATCTGGCAGGGCAACCAGAACTGCCAGACGACGCCGGGGCTGAAGTGCTACGAGGTCCGCGACTCGAGAGACCTGGCGGTGGTGGCGGCCGCCGCCATGGGTGCCTGCTTCGGCTTCCTGTGGTGGAACGCCTCACCGGCGAAGATCTTCATGGGAGACACCGGATCGCTCGCGCTCGGCGGGGGGCTGGCCGGTCTGGCCATCACCACCCGCACCGAGCTGCTCGTCGTCATCCTGGGTGGGCTGTTCGTGACGATCACCCTCTCGGTGATCATCCAGGTCGGGTCGTTCAAGATGACCGGCAAGCGGGTCTTCCGGATGGCCCCGTTGCAGCACCACTTCGAGCTGCTCGGGTGGAACGAGGTCACCATCGTCATCAGGTTCTGGATCATCGCGGGGCTCTTCGTCGCGCTCGGACTCGGCCTGTTCTACGCCGAGTGGGTGGTGGGCGCAGCGTGACCGGGCGGCTCGACGGGCTCACCAACGGCGGCGCCGACTGGGGCGGCATCCACGTGGTCGTCGCCGGTCTCGGCGTGAGCGGCTTCGCCGCCGCCGATGCGCTGCACGAACGAGGAGCCCGCGTGGTCGGGGTCGACGGTGGGGACCCCGAGGTCAACACCGCCCTCGGCGAGCGCGCCCGGATCCTCGACATCCTCGGCGTGGACGTGCGCCTGGGCCCCGAGCACGTGACCGGTATGCCGGCCGGCCAGGTGCCCGACCTCGTCGTCACCTCACCGGGGTGGCGCCCCGACCAGCCGCTGCTCCGCGCAGCCGTGCAGGCCGGCATACCCGTCTGGGGCGAGGTCGAGCTGGCCTGGCGGATGCGTGCCGAGGTGGGCCCCGCGCCCTGGCTGACCATCACCGGCACCAACGGCAAGACGACGACGGTCGAGATGCTCGCCTCGATGCTGCGGGCGGCCGGCCTGCGCGCCACCGCGGCCGGCAACGTCGGCACGCCGATCCTGGAGGCCGTGCTCCACCCCCAGCCCTACCACGTCATCGCGGTGGAGCTGTCGAGCTTCCAGCTGCACTGGTCCGACTCCATCGCCCCCTACTCGTCGGCCTGCCTCAACGTCGCCCCCGACCACCTCGACTGGCACGGGTCGCTCGAGGAGTACCAGCGGGCCAAGGGCAAGGTCTACGCGCGCACCAAGGTCGCCTGCGTCTACAACGTGCAGGACCCTGTCACCGAGCAGCTCGTGAGGGACGCCGAGGTGCAGGACGGGTGCCGTGCCATCGGCTTCACCCTCGGCACCCCGGCCCTGTCGATGGTGGGGGTCGTCGACGACATCCTCGCCGACCGGGCCTTCGTCGAGCAGCGCAAGACCTCCGCGGCCGAGCTGGCCACCCTCGACGACGTCCGTGGCGCCGCCGCGACACTGGCGCCCCACAACCTCGCCAACGCCCTCGCGGCCGCGGCGCTGGCGCGGTCCTACGGCGTCGCGCCGTTGGCGGTCCGCGACGGGTTGCGCGCGTTCACGCCCGACCCCCACCGCATCGCCGACTGCGGTGAGGTCGACGGGGTCCGTTACGTCGACGACTCCAAGGCCACCAACCCGCACGCGGCGGCCGCGTCGCTGCACGCGTTCGAGCACGTGGTCTGGATCGCCGGCGGGCTGCTCAAGGGGGCCGAGGTCGAGGACCTCGTGCGCGACGCCGTGGGGCAGCTGCGCGGCGTGGTCCTCATCGGGGCCGATCGCGCCAGGCTCGCCGAGGCGTTGGCCCGACACGCGCCGGATGTCCCGGTCGTCGAGGTGCCGAGCACGGACACTGGGGTCATGGAGACCGTCGTCGCGCGCGCAGCCGAGCTCGCCCAGCCCGGCGACGTCGTGCTGCTCGCGCCCGCGGCGGCCTCGATGGACATGTTCCCCAACTACGGTGCCCGGGGCGACGCCTTTGCCGCGGCGGTCGCCCGCCGCGCCGGGTCCACGGGGGAGTAGCCGTGAGCAGTGCCACCGCCGCACCCCCGCGGGCGCGGACCGGGTCGCGCGCCTCGGTGACCCAGGACGAGCCGGGCCGGGTCGGCGGCTGGCTCCAGCGGCTCGACTCCCCGGTGACGAGCTACTACGTGCTGCTCAGCGTCACCATCGTGCTCGTGGTCATCGGGCTGATCATGGTGCTGTCCGCCTCGTCCGTGAAGTCCCTGGTGCAGACCGACAACGCGACGCCCTACGTCTACTTCCGCAAGCAGCTGCAGTTCGCCGCGATGGGCGCGATCGCCATCATCGTCGCCGCGCGGGTGCCCCTGCGCGCGTGGAAGGCGCTCTCGGTGCCGATCCTCGTGGGCGCCCTCTTCCTCCAGCTCCTCGTCTTCACGCCGCTCGGGGTGTCGGTGAACGGCAACCGCAACTGGCTCGCCGTGGGTCCGATCTCGCTCCAGCCGTCGGAGTTCGCCAAGGTCGGGCTCGTCCTGGTGGGGGCCACGGTGCTGACCGCCAAGCGCAAGCTGCTCGGCCGGATGGCCCACGTGGTCGTCCCGTTCCTGTTCCCGGTCTCGGCCGTCACGATCGGCTTGGTGCTGCTCGGTCACGACCTCGGCACCGTCATGGTGATGGGTGGCATCGTCGCGGCCCTGCTGTTCGCGGCTGGGGTGCCGCGCCGGATGTTCGTCTACGGCGGGGCGCTCTTCGGTGCGCTGGCGGTGACGATGGTCCTGACGAGCGCGAACCGGCTGCAGCGGTTCGACGTCTGGCTCGGCAAGGACACCAACCCCTACGGCGGCTACCGCCAGACCCTCCACGGCCGCTACGCGCTGGCCGACGGCGGCTGGTGGGGTGTCGGGCTCGGAGCCAGCCGCGAGAAGTGGCAGTGGCTGCCCGAGGCGCACAACGACTTCATCTTCGCGATCCTCGGCGAGGAGCTGGGGCTGCCGGGCACCCTCGTGCTGCTCGGGCTGTTCTGCGCCCTGGCGCTGGTCTGCTACCGCATCGTGTTGCGCTCCAACGACACGTTCGTCCGGGTCGCCACCGCCGGGGTGATGGCCTGGATCGTCTGCCAGGCCACCATCAACATCGGCGCGGTCATCGGCCTGCTCCCCGTCATCGGTGTGCCGCTCCCGCTGGTGTCCTACGGCGGGTCCTCGCTCATGACCACGATGTTCGCCCTCGGCATGCTGCTGTCCTTCGCACGCCAGGAGCCCGGCTGCCGTGAGGCGCTGTCGGCGAAGCCCTCCGTGGTCCGCCGCTCCCTTGCTGTCCTGCCGGGGCGTCGGGGACGTCGCTGATGTCCGCTGACTCTCCCTCGTCGGTCCTGCTGGCCGGTGGTGGGACGGCTGGTCACGTCTCCCCGCTGCTCGCCCTGGCCGACTGCCTGCGCCGCCGCGACCCGGACATCCGCGTCACCGCGCTCGGCACCGAGTCGGGCCTCGAGGCGCGGCTGGTCCCCGAGCGCGGCTACCCGTTGCTGACCGTGCCGAAGGTGCCCCTGCCCCGCAGACCCTCCGGAGACCTGCTGCGCCTGCCGGGCAACCTGCGCGCCGCCGTCGCTGCGGCCGAGCAGGCCATCGCCGACACCGGGGCCCAGGTCGTCGTCGGCTTCGGCGGCTACGTCTCCACCCCCGCCTACCTTGCGGCCCGGCGCCGGCACGTCCCAGTGGTGGTGCACGAGCAGAACGCCCGCCCAGGGCTCGCCAACCGCCTCGGGGCGCGGATGACGCGGTTCGTCGCGACCACGTTCGCGAGCACCAAGCTCGCCCATGCCACGGCCATCGGCATGCCGCTGCGCCGCGAGATCACCCAGCTCGACCGGGTCGCGGCACGCCCCGAGGGGCTCGCGCACTTCGGGCTCGACCCCCAGTGGCCCACCGTCCTCGTGACCGGTGGCTCGCTCGGGGCGCAGCGCCTCAACACGGCCTTCGAGGCCCGCGTGGACGCGTTGCGGGCGTCGGGGGTGCAGGTCCTGCACCTGACCGGCGCAGGCAAGGAGTTCGAGGTCGCCACCGGCGGTCCCGGAGCCCCCTACGTCGTCGCGCCCTACGCCGACCGCATGGACCTGGCCTATGCCGCCGCCGACCTCGTGGTCGCGCGCGCCGGTGCCAACACCGTCTGCGAGCTCACGGCGGTCGGGCTCCCCGCGGTCTACGTGCCGCTGCCGATCGGCAACGGCGAGCAGCGGTTCAACGCTGCTGACGTCGTGGCCGCAGGTGGTGGGCTGCTGGTGGAGGACGCGGCGCTGACCCCGGCGTGGATCGACAGCACCCTCGTCCCGCTGGTGTCCGACCGCGACCGCCTCGACGCCATGGCGGCGGCGTCGGCCGCCACGGGGGAGCGGGGCGCCGACGAGTTCCTCGCCGACATGGTCCTCGCTGCCTACGCGGAATCCGTTGCGGGGCAACGATGAACGGCGCCAACGACCGCTTCGACTTCACCGCGCCCATCCCTCCACTGGAAGAGCTCGGGGCGATCCACTTCATCGCCATCGGTGGCGCCGGCATGTCTGGCGTGGCCCGCGTGATGCTCGCCCGCGGCTGCTCGGTGAGCGGCTCCGACGCGAAGCAGTCGCCGGTGCTCGCCGCCCTGGCCGCCGAGGGGGCCGACGTCCACGTGGGCCACGACGCGGCATACGTGCAGGGCAAGGACACCGTGGTGATCTCCTCGGCGATCCGCGAGTCCAACATCGAGCTCGTGGCCGCACGCGCTGCGGGTCTCCGGGTGCTGCACCGCTCGCAGGCGCTGGCCAGCACGATGGCCGACTCGCGCCGGGTCGCCGTCGCAGGCGCCAACGGCAAGACGACGACGACCTCGATGCTCACCGTGGCGCTCCAGCACTGTGGCATCGACCCGTCGTTCGCGGCGGGCGGGGAGCTCGCGAAGCACGGCACGAACGCCCACTGGGGGACCGGCGAGGTCTTCGTCGCCGAGGCCGACGAGAGCGACGGCTCGTTCCTCGTCTACCGACCCGAGGTCGCGGTCGTGACCAACGTGCAGCCCGACCACCTCGACTTCTACGGGAGCTTCGAGCGGGTCAGGGAGGCGTACGCCTCCTTCGCCGCCACGATCCTGCCCGGTGGCCTCTTGGTCGCCTGCGAGGACGACGAGGGCTCCCGCGAGCTCGCCCGGCTCGCACGGGCAGCAGGCACCCGCGTGCTCACCTACGGCTGGTCGACCGAGGCCGACGTCGTCCTGCGGGGCGAGGTGTTCCGCGGCCTGATGGGCCGCGTGACGGTCACCGGCCAGGACGGCGTCGACCGCAACCTGCGGATCAACATCCCGGGGCGACACAACCTCCTCAACGCGGCGGCCGCCTACACCGTGGCCGTCGATGGGCTCGGCCAGGACCCCACCCGCGTCCTCGACGGGCTGTTCGGGTTCACCGGCACGCGGCGCCGGTTCGAGCCCAAGGGCTCGGCGGCCGGGGTCTCCGTGGTCGACGACTACGCGCACAACCCCGGCAAGGTGGCCGCGGTCGTCAGCACCGGTGCCGAGCTCGTGGGTGAGGGCCGCCTCGTCGTGGTCTTCCAGCCGCATCTCTACTCACGCACCCGTGACTTCGCCCGGGAGTTCGCCGCGGCCCTCGCGCCCGCCGACGTGGTCGTCCTGATGGAGGTCTATGCCGCACGGGAGGACCCGATGCCCGGGGTCTCCTCCCAGCTCGTCGCGGACGCCCTGCGCGAGCTCCGTCCCGACGCCGACGTCTCGGTCGTCTCCTCCTGGTCGGCCGTGGCCGGCCACGTGGCGGGGCTGGTCCGCGCCGACGACCTCGTCCTCACCGTGGGTGCCGGGGACGTGACGATGATCGGGCCCGAGATCCTGCGCGCCCTCGGCCAGGCATGACCCAGCACCCCCGCTCCTCGGGTCACCGGACCGCCACGCGCACCGGGCTCGCGTCGTCCCGAGCCAGGTTCCAGCGTCGCGCCCACGAAGTGCGACAGCGTCCCCTCCGGCTCCTCGGGTATGCCGCGGCGGCCGTCGTCGTGATCGGTCTGCTCGGGTGGGTGGTCGGTTTCAGCCCGGTCCTGTCGGTGCGCACCGTCGAGGTCGTGGGGGTCCCCGAGTCGGAGGTCGCCGCCATCCGCACGCTGGCGAAGGTGCCGGTGGGCCAGCCCCTGGCACGGGTCGACAGCGCCGCCGTCGCGGCGCGGGTGGCGGAGCGGGCCACCGTCGCCGATGTGTCGATCGAGCGTTCCTGGCCCAGCACGCTGGTCATCCACGCGAGTCCCCGCCAGCCCTTCCTGGTGGTCAAGAACCCTCAAGGTCAACTACAGGTTGTGGATGAGACGGGGGTCGCGTACGCCCACGTCACCAAGGCTCCGGCCGGGGTGCCGACGGTGAATGCCGCGACCCAGGCCGCCCTGTCGCACGACGCCCTCGCGGCGGCCGTCAGCGTGGTGAAGGTGCTGCCCGCGACGACGCAGAAGCGGGTCAGCAACGTGACGGTCAGCAGCGCGAACCTGGTCACGCTGAAGATCGGGCGCACCTCGATCGTCTGGGGCGGGGTGAACGAGCCCGAGCGCAAGCTGGCCATCATGACGGCGTTGCTCAAGGGCAACCCGAAGCTCATCGACGTCAGCGCTCCGAGCACGCCCGTGACCCGCTGAGGGGCCAGTGGGGGAGGGCGTCAACCAGGCCCGGCTCGGCGTGTCAGAATGGTGCGAATGAGGCTGGTGTGACGGGTGTGACGACCAGTCCGGACCGCGTCGGAAGAAACCGCGAAATCGGGTGAATCCGTGCTGCGACACGCGGTCGACCTTGTTGCCTGCACCCCATGCGGCGCATAGCGTCGGCGGCGTCGAATGGTGGGCCCGACCTCAACGCAAGGTAACCCTCAACTAGACGTCGAGGCAACGCGACCCGCCCACGACTGCACGATCTCGCACCACCGCCGCACTGTTCACCCCATCGCTCCACCACCAGCCCCACCACTAGCCCCACCACCAGCCCCACCACGGACTTCGTCCGCAGGGACGACCACCACCAGCACCGCATTCAGGAAGGCCCACCGCCGTGGCAGCACCGCAGAACTACCTGGCCGTCATCAAGGTCGTCGGCATCGGCGGTGGTGGCGTCAACGCCATCAACCGCATGATCGAGGTCGGCCTGAAGGGCGTCGAATTCATCGCCATCAACACCGACGCGCAGGCGCTGTTGATGAGTGACGCGGACGTCAAGCTCGACGTGGGTCGCGAGCTCACCCGTGGCCTCGGTGCCGGTGCCGACCCCGAGGTCGGCAAGAAGGCCGCCGAGGACCACGCGGAGGAGATCGAGGAGGTGCTCAAGGGCGCCGACATGGTCTTCGTCACCGCCGGTGAGGGTGGTGGCACGGGCACCGGTGGTGCGCCCGTCGTCGCCAAGATCGCCAAGGGTCTGGGCGCCCTGACGATCGGTGTCGTCACGCGACCGTTCACCTTCGAGGGTCGTCGGCGGGCCAACCAGGCCGAGACCGGCATCGCGAACCTGCGCGAGGAGGTCGACACCCTCATCGTCATCCCCAACGACCGACTGCTGTCGATCAGCGACCGCACGGTCAGCATGCTCGACGCCTTCCGCTCCGCCGACCAGGTCCTGCTCTCGGGTGTCCAGGGCATCACCGACCTGATCACGACGCCGGGCCTGATCAACCTCGACTTCGCCGACGTCAAGTCGGTCATGCAGGGAGCCGGGTCGGCCCTCATGGGCATCGGCTCGTCCCGCGGTGACGACCGGGCGGTCCAGGCCGCCGAGCTCGCCATCTCGAGCCCGCTGCTCGAGGCGAGCATCGACGGCGCCCACGGCGTCCTGCTCTCGATCCAGGGTGGCAGCGACCTCGGTCTGTTCGAGATCAACGAGGCGGCCCGACTGGTGCAGGAGGCCGCCCACCCCGAGGCCAACATCATCTTCGGTGCGGTCATCGACGACGCCCTCGGTGACGAGGTGCGCGTGACCGTGATCGCCGCCGGCTTCGACGGCGGCGCCCCGCTCAAGCGCGAGAACGACCGCGCCATCGGCCAGATCCAGGGCTCGCAGCGCGCCGCCCAGGAGACCGCCGGGCATTCCGCGGCGGCCGCAGCGGCTGCCGCGCCTGCCCCCCAAGCTGCCCAGGCTGCCCCCCAGCCTGCCGCCCAGCCTGCCGCCCCGGCCCGCGCGGTCGAGGACGGCCCGGTGACGACGTCTCAGCCCAACGGGGTCGAGCCGGTGGCACCGCGCGAGCCCGCCGGTCGACCGCCGCGGACCGTCACCTTCGACGAGGGCGACGACCTCGACGTCCCCGACTTCTTGAAGTGAGCAGAGCCTGAAGTAGTCAGGCACCATTCTCGCCGACAGGGGCGCCGGACCGAGCTGGTCCGGCGCCCCTGTCGTAGGTTGGGCCGGTGTTCTACTGGCGCCAGCAGACTGGTCGTGTGTCGTGGGCCTTCACCGACCGTGAGGGTGGCCGCAGCGCCGGCGACTTCGACTCCCTCAACCTCGGCGGCCACGTGGGTGACGACGCGGCGGCGGTGGAGGCCAACCGAGCTGCGGTGGCCACGGCGACCGGCGTGCGACGCGACCACCTGCTCTTCATGCACCAGTGTCACGGGGCGGACGTCGTCGTGGCCGACGGACCATGGGACGCCGGTGGTCCGCCTCCCGCCGACGGGGTGGTCACCGCCACGGCCGGGCTGGCCCTGGCCGTGCTGGTCGCCGACTGCACCCCTGTCCTGCTCGCCGACGTCGACGCCGGAGTCGTCGGTGCGGTGCACGCGGGTCGCCCGGGGATGACGGCGGGGATCGTCGACGTCGCGGTCGAGCGCATGCGTGGGCTCGGCGCCCGAGCCCTGAGTGCCGTCGTCGGGCCGTCCATCTGCGCCCGCTGCTACGAGGTGCCGGAAGAGCTGCGGGCAGCGGCCACGGCCGTGGCGCCGGAGGCCTCGGCGCGCTCGTGGTCGGGCACGCCCGCGATCGACGTGGCCGCAGGGGTGGTCGCCCAGCTTGTCGCGAACAACGTTGCGGTGCAATGGGTTCCGGGATGTGCGCGCGAGGACCAGAGGCTGTTCTCCTATCGTCGCGAAGGTCGCACGGGACGGTACGCCGGTGTCGTCGTGGCTGGTGCGCGGTGAGCTCGGACGCGGGTCGCCGCGCCGAGCTCGAGCGCAACCTCGCCACCGTGCACGCCCGCATCAAGGCCGCCTGCGACCTCGCGGGACGCGACCCCGCCGAGGTGTCGCTGGTCGCCGTGACCAAGTTCTTCCCGGCCGGCGACGCAGACCTCCTCGCCGAGCTCGGGGTCACCGCGATCGGCGAGAACCGTGACCAGGAGGCCTCGGCCAAGGTCGCCGAGCTGCGACGACGGGCCGACCTCGAGGTGCACTTCATCGGTCAGCTCCAGACCAACAAGGCGACCTCGGTCGTGTCGTATGCCGATGTCGTCGAGTCGGTCGACCGCCCCAAGCTCGTCGCGGCCCTCGACCGCGCCGCGGCGTCGCGAGGGGTCCGGCCTGCCGTCCTGGTGCAGGTCTCGCTCGACGAACCACCCGAGCGGGGTGGGGTCGAGCCCGGGGGAGCGTTGGCCCTCGCCGACCAGGTGGCCGCCTGCGAGCACCTCGAGCTGCGGGGGGTGATGGCGGTGGCACCCCTCGGGGGTGACCCCGACGCGGCCTTCGCCCGCCTCGCCGAGGTGGCCCGCGGCATACGAGAGGCGTATCCCGAGGCGACGTGGGTCTCGGCGGGCATGAGTGGCGACCTCGAGGCGGCAGTCGCGCACGGCGCGACACACCTGCGTGTCGGAAGCGCAATCCTCGGTTCTCGCCAGTCACACCGGTAACTTCAGTCCCGACGAAGGTGACCTCGCGGATCGATGTCCGTCGCACGGGGAAACGCTGACAACGGTAGGCACGCAAACCAAAGGGAGCTCGCACATGGCTGGGGCGCTGCGCAAGACGATGGTGTACCTCGGGCTCGCCGAGGATGACGAGCGCTATGACGGGTACGACGAGTACGACTACGACGAGCCTGCCCGGCAGGAGGCACCGGCCGAGCGCTCGGCCGCCGTCACGCCGCTGCCGCAGCGCACGCCCGTGGCCAGGGTCGTCCGCGATGTCGAGGTGGGTGCCCTGAACCGCATCACCACCATCCACCCGCGCACCTACAACGAGGCCAAGAACATCGGCGAGAGCTTCCGTGACGGCACCCCCGTCATCATGAACCTCTCCGACATGGACGACTCCGACGCCAAGCGCCTCGTCGACTTCGCCGCGGGTCTCGTGTTCGGTCTGCACGGCCAGATCGAGCGGGTCACCTCGAAGGTCTTCCTGCTGTCGCCGGCCCACGTCGAGGTCTCGGCCGAGGAGGGCCCGGCGGCTCCCACGGCCGCGCGCGGCCTGTTCAACCAGAGCTGACCCGCACCGCCCGCGCCCAGCCCGCCATGACAGGGTGAACCCATGCAGCTGCTGGGTGACAACATCATCGCGAGCGTCCTTCGCTTCGCCGTCTTCCTCTTCTTCGTCATCCTGCTCGGGCGCCTGGTTCTTGACTGGGTGCAGGCGTTCGCCCGTGACTGGCGGCCGCGTGGCCCGCTGCTGGTCGTCGCGGAGTTCATCTACACGATCACGGACCCGCCCCTCAAGGCGCTGCGCCGGGTCATCCCGCCCCTGACCCTCGGCACCCTTCGGCTGGACCTGGCCTTCCTCGTCCTGATGGTCGGGACCTCTCTGCTGATGACCATCCTCTAGTCGTCGCCGAATCCTCTAGGCTGGCCCCTGACCCAGACTCTGGGATGCTTGACGCGCACCGCTGTTCCGGTGTGCTGCTGTTCGACCCGCACTGTTGCTTGACCTGCTCTGCTCATGCCAGCCAACCGAGGTGACTACATGACGCTCACGCCTGAGGACGTCCTCAACAAGAACTTCACGCCGACGCAGTTCCGGCGTGGTTACGACGAGCGCGAGGTGGACGACTTCCTCGACGAGGTGGTCGCCGAGATGCGCCGCATCGTCAAGGAGGGCGACGACCTCCGAGACCAGCTCAACGACTGCCGCCAGACCAAGGGCATGCCCACCGTCGCCAAGGCCGACCCGAACGCCGCCGCCACCAAGGCCGCGGACGCGAAGGCGGCCGAGGAGGCCGAGGCCAAGGCGAACCGCGAGGCGCAGGACCGGCTCGCCGCGATCGCCGCCAAGGCCGAGGAGGCCGAGAAGGCAGCCCAGGCGCGGATCGCCGCGGCCACCGCGAAGGCGGAGGAGGCCGAGAAGATCGCGCAGGCGCGCGCCGACGAGGCAGAGCAGGCCGCCCAGGGCCGGATCTCCGACACGGAGAAGGGTGCGCAGGAGCGCGCCAAGGCCGTGGAGGCCCGCGCCAAGGAGGCCGAGGAGCGCGCCGCAGCCGCGGAGCAGCGCCTCACCGAGGCCCAGCAGCAGGCCGAGGAGGTGCAGCGTCAGGCCGAGGAGGCCCAGCGCCAGGCTGACGAGGCCCGCCAACAGGCCGAGGAGGCCCAGCGGGTCAGCGCCGAGCAGGTCGCGGCAGCTCAGGCCGCCCAGCAGGAGGCGGAGCAGGCAGCAGCGCAGGCAGCAGCGCAGGCGGAGCAGGCAGCAGCGCAAGCGGCCCAGCAGGCAACGCAGGCGGCCCAGCAGGCATCGCAGGAGCAGGCGGCCCCGGTCGAGCAGAGCGCCCCCGTGGCCCTCGGCGCGGCTGCGGCCGGCGGGGGCGCCAGTGCGGCGGCCCTGCTCGAGATGGCCCAGCGACTGCACGACGAGCACGTCGGCCAGGGTGAGTCCACCCGTGACCGGCTCATCTCCGAGGCCCAGGCACGGCACGACGAGCTGGTCGGCGAGGGGCAGAACAAGCACGACGAGCTCCTCTCGGTCGGTCAGAACCGTCACGACGAGCTGCTCGCCACCGCGCAGAACCGTCACGACGAGCTCGTCAGCGAGGCCACGACCAAGCACGAGCAGATGATCACCGAGGCGCGCGAGCGGTCGACGGGGATGGTCCACGAGGCGCAGCAGAAGAAGGCGCAGATCCTCGAGGAGCTCTCCCGCGAGCGCAACCTGCTCGAGAAGAAGATCGACGAGCTGCGCACCTTCGAGCGCGACTACCGCGCGCGGCTCAAGCACTACATCGAGGAGCAGCTCGCTGACCTCGAGCAGACCGGTGTGGAGCCCGCGGAGGCCGGCGACGACGAGTCGCAGGGCGACGAGGAGCAGCACTCCGACCAGCAGTAGTCAGCCGGTCGGTCACTGGCAGCAGGGCCTGACGAAGGGCGCTCACCGCATCGCGGTGGGCGCCCTTCGTCGTCCATCGGCCCCGCCGCTGCAACGGATTCGGCACCAATCGCGTTTTGGCGTTGAGTACGCAGCGTCCAGCGCTTATCCTCACCGCACCTGTGAGCGCTCGTCTAGGAGCGCCATGCGACCGAGGGGCCGGGCACATCATGGTTCAAAAGGCGAGAGCCGCAACGAAGTCTGCACCAGCCAGCAAGGCTTCCAGCGCCACCAGGACCACCCCCGCGAAGAAGGCTGCGCCCGCGAAGAAGGCTGCGCCGGCCAAGAAGGCTGCGCCGGCGAAGAAGGCTGCGCCCGTGAAGACGGCCGCACCGGCGAAGACGGCCGCACCGGCCAAGAAGGCCGCACCCGTGAAGAAGGCCGCACCAGTCAAGAAGGCCGCGCCCGCGAAGAAGGCCGCGCCCGCGAAGAAGGCCGCGCCCGCGAAGACGGCCGCGCCGGCGAAGAAGGCGGCACCGGCGAAGAAGGCGGCACCGGCGAAGAAGGCCGCACCCGCGAAGAAGGCGGCACCCGCGAAGAACGCCGCCCCCGCCAGGAAGGCCGCACCGGCCAAGAAGGCCACGCCGGTGAAGCGGACCAGCGCAGCCACCAAGGCCGCGCCGCGCTCGCTGCGCGTCCGTGACGACGAGTCGCCCTGGACCGCCAAGGAGCTGCGCGAGATCCGCACCGAGATCGAGGCGGACGTCGCGCACCTGCGCCAGGAGATCACCGTGGCCGAGGCCGACCTGGTCGGCCTGATGCGCGACGCCGGTGACGGCGCCGGCGACGACCAGGCGGACGCCGGGGCCAAGACCTTCGAGCGCGAGCAGGAGATCTCGCTGGCCAACAACGCCCGCGAGATGCTCGACCAGAACCTCCACGCCATCGAGCGCCTGGACGACGGCAGCTACGGGATCTGCGAGTCCTGCGGCAACCCCATCGGCAAACTTCGCCTTCAGGCCGCTCCTCGTGCGACCCTATGCGTGACATGCAAGACGAAGCAGGAGCGCCGCTGATCGCGGCCCACGAATCCCCCTCCACCCCTCAACACCCCACCGACCGCCGCGGCCTGTTCGCCCTGCTCGTGGGCTCGGCCGTCGTGGCCTACGCCCTCGACCAGGTCACGAAGGCCTGGGCACTGTCCGCCCTCGACGTCGGGTCGCCCGTCAACGTGGTCGGCGAGCTGATCCGGCTCAACCTGATCCGCAACGCCGGCGCCGCCTTCTCCATCGGTGACAACGCCACCTGGGTGCTGACCCTGATCGCCTTCGGCGTGCTCGTGGTCATCATCCGCACATCCCGCAGGATCGGCAGTCGCGGGTGGGCCTGGGCGCTCGGCCTGCTGCTCGGCGGCTCGCTGGGCAACCTCACCGACCGGATGACCCGTGAGCCGGGCCCCGGTCGGGGCCACGTCGTGGACTTCATCGACTACTTCGGCTTGTTCATCGGCAACGTCGCCGACATCGCCATCGTCGGCGCCGCCCTGCTGATCGGGCTGCTGGCCCTGCGCGGCATCGGTGTCGACGGCCGGCGCCCCCACCACGGACGACACGAGGCCGCAGAATGAGCGATTCCCTGACCGACGCCAGGACCCTGTTCGTCCCCGACGGCCTCGAGGGGGAGCGGGTCGACGCTGCCTTGGCCCGCCTGTTCGGGGTCTCGCGCACGAAGGCCGCCGACCTGGCCTCCGCGGGCGACGTGCAGGTCAACCACAAGCAGGCCGGCAAGTCCGACCGGGTCAGTGCCGGCGACCTCCTCGAGGTCGCGCTGCCGGCCAGCGAGCAGAGCCCGACCCTCAAGGTGATCGCCGAGCCCGTGCCGGGGATGAGCATCATCCACGACGACGACGACCTCGTCGTCGTCGACAAGCCCGTCGGGGTCGCGGCCCACCCCAGCGTCGGCTGGACCGGCCCCACCGTCGTGGGCGGCCTTGCTGCCGCGGGCTACCGGATCGCGACGAGTGGTGCGAGCGAGCGGCAGGGCATCGTGTCCCGGCTCGACGTCGGCACGAGCGGGCTCATGGTGGTCGCGAAGTCCGAGTACGCCTACAGCGTCCTCAAGCAGGCGTTCCGCAGCCGCTCGGTCGACAAGAAGTACCACGCGCTGGTGCAGGGCCTGCCGGACCCGGTGGTCGGCACCATCGACGCCCCCATCGGTCGGCACCCCAACCACGACTACAAGTTCGCGGTCATGGAGAAGGGCAAGCCGAGCGTCACGCACTACGAGGTGATCGAGGCCTTCCGGGCGGTCTCCCTGCTCGACATCCACCTCGAGACCGGCCGCACCCACCAGATCCGGGTGCACTTCTCGGCGCTGCACCACCCGTGCGCCGGTGACCTCACCTACGGCGCGGACCCGAAGCTGGCAGCCCGGCTGGGCCTGGACCGGCAGTGGCTGCACGCCGTGGGCCTCGGGTTCGACCACCCGGGCACGGGCAAGTACGTCACCTTCGAGAGCCCCTACCCGCCCGACCTCGCGCAGGCGCTCGACCGCCTCTGAGCGGCCCGCGCGAGCCGTGGGGTATGCCGCGAAGCCGACTTCGCGGCATACCACCCACCTCATCCGTCACAGGCAGGCGCGTCCCTTAGGTCTCGTCGGACCCCCGACCTAAGATCACTTCTGATGTCCCCCCAGATCGCCTCAGGCACCTCCAGCAGCGACTCGTTCGTCCACCTCCACGTGCACACCGAGTACTCCATGCTCGACGGGGCGGCGCGGATCGGTGACCTGTTCACCAAGGCCGCCGAGATGGGCATGCCCGCGCTGGCCACGACCGACCACGGCTACGTGTTCGGCGCCTACGAGTTCTGGAAGAAGGCCCAGGGCACGGGGGTCAAGCCGATCATCGGGGTCGAGGCCTACGTCACGCCCGGCACCCACCGCACCGACAAGACGAGGGTCAAGTGGGGTGAGGACCACCAGTCCGGCGACGACGTCTCCGGGTCCGGCGCCTACACCCACATGACCCTCCTGGCCCGCAACAACAACGGCCTGCACAACCTCTTCCGGCTCGACTCGCAGGCCAGCCTCGACCAGGTCTACGCCAAGTGGCCGCGGATCGACCGCGAGCTGCTCGGCCAGTACGGCCAGGGTCTCATCGCGACCACCGGGTGTCCCTCGGGCGAGGTGCAGACCCGGCTGCGGCTCGGCCAGTACCGCGAGGCGCTGCAGGCCGCCTCCGACTTCCGCGACGTCTTCGGCAAGGACTACTACTTCGCCGAGCTGATGGACCACGGCCTCGACATCGAGCGCCGCGTCCAGAAGGACCTGCTCCGCCTGGCTCGCGAGCTCGGGCTGCCGCTGGTGGCCACCAACGACCTGCACTACACGACGCAGGAGGACGCCAAGGCGCACTCCGCCCTGCTCTGCGTGCAGTCCGGCTCGACCCTGATGGACCCCAACCGGTTCAAGTTCGACGCCGACGACTTCTACCTCAAGAGCCCGGCCGAGATGCGCCACACCTGGCGCGAGCTGCCCGAGGCGTGCGACAACACCCTGCTCATCGCCGAGATGTGCGACATCTCGTTCACCGAGGACGAGGGCCGCTACATGCCGCGGTTCCCGTGCCCCCCGGGCGAGAACGAAGAGTCGTGGTTCATCAAGGAGGTCCAGCGCGGGCTGGTCGAGCGGTTCCCCGGCGGGATCCCCGACTACGCCACCAAGCAGGCCGCCTTCGAGACCGACGTCATCGTCTCCAAGGGCTATGCCGGCTACTTCCTCGTCGTCGCCGACTTCATCAACTGGGCCAAGGCCAACGGCATCCGGGTCGGCCCCGGTCGTGGGTCCGGTGCGGGGTCGATGTGCGCCTACGCCATGAAGATCACCGACCTCGACCCGATCCCGCACGGCCTGATCTTCGAGCGGTTCCTCAACCCCGAGCGACCGTCGCTGCCCGACTTCGACGTCGACTTCGACGAGCGCCGTCGCGGTGAGGTCATCAAGTACGTCACCGACAAGTACGGCGCCGACCGCGTCGCCCAGATCGTCACCTACGGCACCATCAAGGCCAAGCAGGCCGTCAAGGACGCCGCCCGGGTCATGGGCCACCCCTTCGTCGTGGGCGAGCAGCTCACCAAGGCGATGCCCCCTGACGTCATGGGCAAGGGCGTGCCGCTGGCCGAGATCTACAACACGGAGCACAAGCGCTACAACGAGGGCGGCGACTTCCGCGCCCTGGTCGAGACCGAGCCGCACTTCAAGGAGATCGTCGACACCGCGCTCGGCCTCGAGGGGCTCAAGCGGCAGTGGGGTGTGCACGCCGCTGGCGTCATCATGTCGAGCGAGCCGCTCATCGACGTCATCCCGATCATGCGACGGCTGCAGGACGGCCAGGTCATCACCCAGTTCGACTACCCGAGCTGTGAGGCACTCGGGCTGGTCAAGATGGACTTCCTGGGGCTGCGCAACCTCACCATCCTCGACGACGCCATCGACAACGTGAAGGCCAACCGCGGCGAGGACATCGACCTCGACGCGCTGTCCAAGGACATGACCGACAAGGCGACCTTCGACCTCCTCGCGCGCGGCGACACCCTGGGCGTCTTCCAGCTCGACGGTGGTGGCATGCGCACCCTGCTCAAGCTCATGCAGCCCGACAACTTCGAGGACATCTCCGCCGCCCTCGCGCTCTACCGGCCCGGGCCGATGGGCGTCAACGCCCACACCAACTTCGCGCTGCGCAAGAACGGCAAGCAGGAGCTCACCCCCCTCGACCCGCAGCTGGCTGGCAAGCTCCAGCAGGAGATGGTGGACGCCCTCCTGCCGATCCTCGGCACCACGCACGGCCTGGTGATCTACCAGGAGCAGGTCATGGAGATCGCCCAGAAGCTCGCCGGCTACACCCTCGGCAACGCCGACCTGCTGCGCCGGGCCATGGGCAAGAAGAAGAAGGAGGTCCTCGACGCCGAGTACGTCCCCTTCTCCCAGGGCATGAAGGCCAAGGGCTTCAACGAGGCGTCGATCGCGGCCCTGTGGGGCGTGCTCGTCCCGTTCTCCGACTACGCCTTCAACAAGGCGCACACCGCTGCCTACGGCCTGGTGTCCTACTGGACCGGCTACCTCAAGGCCAACTACCCCGCCGAGTACATGGCCGCCCTGCTGACCAGCGTCGGCGACGACAAGGACAAGTCCGCCCTCTACCTGGGCGAGTGCCGGCGGATGGGCATCAAGGTGCTCCCTCCGGACGTCAACGACTCGGTGGCCCGGTTTGCGGCGGTCGGCACCGACATCCGGTTCGGCATGCAGGCGATCCGCAACGTCGGGCACAACGTCGTCGAGGCGATCGTGGCGGCGCGCGAGGAGAAGGGCCGGTTCACGTCCTTCAAGGACTTCCTGTCCAAGTGCCCGGCCGTGGTCTGCAACAAGCGCACCATCGAGTCACTGATCAAGGCCGGTGCCTTCGACGGGCTGCAGGAGTCGCGCCAGGGCCTCTACCGCGTCCACGAGGACTTCGTCGACAACTTCGTCGACATCAAGCGGCAGGAGGCGATCGGCCAGGACTCGTTGTTCGGCTCGTTCGGTGACGACGCGGCTGGTGAGTCGGTCGACTTCTCGGTGCTCCCGACCATCCCCGGGGTCGAGTGGGACAAGAAGACGCTGCTGCAGTTCGAGCGCGAGATGTTGGGGCTCTACGTCTCCGACCACCCGCTGTTCGGCATCGAGCACGTGCTCAGCTCGCACGCCGACACCTCGATCGCGAGCCTGATGGGCGAGGACGGCAAACCCGAAGGGGCCAACGTCACCATCGCCGGGCTGATCACCGGGCTCCAGGTCAAGCGCACCAAGAAGGGCGACCTCTGGGCGATCGTGACCGTCGAGGACCTCGAGGGCGCCATCGAGTGCCTGTTCTTCCCCAGCGCCTACCTCACCGTGCAGCACGCGCTGACCCATGACGCGGTCGTCGTGGTGAAGGGGCGGGTGAACCGGCGCGACGACACCCCCACGATCTTCGCGTCCGACCTGACCCTGCCCGACATCTCCGAGGGTCCTCGGGGCCCGGTCGTCGTCACCATCGACACCAACCGCGCCACCCAGACCAAGGTCGAGGAGCTCAAGTCGGTGCTCTCCTCGCACCCCGGCTCGACCGAGGTGCACGTGCGGCTGAGCCAGCCCGGCCGGTCGGTGCTGATGAAGCTCGAGGACTCCTACCGGGTCAACGCGACGGAGGCGCTCTTCGGCGACCTCAAGGTGATCCTCGGCCCGCGCTGCCTCGCGGGCTGAGCCACCACGTAGGGTGCGAGCGTGAGCACGCCTGAGGCAACCCTGCCGACCCCGCCACTCGCCGAGCGTCGCGAGACCGTGCGCGAGCACCACGGTGACGTGGTCGTCGACCCCTTCGAGTGGCTGCGCGACAAGGAGGATCCGGCGGTGCGGGCCCACCTCGAGGCCGAGAACGCCTACGCCGAGGCCGTGACGGCCGACCTGCAGCCGCTGCGGGACGCGATCTTCGAGGAGATCCGTTCGCGCACCCAGGAGACCGACCTGTCGGTACCGGTGGCGAGCGGGGCGTGGTGGTACTACTCCCGCAGCTTCGAGGGAGCGCAGTACTCGGTCGAGTGCCGCACTCCACGGGTCGAGGGCGCGCCGCGGCCGATGCCGGCGGCCGACGTGGTGGTCGAGGGCGAGCAGGTCCTCCTCGACGGCAACGTGGAGGCCGAGGGCCACGAGTTCTTCGCGCTGGGAGCCCTGACCGTGAGCCCTGACCACCAGCTGCTCGCGTATGCCGTGGACACCGAGGGTGACGAACGATTCTCCTTGCGGGTCAAGGACCTTCGCACCGGCGAGGTCATCGACACCGCGGTCGACCAGGTCGGCTACGGCTGCGTGTTCTCCCTTGATGGGAAGCACGTCTTCTACACGCGGGTCGACGAGACCTGGCGCCCCCACCAGGTCTGGCGCCACCAGGTCGGGACCTCCGTGGAGGGCGACGTGCTCGTCCACCAGGAGGACGACGAGCGCTTCTGGATGGGCGTCGGGTCCTCCCGAGACGACCGCTGGGTCATGATCGGCCTCGGGTCGAAGACGACCTCGGAGGTCCGCATCCTCGACGCCGCCGACCCGACCGGCGAGTTCCGGGTCGTGGCACCGCGGCGCGAAGGAGTCGAGTACGACGTCGAGCCGGCCGGCGACCGTCTCCTCATCGTGCACAACGCAGACTCGCTCGACTCCGACCTCGCCTGGGCTCCGATCGACGCCACCTCGGCCGACCAGTGGCAGACGATGATGCGGTCCCAGCCAGGGGAGCGGTTCCAAGGCATCGACGCCTTCGACGACGTCGCGGTCCTGTCCCTGCGCCGCGACGGGCTCACTGCCCTGCGGGTCCTGGCCCGCGACGCGTCAGAGGGCTCGGGATTCGGTGGGCACCACGACCTCGAGTTCGACGAGCCGGTCTATTCGGTCGGCCTCGGCGACAACCCGGAGACCGCCACGACCCGGCTCCAGGTCGTCTTCGAGTCGATGGTGACGCCGAAGACGGTCTTCGACTACGACGTGGCCACCCGCGACTTCGAGCTGCTCAAGCGCCAGCCGGTGCTCGGCGGCTACGACCCGTCGCAGTACCAGCAGCGCCGGGAGTGGGCGACCGCTGCCGACGGCACCCGGATCCCGCTGTCGCTGGTCTTTCCGGCCGGCTCGGAGCCGGACGGCAGCCACCCGGGTCTGCTCAGCGCCTACGGCTCCTACGAGATCTCGTCCGACCCCTACTTCTCGGTGGCCAGGCTGTCGCTGCTCGAGCGGGGTTTCGTCTACGCCATCGCGCACGTCCGTGGCGGGGGCGAGCTGGGGCGGTCCTGGTACGACCAGGGCAAGCTCAAGGCGAAGCAGAACACCTTCACCGACTTCGTCACCTGCGCGGCGCACCTCGTCGACAGCGGCTGGGTCGCGCCGGATCGTCTTGTGGCAGAAGGGGGTTCCGCTGGTGGCCTGCTCATCGGCGCTGCCGTCAACCTCGCGCCCGAACGCTTCCGTGCGGTCCACGCCGCGGTGCCCTTCGTCGACGCCCTCACCACCATCCTCGACCCGACGCTGCCGCTGACCGTCGTCGAGTGGGAGGAGTGGGGCAACCCGCTGGCCGATCCCGAGGTCTATGCCTACATGAAGGCCTACTCGCCGTACGAGAACGTGCGCGACGCGGCATACCCGGCAGTGTTGGCGACGACGTCGCTGAACGACACCCGGGTGTTCTTCACCGAGCCCGCCAAGTGGGTCGCGCGGCTGCGCGAGCACACCGCGAGCGACCCCGCCGCCCGGCCCGTCCTGCTGCGCACCGAGATGGTCGCTGGTCACGGCGGCAAGAGCGGCCGTTACGACGCGTGGCGCCAGGTGGCCTGGGAGTGGGCCTTCCTCGTCGACCAGGCGCAGGCCGGGCAGAAGATCTCTCACGATTGAGTGCGGTTTGACCGTGTTCTACCCGGGGTCGGGGCCATACCCTTTCGGATAGGGCGAACCGCTGGTGGCACGTGGAGCGGCGCGAGCGGCGGACAGAGGCGGACTGCGTGGGTGAGGGCCGGACGCGAGAGGCGAGGCGCCTCGCTGCGCACAGCGACTGGGCGGCCACGCCGCTCGGTCCGCGGGAGCAGTGGCCGACCCAGCTCGAGGCCGCGTGGGAGATCGCACTCGAGTGCCCCCTGCCGGTGGCCCTGTTGTGCGGTGCCGACTTCACGATGCTCTACAACGACGCGTTCCGGGAGCTGCTGGGGACGAAGCACCCGTCGGCGTTCGGCCAGTCGGCCCGCAAGGTCGTCGCCGAGGTCTGGGACGACCCCAAGGTCGGGCCCCTTCTCGAGCGGGCCTTCAGCGAGGCCGAGTCCTTCCTCGACGATGGGGTCGAGCTGCGGCTCGACCGCGGGCGTGGTGCGTGGCCGGGCACCAGGGCGGGAGCCCTCGGTGCCGCCGACAGCAGCGACGTCGGCTACTACCTGAGGAGCGGGTCGCCGGTCCTGGGATCCGATGGTGAGGTCCTCGCGGTGCTGCACGTCATCGTCGAGACCACGAATGCGATCGGCCGCGCCCGCGCCGTCGCCAAGCTCGCGGCGCTCCTGGCCGTGGCGGTCACGGTCGACGACGTGTGCAAGGTGGTGCTGCGCCAGGCCATGGTGGCCTTCGACGGTCTGTCGGTCTCGATCTGCCTGCCGTCGCCGTCGCCGTCGTCGTGGCGGATGGCCCGGCGGCACCGCATCGAACAGCTGTCCCCGGACGAGGAGCGGCTGCCCCTGATCTGGTCCGAGCTCGGGGAGGACATGGCTGCCCTCATCGCCCAGGCCATCGCCCGGGGCGAGCCGTACCTGTCGGACAACGGCGAGATCGTGGCTGTCCCGTTCCGCACCGGCAGGAGCCAGGCCGCCCTCGTGGTCCAGCGTGAGGCGGCGCCGCTGCCGCACGACGTGGTGGCGGTGCTCGTGCCGTTCCGCGAGCTGGTCGGCGATGCGCTCGGTCGCGCTGTCGTCTACGACGCGGAGCGCACGACGGCCGAGCTGTTGCAGCGGACCCTGCTCCCGCCGAACCTCCCGCAGTCGGACGCCATCAGCATCGCCGCCCGCTACGAGCCGGTCTCCGAGGGGACCGTGGCCGGAGGCGACTTCTACGACTCGTTCTTCCTCCCAGACGGCCGGTTGGCGATCGTCATCGGGGATGTCGTCGGCCGTGGGGTGATGGCCGCGACGGTGATGGGACAGGTGCGGGCCGCGGTCCGTGGCGCGGCGCTGACCAACAGCGACCCGGCGTCGGTGATGGCCGCCCTCGACCGGGTGGTTTCGGACCTCGACGCCCTGTGGCCGGCGTCCATGCCGCTGGGCAGCCCCCGCGCCCGACCGGGCATGGCGTTCGGTGGCGAGCTCTTCGTGACGATGCTCTACGGCGCGGTCGAACCCGGCACGGGCGAGGTCGTGCTGGCCAGCGCCGGTCACCCGCTGCCGGCGCTGCTCTTCGGGCGGGCCTCACGGCAGGACGGCCGCCCGCGCGGGACGCTGGTCGAGATGCCGGTCGGTCCGCCACTCGGGATCGAGGGCGTGCGACCGGCCCACCACCTGACCCTGGGGATCGGCGACATGCTCGTCGGGTTCACCGACGGCTTGCTCGAACGCCGGGGAGAGGCGTTCGACCAGGGCGAGGACCGCCTGCTCGCCGTGCTGGCCGACCTCCCGCCCGGCAGTCCCCGGAGCGTGGCGCACCACATCATGGACGCCATGGTGCAGGCCTCCGGGCAGGAGGACGACTGTGCGGTGATCGCGGTCGGTCGCTCGCCGGAGGGACACCGCAGGTCCGCGATCGTCGTGCCCCCGATGCCCGAGTCGGTGCGCGCCGCTCGCGACTGGGCACGTGAGCAGCTGACCGACTGGGAGGTCGGCGACGGCGACCAGCACACCATCGTGACCGGGATCTCCGAGCTGATCACGAACGCCGTGCTCCACGCCGGCACCGAGTCGCACCTCACCATGGACCTCGACACAGGGATCGTGGCGGTCACCGTGGCAGACAGCGGCAACCGCGGGGAGCCGCTGCTCACCGGTGCCGACACCATGGCGGTCCGGGGACGCGGGCTGTCCCTCGTGAAGGCCATCGCCGACGCGTTCGGGGCGCACCGCACGTCGGCGGGCGCGACGGTGTGGTTCGAGGTGGCGGTGGAGCTCGTCGAGAGCAGCGCGGCGACCGGCGGATGGACGACCTGAACCGCTGACCTGCGCAGCTCGGCGTCCGGTCGACGGCTGGTGCCCGACTCGCCCCGCTTCGTCCCGGACTGTCCGGTCAGCCGTTCGGCCAGTGGTCCCTGACCAACGAATGAGACGGCATGCTGCGGCGCGCCACCACCACCTGGCGTCCGGCATCGTTCATGCTGCGCGTCAGAAGACGGCAAGGTCGCCGATCGGCTCCACGAACGATCGGCCTGGGCACAGAAGGGCCGGATGGACATGTGGCAGCAGCTGCTCGATCGCTTCGTCCCCCTGATGGATGGCGACGCCTCCGCGCTCGACCAGCGTGACGGCGTGGGCGCCTCCCTCGGAATGGTCTCGACGGTCCAGGCCCGCACCGCCGACGCGTCGCGGGCCAGTGGCCGTGGCCGCTCCTCCTTCGAAGGCTCGATCAGCCCGCTGACCTCCTGACTGCACTCAGGCCGCGGTCGCGCCTGATTGCTTTTCGCCCCCCGCGCGTTGCAGGGTGGTGGGACCGTGGGCAACCAGCTGCCCACCTCCCGACGGAGAGTGCCATGGGCTTCCTCGACCGACTGCTCGGCCGCGAACCGCTCCAGACCCAGGGCGGGTATGCCGGCCAGTCGCCGTCCACGCGCCCAGCGCCCTCGCCCACCGGGCCCTCGCCCACCGGCCCGGCGTCCGAAGATGACCGCGCCATCGCGCGCTACCGCTACCTCCTGCGCACCGCGCCGCCGGAGTCGTTGGAGCAGGTGCACGCCGAGGCGTTCGCGCGCCTGACCCCCGAGCAGCGCCAGCAGGTGCTGGCCGAGCTGTCCTCGGGGCTGCCGGCCGGGGAGGCTCCGCCCACGGCTGACCCGCAGTCGATGGCCCGGGCGGCAACCCGCGCCGAGCTGCGGCAGCCGGGCTACCTCGAGCAGACCTTCAGCCGCGGCCGGTTCGGCGGCGGGATGGCCGGCGGAGGGATCGGCATGGGCGGCACGATCATGGGCTCGATGATGGGCACCATCGCCGGGGTCGTCATCGGCTCCGCCATCGCCGACTCGCTGTTCGACGGCTACGACTCCTCGCCGGAGGCCGCCGAGGCGGGCGACACCTCGGCGGCCGACGGCTCGGACACCTCTGGCTCGGACACCTCTGGCTCGGACGGGTCCGGGTCTGACGGGTCGCAGTCCGACGGGGGAGGCGCAGGCGGCGAGGTCGCAGCCGACTCGACCGGCGACGTCGGGGCGGCAGACGCCGGCTACGACTCGGGCGGGTACGACGCTGGTGGGTTCGACTCGGGCGGGTTCGACTCGGGCGGGTTCGGCGGCGGCGACTTCGGCGGCGGCGACTTCGGCGGCGGCGACATGGGCGGCTTCTGAGCACTAGCGTGGGCCGGGCAACGCCACGCATCGGTCGGTGGTGCACCTCGGAACGGGGGAGCACGTGGCACGTCCGCTGATCGGGACCAAGCTGTACGTCCCCCGGCCACGGCAGGGTCTGGTGGCCCGACCGAGGCTGCACGACGTCCTGCGCGCGGGGAAGCAGGCGCGACTGACCCTCGTGTCCGCACCGGCTGGATTCGGCAAGACGACGCTGGTGTCCGACTGGGCGCGGCGGACGGCCACGACCGGGCGAGCGGTCGCCTGGGTGTCACTCGACTCGTCGGACAACGAGGCCGCGTCGTTCTGGAGCTATGTGGCCGCCGCGCTGCAGCGGACCGTGACCGGTCTCGATCCCGCTGCGGGGGATCGCATCGAGTCCGGGCCGATGTCGCCGGAGGCCCTGCTGACTCCCTTGCTGAACGGTCTGGGTGCTGCACCTGACGAGGTCTGGCTCGTGCTCGACGACTACCACGTCGTCGTCGACCCGGACGTCCGCGGGGGAGTGACGTTCTTCCTCGAGCACCTCCCCGAGAACGTCCACGTCCTGGTCAGCACGCGCGCCGACCCGGACCTGCCCCTGCCGCGCTGGCGGGTGCGTGGCGAGCTGGTCGAGGTGCGCGCCGCCGACCTGCGCTTCACCTTGGGAGAGACGACGGACTACCTCAACGCCGTTGCGGGACTTGGCCTGGCCCGCTCCGACGTCGCCTCGCTGGAGCAGCGCACCGAAGGATGGATCGCTGCGCTCCAGCTCGCAGCCGTGTCGATGCGGGGTAGGGCTGACCCGAGCGGCTTCGTCTCGCGGTTCGCCGGCACGGACCGCTACGTCGTCGACTACCTCGTCGAGGAGGTCCTCGCCCACCAGCCCGAGCACGTCCGCGACTTCCTGCTGCGGACGGCGGTGGTGGACCGCCTCACCGGTCCCCTGTGCGATGCGCTCACCGGACGCTCCGACGGCGAACGGGTCCTCGAGGCCCTCGAACGAGCCAACTTGTTCCTCGTCCCGCTCGACGACGACCGGCGGTGGTACCGCTACCACCACCTCTTCGCCGACGTCCTGAAGGCGCACCTGCTGGCCGACCACGCCGACCTGGTCCCGCTGCTGCACCGGCGAGCGAGCCACTGGTACGAGGAGCAGGACCTCGCCGACGACGCGGTCCGGCACGCGCTGGACGCGGGGGACTTCGACCGCGCGGCATACCTCATGGAACTCGCGGTGCCGGCGATCCGGCGGCACCGCCGCGAACCCCTCCTGCTCGGCTGGCTCAAGGAGCTGCCCGACGCGACGGTCCGGCGGAGTCCGGTGCTCAGCGTGTTCTACGGCTACCTCCTCATGGTCTCCGGTGACCTCGACGCGGTCGGGGAGCGATTCGACGATGCCGAGCGGTCGCTCGCGGCGGGCCCGGACCCGTCCGCCCCGTGGGCGGACACCGACGACCTGCGCACGCTGCCCGCGACGATCGCGGTGCACCGCGCGGCCATCGCCCAGGCGCATGGTGACGTCGCCGGGACCGTCGCCCACGCCACCCGCGCGCTCGAGCTGGCCGGCCCGCAGGACCACCTCGCGCGAGGCGGGGCGGCGGGCTTCCTCGGGCTCGCGGCCTGGGCGAAGGGCGACGTGCGGACCGCGTTCGACACGTTCACCGAAGCGGTGGCGAGTCTGCACGCGGCCGGCAACCTGGTCGACGAGCTCACCAGCACCGTGGTGCTCGCCGACCTGTTGGTCGCCGCGGGTCGACCGGGCGAGGCCCGTCGCCTGTACGAGCGGGCCATGGACGTGGCGGAGGCGCACGGCGAACCCGTCGCCCGTGCCACAGCCACCCTGCACGTGGGACTCAGCGAGCTGGACCGTGACGCTGGAGACCTCGACGCGGCTACGCGCCACCTTGACACAGCCACCGCGCTGGCCGAACGGGCGCCGATGATCGAGAGCCTGCACCGGTGGTTCGTGGCGAGAGGTCGCGTGGCGGCGGCGGGCGGCGACCCGCACGAGGCAGTCGCGCTGCTGACCAAGGCAGAGGAGAGCTACCGACCCGGCTTCTTCCCCGATGTCCGTCCCATCGCGTCGATCAGGGCCCGGGTGTGGATCGCGGCCGACGACCTGTCGCGGGCCTCGCGCTGGGCAGCGGAGCGAGGCGTGTCGACCGATGACAGCCCTGACTACCTGCGCGAGCACGACCACCTGACCTTGGTGCGGCTGCTGGTCGCTCGACACCGCCCCCACCCCGACCCGGGCGCGCTGGACGACGCGCTCGGCCTGTTGCGGAGGTTGGCCGACGATGCCCGGGCCTTCGCTCGGGACGGCAGCCTCCTGGAGATCAGCATGCTCACCGCCGTGGCCCTCGACGCCTCGGGCGATCGCGGACGAGCGGCGACGGTGCTCGCCGAGGCTCTGGCCGACGCCGCCGAACCCGAGGGCTCCGTGCGCCTCTTCCTCGACGAAGGTGCCCCGATGGTCGAGCTGCTGCGTGCCGTCGAACAGCAGGGCGCTGCCGGGCCGGGAGCGACCGCCGCCGCACGCGCCCGACGCATCCTCGGCCGCGGGGGCACCTACGGTGGAGGCGTTGACGGTGGACTTCAGGTGCGCGCGGCGACCGAGCTGCTGAGTGAGCGGGAGCTCCAGGTGCTGCGGCTGCTCGACAGCGAGCTGACCGGACCGCAGATCGCCCGAGAGCTGTTCGTGTCGCACAACACGCTGCGCACGCACACCAAGCACATCTTCACGAAGCTCGACGTCAACACCCGTCGGGCAGCGGTCCGCCGGGCGCGCGAGCGGGGCCTGCTCTAGGGATCACCCCGTCGGTCACATCGTCGGGTGACGCCACGTCACCCTGTCGGCTCCTACCTTCAGGTCATCCCCCGCGGCGCCTCGCCGAGGATCTCGACCCAGGAGCCAACCATGACCATCACCACCGCCAAGCTGATCCGCGCCGCCGGCCTCTGCGCCGTCGTCGCGGGAGTCCTCTTCATCGCCGTCCAGGTCAAGCACCCGCCGCTCGACCTCGCGTTCATCTCGACGACCGAGTGGAAGGTGCGCCAAGGCACCAAGGTGGTCATGGCCGTGCTGTCGCTGGCCGGCATCACCGGGATGTACCTGCGGCAGGTGAGGCAGACGCGGGTCCTGGGGCTGCTCGGCTACAGCCTGTTCGTGATCGGCTACCTGATCATGCTCAGCGTCGAGATCATCGGCCTCATCGTCCTGCCCTCGATCGCGGACACGTCGCCGGGATACGTCTCCGACGTGGTCGCCGCTGCCACCGACGGCAAGGCGGTCGGGGACCTCGGGCTCATGGGACCGCTCAGCATCGTCAACGCGGTCACCTACCTGCTGGGTGGATTCCTCTTCGGTGTCGCACTCTTCCGGGCCAACGTCCTCGCCCGATGGGCGGCCGTGGTCCTGACCGCCGGCACCGTCGCCACCATCGCGATCCCCTTCCTCCCGCAGGTGAACTTCCGGCTCTTCGCGCTCCCCATCGGCGTGGCCATGGTCGGGCTCGGGTACTCGCTCTGGAGCGAAGGTCGCAGCCGGGCTACCCAGCCCGCCACCACCGCGGACAGCTCGCGGCGCGACCTGGCCGGCGCCAGGTGACCACCTCCGGCACCACGGCACCCACCTCGTCGACCAGGTCGGCAGGGTGGGTGCCGTACGCGCTCGTGGCCCTCAGCGCCATACCCGTGATCGCAGGCTCGCTGCGCCTCGTCGAGGTGCTCGGTGGTCCGCACGTCATGCCGCACAACGCGCGCATCACCGCCTCGCCGGCCCCGGTCGTGGTGCACATCCTGAGCGTCATCCCGTATGCCGTCCTGGGCGCCTTCCAGTTCTCCTCCCGTCTGCGTCGTCGTCGCCCCGGCTGGCACCGGGGGACCGGACGCGTGCTGGTCGTGCTCGGGTTGGCCGTCGCGCTCTCCGGTCTGTGGATGACACTGTTCTACCCCCGCCAGACCGACACCGGTGTCCTGGCCTACCTCTTCCGGCTGGCTGCCGGGTCGGGCATGGCCGCCAGCATCACGCTCGGCTTCGCAGCGATCCGGCGTGCCGACGTCGCCACCCACCAGGCCTGGATGACGCGGGCGTATGCGCTCGCCCTCGGCGCCGGGACCCAGACCTTCACCCTCGGCCTCGCCCATGCCGTCCTCGGCGACCGGTCGCCATCGACCGACCTCGGTCTCGGGGCCGGCTGGGTGATCAACCTCGCTGTCGCGGAGCTCGTCATCCGCCGCGGCAGGCGAGTCCGCGAGGCTCGTCCGGGTCGCACGGCCAGCTTGGTCGCTCGGGTGGGCTCGCCGTGATCCAGCCGGACCGCCGACCACCGCCCACCGGCTACCGGCTGCGGGTCGACGGGCACCTCGGGGCGCACTGGGGCTCGTCGTTCAACGGGTTCACGGTGACCCACGAGCCTGACGGCACCACCACCCTCACCGGCGACGTGGCGGACCAGGCCGCGCTGCACGGACTGCTGGACCGGGTCCGAGACCTCGGCCTCACCCTGCTCGCCGTCCAGGTCGACCATCCGCAGACGCAGGGTCGGTGAAGAGGCGCAGCCACACGTCCACGGCCGGGGCTGCGCCGGAACCGGCCATGAACATCAGCAACTGGCGGACGCGTGGATCACGGCACGCCGGCCGCGCTGCCGGGGGGAGGCCCCCATGCGGGGGTGTTCTCTCGGCGTCTATCCAGATTCCGAGGACGTCCGGGGGTGAGTTGTGGTCCGCTGTATGCGTGACTTCGCGCCCCCTCATCGCCGCCGTGCTGGCGACACTCACATCAGCCAGCCTGGCTGTCGGCGCCGCGGCGCCTGCGGAGGCCGCCACCACGAGCGCCCGGTCGCTCCTGTTCAAGATCACCGTGGCCTCCGAGAACAACGCGAGCTACGACAGGGCCAAGTTCCAGGACTGGATCGATGCCAACGGCGACTGCCAGAACACCCGGGCCGAGGTCCTTGTCTCTGAGTCCCTGGTTCCGGTGTCCTACACCTCGAGTAACCGGTGCTACGTCCGATCCGGCAAGTGGGTCTCCAAGTGGGACGGACACACATGGACCAACCCTGCCGACGTCGACATCGACCACCATGTCGCCTTGGCCGAGGCGTGGGGCTCTGGGGCCCGCTACTGGAGCAGCACAGACCGCCACCGCTACTCCAACGACCTGTACTACCCAAACCTCAATGCCATCACGGACAACCTCAACTCGTCCAAGGGCGCGTCCGACCCGGCGCAGTGGCTGCCTCCGCTGACGTCCTCCCGGTGCCTCTACGCGATCTACTGGGTGCAGATCAAGTATCGGTGGCGGCTGACGATGGACTCTGCCGAGCGCACCAAGCTCTCAGGCATCCTTTCTGGCACGTGCGGCTCGCGGACCGTCACCATTCCTGCAAGGGCACGCTGACAAACGCTCTACGGCACGGCACCGCACACGGCCTGTCTCGCCTTCTAGGGCGAAATGGTGTCCGCCGCCCGTGGTCACATCACCTTGAGCTTGACTGTGCGCGTGGTGGTGGCGGTGGAGCATCCCCGCTGGTTGCAGGCTTCGACCGTAACCGAGACGTCCGCGGTGCCACCCGTGAAGAGGAAGGTCGACGACGAACCCCTAGCGGTCCAGCGGCCTGGGCCCGTACACGAGGCGAGGCCGGTGAAGGTCAGGGGCGCGGTCTGCACCTGGCGCTTGTAGACCTGGCGGACGGTGCCGCTGATCGACGGCGTCCCCGACGACCCTGAACAGTTCACGGTGCCAGAGACAGTCACGGCGCCGGCCTTCTTCGCGACGACGCCCGAGGGGTCGATCGCCGCGGTCACCGCCGGTTTCGGCGGGAGGTAATCCGCTGTGAGAGTCATGGTGCCGGACTGCTTCAAGTCGCCCGCGGTGGACCAGACGGCGACGAGGTAAGTGGTTCCGGCTTCGGCCGACACGACTTCGTCGCACGTCGCCATGCCGGGCTGTCCGTCGACCAGGGGCGCGATGGCCGTGTGGACGTCGTAGTCGCCGACGACGCGGAAGTCGATGAGGTCGCTTCGATCAGCGGTCCACCTGAACCACACATCCGGTCCGCGCCCGTACTTGCTGAAGCAGCCCACGCCGCCGAAGTTCATCGTCGCCAAAGTGGTGTCCTGCGTGACGCTGTACGGCAGGGTCGGGATCACGGTTGCGGTCGACGGCTCATCATTCAGCGGGGGAACCCCGCTGCTCGGGTAGACCCCGATTCCGGGCTGATAGAAGGTGTCCCCAGGCTGCGCCTGGAATGCCACGATGTACAGGGACGAGCCTGCCGGGACGGTCAGGGCGCCTGTGCCTTGGATGCCGGTCAGGGGAACGCCGCACTCCACGACCGACGCGGCATCCGCCGAGACGACTGCCAGTCCAGAAGGGTCATAGCCGGCGAGGCTGCCAACGATGTCGGCCGCATGCGCGACGAAGGTGGCGGAGCTCGTGGGAGTGAATTTCCACCAAACCGGACCGTAAATCGGCTGGCCGCCGTTGCACTCGGACGCCACAAGCTGCGCCGACGCGTCGTTGGCGGGCGTGTTCAGGTCGAATGCTGCCTCGGCATCGGCGGTGAAGGGCAGCGCAGTGAAGGTGATCGCCGTTGCGGGGGTGGTGTTGGTTGGGCCGTCTGCCGCAAAGGCAGCAGACGGCGAGCCCCATCCCGCGGCCAAAAGGGAGGTCACTGCCAGCACGCTGGCAGACCTTCGGATCTGGCTCACATGCGTGACCGTGCTCCAGCCCATAACGAAACCCCTCCCCTTCGTCGCGGCTTGGTGCCCGCACTGCTGGTCAGGATGGCACCGCCCGCAACCAGGCGCTTCGCGCAGAAGATTCACAGTCCGCCCGCCATCTGTCCTAGCACAACGCAACGCCATCCTGCTGCGCGAAGGCGCGGCCAACCCCGCTCACGGCCCCCACCCTGTGCGCCAGTCCGGGTCGAGCGTGAATCGGAAGTCGGCTCGGGACTAATCCACTTGATGGGTGTGACAGCAGCGGCCCTTGTGTTTGGCTGGCGATGACTCGATTGGAGGGCATCATGAATCGAAGGCTCGCTGTGGTTACATGTGCCGCCGCGCTCGTTGTTGGAGTGACAGCCGCACCGGTCGCGGCCGAACCGGCGTCGAAGGGCGCCATCATCACCAGGCTCAGCGGTTGCTTCGACTGGGACGGCCTTGGGACACAACTTTGCTTCACGGTCAACGCCGTGTCGACAGGAGCTGTGACACCAAGTGGACGCGCCGTCTACACGACGAGCATCCGCGGTACAGACACACGTGAGGCTGGCCCCCTGTACCCCGAGGCGTCCTCGCACTACCGGAACCTCACCGTCCGGATGTATGCAGGTGACTCCGGGACCGAGACGATGACCTTCTACAACGTCTACGAACGGGACACGGTGGGGGGCGATGCGCCTCAGACCTGCACCAGCCGACTGGTCCTGCTGATTATGGATGGCGTTGTGAGAGTGGAGCGCGCCACGCAGGTTTGCGAAACGCCAGCCTAGTTGCCGGGGGCCGCTGAGGACGACGCTCCTCGGACCTAGTGACGACCCGGTCCTGTTGACCCAGCGCTGGAGGGTTGCGCTGAACGACGCTCCAAAGGGTCTTCGTGAGGAAAAATCGAGGTGGATTGATCAGGCGGATAGGCGGGTCCAGCGGTCCGTGGGCGTAGGGATTCTTGGATCCCCTGGGGTCAATGACGGCATCATCCCGAGGTCGCCGTGCTCGAGGAAGACAGCGCCGAAGTCGGGGAGCAGCGTCCCTACGTGGCCACCACGGATCAAGTCTGGAGCGTCTACGACGCTTTCCCGGAGGGCCCGCGCCCTGCGGTCCTGTTGGGCGCGTTCGCGGGCCTCCGGGTGTCGGAGGCCGCGGCGCCAAGGGGTATCCGACGTCGACTTCATGCGTGGCATCGCTGGCGCCAGCGATCCGGTACCCGGCCCGGCCGTTGAGTTGGAGACGTCGATGACACCAGTTCCCATAGCGTCCGAGCTGGCGCTGATGTTGTCGGCCGAGGTGGCCCGCACCGGTGCTGATGTGCTGGTGACATCAGAGATCCAGAGGGCTGCGACGCCATGGACGATCGAGCGCGCGATGCGCGAAGTCCGGGGGACCGTGAAGGGCCTGCCCGAGGGTTTCCGCTTGCACGACCCTGCGGCACTACTTTGCCTCGCTGCTCATCTCGGCAGGGCTGGACGTCAAGATCGTCCAGGCGCGGCTGCAGCACGCCTCGCCGATGACGACCCTCAACACGTATGGGCACGCGTGGCCCAACGCAGACGAGTCCGCCCGCGCTGCCGGTGACGGCAGCGCGGGCGGACTCGGTGGACGTTCGCTCGTTCCTCGCTCAGATATCGAAGTACATCTCGAACTCGTGCGGGTGCGGGCGGAAGCGGATCGGGTCGACCTCGTTCTTGCGCTTCCACTCGATCCAGGTCTCGATGAGGTCCGTGGTGAACACGTCACCCTCGAGCAGGAACTCGTGGTCGGCCTCGAGGGCGTCGAGCACCTCGGGGAGCGAACCGGGGACCTGCGCGATCGCGTCGTGCTCCTCCGGCGGCAGCTCGTAGAGGTCCTTGTCCACCGGCTCCGGGGGCTCGATGCGGTTCTTGATGCCGTCCAGGCCGGCCATCAGCATCGCCGAGAACGCGAGGTACGGGTTGGCCGACGGGTCCGGGACGCGGAACTCGACGCGCTTGGCCTTCGGGTTGTCACCGGTGATCGGGATGCGGATGCAGGCCGAGCGGTTACGCGCCGAGTAGACCAGGTTGACCGGGGCCTCGTAGCCGGGGACCAGGCGGTGGTAGGAGTTCACCGTCGGGTTGGTGAACGCCAGCAGCGCCGGGGCGTGCTTGAGCAGTCCACCGATGTACCAGCGAGCGATGTCCGACAGGCCGCCGTAGCCGCGCTCGTCGTAGAACAGCGGCTCGCCGTCCTTCCAGAGCGACTGGTGCGAGTGCATGCCCGAGCCGTTGTCACCGAAGATCGGCTTCGGCATGAAGGTGACGGTCTTGTCGCCCTTCCACGCCACGTTCTTGATGATGTACTTGAACTTCAGCACGTCGTCAGCGGCCTGCTTCAACGTGTTGAAGCGGTAGTTGATCTCCTGCTGACCGGCGGTGCCGACCTCGTGGTGGGCGCGCTCGACCGTGAGGCCCGCGTCCTCCAGGGCCAGGGTCATCTCGTCGCGCATGTCGGCGAAGTGGTCGACCGGGGGCACCGGGAAGTAGCCACCCTTGTAGCGGGTCTTGTAGCCCTTGTTGCCACCTTCCTCCTCGCGACCGGTGTTCCACGCGGCCTCGATGGAGTCGATGAAGTAGTAGCTGGCGTTCTGCCTGGTCTCGAAGCGCACGTCGTCGAAGACGTAGAACTCGGCCTCCGCACCGAAGTACGCGGTGTCGGCGATGCCCGTCGACTTGAGGTACGCCTCGGCCTTGGCCGCGATGTTGCGGGGGTCGCGCGAGTACTCCTCGCCGGTGAACGGGTCGACGATGGAGAAGTTGAGGATGAGCGTCTTTTCCTTGCGGAACGGGTCGAGGTACGCGCTCGTGGGGTCCGGCACCAGCTTCATGTCGGACTCGTGGATCGCCTGGAAGCCACGGATCGACGACCCGTCGAACATCTGGCCTTCCTTGAAGAACTCCGCGTCGAGGCTCTTGGCCGGCACGTTGAAGTGCTGCATCACGCCGGGCAGGTCACAGAACCTCACGTCGACGAAGATGACGTCCTCGTCCTTGATGAACTTCAGGACCTCGTCAGCATTGCTGAACAAACCAACCTCCTGTGGTGGGGCGGGCGAAACCGCCCATGGCTCAACTGGTGTCGCCGTCGACCCTAACGGGTGGGGATTTCTCGCCCATGACCCGAATGTTTCACGGGTGTTACGACGTGAGAGGCTGGCGCCGTGGTGGACCGCAAGGACCTCGGGTCCTGGCTCGAAGGCCCGGGTTCGCGCTCAGGTGCCTCCTCGGCATACCCAGGAGAGCGACTTGGTATGCCGCGCACCGGTCGCGGTTCGATCGCCCGGTTCGGGCGTCGCCTGGTCGGCGTCCTCATCGACTGGACCGCCTGCCAGCTCATCGCGGCAGCGTTGTTCGACGTGCCGCTCCCGTTCGCCGGCGTGGCCTCCGGCAACGACACCCTGATCCTGCTCGGCCTGTTCGCGCTCGAGCAGCTGCTGCTCGTGGGGACGGCGGGCTACACGCTCGGCCACCGGGTCGTCGGCCTGCGCGTGCTGTCGCTCGACGGCCAGCGCGCCAGACCCTTCCAGGTGCTGGTGCGCACGGTCCTGCTGTGCCTCTTCCTCCCGGCGATGTTCTGGGACAAGGACGGCCGCAGCCTGCACGACAAGGCCGCCGGCACCCTCATCGTCCGCACCTGAGGGGCTTGGTCAGCGGCGGGTGAAGACGTCGCGGATCCGACCGGTCGCTTCGGTGAGGATGTCGATGATCTCGCGGCTCTGCTCACTGGTCAGCCCGTGCCGCTTCCACGCCGTGCGTGCCTCTGAGCGCAGCTCGGCAACCGCCTGCTCGAGGTCGCGGATCGCGCTGGGGTCACTGCCCTTCCAGCCGTTCCACGGCTCCTGGCCACCGACCGGCGTCGCGGTGCGGCGGGCCTCCTGCGCGGCAGCCTTGAGCTCGGCCCGCAGGTCCTTGGTCTGTCCGCGGACGCGCGAGCGCACCTGCTCGGCGAGCTCACGCACCGAGAGGTCGAGGTCGGACTCCAGGCTCGACAGCTCGTCCTGGCGGTCACGCACTTCCTGGCGCCCGGCCTCGGTGATCCGGTAGATCGCCTTGCGGCCTTCCTCAGCCCGCTCGACCAGCCCTTCCTCCTCCAGCTTGGCCAGCCTCGGATACACCGTGCCGGCGCTGGGGGAGTAGAGGCCGTTGAACCGGTGCTCGAGGTCCTGGATGACCTCGTACCCGTGGCGCGGTCCCTCGTTGAGCAGTGCCAGCAGGTAGAGCCGGAGCTGGCCGTGCGCGAAGACGGGGCTCATGCGGACGCACCACCCGGCTGGGCGGCTGCGGCGGCCTTGAGCACGACGACGTTCCCGGAGACGGCGTTGGCCTTCACGCGCAGGCTGCCGTCGCCCTCGGTGAGCCGGTTGCCTGCGGTGTAGGAGTGCTTGTGGATCGCGTGCCCGTCGATGACGACCTGCCCCGAGGCGGTGTTGGCCGTCACGTCGTAGCCGCCGTGGGGTGCGCGGACCGTGACGTCTCCGGAGACCGAGGTCGACTTGATGCTAGCGGTGCCGTTGACCAGGTCGAGCGCCACGTCGCCGCTCACCGTGCTGATGCTGACCTCGGGCACGTCGCTCTGCTGGGCGGTGACCGCACCCGAGACGGAGTGCACCTTGAGGCGGCCGCGCACGTTGCCGCACTCGACCTCGCCGCTGACCGTGTTGATGTCGACGTCGCCGACCACGTCGTCGATGGTGATCGACCCCGAGACGGTGTTGGCCCTGGCCCCGGCTCGCATGCCCGCCAGCAACCCACTGGCGCTCACCGTGCTCACCGAGGTCTCGGCGTCCTCGGGGATCGAGATGCTCAGGGCCACCCGGTTGCGCTCGAGGCCGTCGAAGGCCTGCCGCACGCGGTCCAGGATCCGGGTCGAGTCGACCCCGTGCGTGATCTTGAGCTTCCACCCGTCCCAGGTGACCTTGACCGGCATACCCTCGATCTGGGCGATCTCGACGCGGGCGGTGGGGGAGTCGGTGTGCGTGACCACGTCGACGCGGCCACCGACGACGGCGACGCTGAGCCGCCCGACCTTCTCGCCGTCTCCGCCGATGTCGAGCACCCGGGGGGTGTCGATCGACCATTCCTCGCTCATGGGGTGTCCTCTCGCTGTGCTGTCGTGACCCAGAGTCACGCTATATCGCGTTGTCGAGACTCACGTTATATCGCGTATGCCGCGTCGCGCAAGCCCTCGTCGCGCGCCCGCTGCCACACTGTCACCGTGAGCCGTATCGCCCTCTGCACCTGGTCCGATCCGTCGTACGTCGACCCCGAGCCGCCGGCGATCGCCGACGAGCTGCGCCTGCTCGGTCACGACGCCGACGTGGTCGTGTGGCACGACCGGGGCGTCGACTGGGGGTCGTTCGACCTCGTCGTGATCCGTTCGACCTGGGACTACTTCGACCGCCTCGACGACTACCTCCAGTGGGCGGACCACGTCGACTCGGTGTCGCGAATCATCAACAGCCCCAGTGTGATTCGCTGGAACTCCCACAAGGGCTACCTGCTGGAGCTCAGCCAGGCCGGTATCCCCGTCCTGCCCACCCTGGCCCTCGCGCGGGGGGCGGCGGACCCCGTCGAGCGCATGGTGGCGACCGGCTGGGGCGAGGTGGTGATCAAGCCGGCGGTCGACGGTGGGGCCAGGGGAGCACTCAAGGCGCCGGCCGGGTCGGCGGAGGCGGGCGCGCACCTGCTCGCCCTCGTCGCGGCGGGCGACACGATCGTCCAGCCGTACGCCACGGGCGTGGAGGCGGGGGAGGTGTCGCTGTTCTTCTTCGGCGGCGACCTGTCGCACGCGGTGCGCAAGGTGCCCAAGCCCGGCGACTATCGCGTGCAGGCCCTGCACGGCGGTTCGGAGGAGGTCCACACCCCGACCGAGGCCGAGCTCGACGTGGCCCAGCGGGCGATGGGCCACGCCCCGGATGCCCTGGTCTACGCGCGGGTCGACCTCATCGACGTCGACGGGCAACCGACCCTGATGGAGCTCGAGCTCATCGAACCCGACCTCTTCCTGCGGATGGCGCCGGGCTCGGTGACGCGGTTCGCGGCCACGGTGGCGGCGATGTCGGAGCCCGCCACGACGCCGAAGGTCACGGAATGATCACGAAATGAGAACGCTCCCAGGGAAGTCTTGACCCGGCGGCGGGCCTGGTCCCACGCTGTTCGGGAGCGCTCCCATTAGGGAGCCCGACGAAAGGTGCAACGGTGCACTCACGCTCTCGCTGGCTGGTTCCCGCAGCCGCAATGATCGCTACGGCCGCCCTCACCGCCGCCTGCGGTGGCGACAACGGCGGCTCCACCTCACCCGGCGAGAAGGTCACGCTGCGGGTGAGCACGTTCGGCAAGTTCGGCTACACCGACCTCTACACGAAGTACATGAAGGACCACCCGAACGTCACCGTCGTGGAGACCGCCGAGGGCGACCTCGGCAAGTACAACACCCAGCTCATCCAGCGGATCGCGGCCGGCTCGGGTGCCGGCGACGTCGTGGCGATCGAGGAGGGCCAGGTCGTCAACTTCCTGCAGAGCGCCGACAAGTTCGTGAACCTGCAGCAGTACGGCAGCAACGAGCTCAAGGACAACTGGCTCCCGTGGAAGTACTCCAACGCCACGACGGCGGACGGCAAGACCACCATCGGCCTCGGCACCGACGTGGGCGGCCTGGCCATGTGCTATCGCAAGGACCTGTTCGAGAAGGCCGGCCTGCCCACCGACCGCGTCGAGGTCGGCAAGCTGTGGCCCACCTGGGACGAGTACATCGCCACCGGCCAGAAGTACCAGGCCGGCATCAAGGACGCGAAGTCGCACTTCGTCGACAGCGCCACCAACACCTACAACTCGATCCTCATGCAGTCGGGTGACCACACCTACTTCGACCGCAGCGACACGTTGGTCATCGACAGCAACCCCGCGGTGAAGTCGGCTTGGGACGAGTCGCTGAAGATGGTCGACACCGGCCTCTCCGCCAAGCTCAAGGCCTTCTCGCCGGAGTGGAACGCCGGCTTCAAGAACGGCTCGTTCGCCACGCTGGCCTGCCCCGCGTGGATGACCGGCTACATCAAGGACCAGGCCGGTGCGGCGAACTCCGGGAAGTGGGACATCACCACCATCCCCGGTGGTGGCGGCAACTGGGGCGGCTCCTGGCTCGGTGTGCCGACGCAGAGCAAGCACCAGAAGGAGGCGGTCGAGCTCGCCAAGTTCCTCACGACGGGTGACAGCCAGCTCGCGGCGTTCAAGGCGGCCGGAAACCTGCCGTCCAACCCCAAGCTCTACACCGAAGCGGCCCTCAAGGACGCCAAGAACGACTACTTCAACAACGCCCCTGTCGGTGAGCTGTTCGTCGCCGGCGCGGCCAACCTGAAGCCGGTCTACCTCGGCGCCAAGAACCAGCCGGTCCGCGACGCCGTGGAGAACACCCTGCGCGCCGTCGAGGGCGGGCAGCGCACCGCGGCCGCCGGCTGGACCGAGGCCGTCGCAGCCGCAAAGAAGGCGGCCAAGTAGCCGCGACAACGCGGCATACCCAGCTGCGGTCGGGTGCCGGCACACTCGCGGGCCGGCACCC
>NZ_JBFUEH010000009.1:0-61329 GCF_056404295.1 Pedococcus sp. P2_D7
CCGGCCGCAACATCGATGTCTGGGTCACCGGCCAGGTGCTGCAGTTCTACGACGGCGACTACCTGCTGCGCACCGAACAGCGCCGAAGCGCCGGGGAGGTCAGAGTCAAACGCGCCCAAGTCCCGGGCGGGCAACGTAGGGTCAGATCGAGTGACACCCATCAACCGAAGTAGGTGTCACCCATCAACCGAAACAGTGTTACCCAACAGCCGAAGCCCGGATGACCGGGATCAGCCGAAGTAACACAAGGCACTGGTGGGGCAGGTCGGGCTTGAACCGACGACCGACGGATTATGAGTCCGCTGCTCTGACCGACTGAGCTACTGCCCCGGCACCAGCTCGGCTTGCACCGGCTGGGCGCGGTGAGCCTATCGTCGCCGAATGCCGCGGAGAGGGCAGGTCCGTACTGGTGAGAACGGGGTTCGTGGTGGTGCTGGTGCGGATGTGGTTCGTGGTGCACAATGGGACCCGCACAGCCAACTGAACAACGCGGCAACACGCCGAGCCAGCAGGTGACGAGGTTCGTGGGGAAGACGTCCCTCGCACACCAAGGAGGCCCGGAATGTCTGTCGCGATGCCGCGTGTCATGACCCGCGGGGTGGTTTTCATTCACTCCACCCCCAAAGCGCTGTGCCCCCACATCACCTGGGCCCTCGAGTCCGCCCTCGACGGCCGGGTGGCCATCGACTGGACCCCACAGCCGGCCGGTGCCGCACTCGTCCGCGCGGAGTTCCCGTGGGCAGGAGTGCAGGGCACCGGCGCCAAGCTCGCCTCGACGCTGCGCGGGTGGGACAACCTGCGCTACGAGGTGACCGAGGAGCCGAGCGCCGGCGCCGACGGCTCGCGCTGGTCGCACACGCCCGCCCTCGGGATCCACCACACCTGGACGTCGGCGGCCGGTGACGCGGTGATCAACGAGGACCGGCTGCGGGACGTGCTGCGGCTCTCGCAGGGGTCGCCGGAGGCGATGGCCGAGATGCTCGACGAGCTGCTCGGCACCGACTGGGACGCCGAGCTCGAGCCGTTCCGGTATGCCGGCGACGGAGCCCCCGTGCGCTGGCTCCACAAGGTGGGCTGAGCGCTCTCGAGCAGCCGCGTGACCTGCACCATTGGGGGGTTCGGCGGGGTCTTCGGTAGCCTTTCGGGCTGTCCGATCGACTCTGGAGGAACGTGTGACCCGCCCCAAGCTCATCCTGGGGGTGCTGGCCGCAGCCTGTGTGGGGACGCTGCTCTGGTACGCCTGGCTGATCCTCGCCGCCGACCTGCCTCGTGGCGCCACCATCGCGACCTGGGTGCTCTGGCTGTTCTCGGCGGCCGCCGTCGCGACCTTGGTGGCCTACGCCCGCGAGTTCCTCGCCCACCGGGAGGCCGTCGGGCGCGAGGCCTCGTGGAAGCCCCTGCCGAGCCTGGTGCTCCTGTGGATCGGCGGGCTGACGGCGATGGTGTCGTTCGCGTTCGTGCTGCCCGGCAAGGCGCCGGCCGACAGTGCCGAGGACCCGGCCGCCCCCGGCGCATCGCTGAGCGCTCAGCAGTCCGACGCAACGACCACCAGTGCCGCAGAGGATGCGCGGTCGACGACCACCACCTCCCGGTCGAGCTCACCGAGGACGCCCGCACCCGTCTCGACGTCGGCCTCCACGACCCCGTCGGCGACCGGCGGCGGCTCCTCGAGCTCCACGTCGACCTCCGCCTCGACCCCCGCGTCAACCACCTCGACCGTCACCACGACCCACCATGGCACCGGCTCGCCGACCACGAGGCCGACCGGCGGCCCGCTGATCAGCATCACGCTTCCGCCGCCGCCCCGCTGACCGCCACCCCGCTGACCGCCACCTGACGTCAGGCGCCTGCCGCCGCTACGCCTGCAGCTCGGGCCAGAGCTCGTTGCCCAGGGCCCGGCGGCCGGCGCGAGCGCGCAGCACCTCGAGCGCCACGCCGTCGAAGAGCTCGATCGGCAGTGCCCAGAAGCGTGCGCCGAAGTCCACCACCACGACGTCCCGGAGCATGATGACGCCCCTCACGCACGAGTAGGCCAGCTCCGTGCACGAGTCATGGTCGCGGAAGCGGATCGTCTGGCTCCCGACCGTGAGACCGATGATCCGCCCCGGCACGAACTCCCGGTCGAAGTGCTTGCCGAGGCTGAAGACGGTGAAGCCGAGCGTCATGGCTGTCACCACCAGGTAGACCCCGGGTGCGGCCAAGAGCGTCGACGACAGGGCGCCGGGCTGTCCTTCCAGCAGGTCCGGGACCGAGACGCAGAGCAGGAGCACGGCTGCAGTCAGCACGGACGTGGTCCAGGTCTGCGGACGTCGCAGGACGTGCCGGCGGCCCGCTCGCTTCAGTCGCCCCGCCAGGTGCTCGTCGACGATCACGATGCGCTCGCGACCCCCGAGGGTTCCCCCCGACTTCCCCACCATCTGTGACCTCCCCGGGGCGCCCCTGCAGCGACCGTCGGGACACGATAGAGCGCCCACCCCGAGGTTCGGGGTGGGCGCTCCAGGTGTTGGCCGAACGGCTGAGGTCACACCGAGGTGAAGACCACCGCCACGTTGTGACCACCGAATCCGAACGAGTTGTTCAGGGCGGCGATGTCGCCAGCGGGCAGCTTGCGGGCTTCGCCGTGCACCACGTCGAGCTTGATCGCGGGATCGAAGTCGTCGAGGTTGATCGTGGCGGGGGCGATCCGGTGGTGCAGCGCCAGGATCGTGAGGACGCCCTCCAGCGCCCCGGCGGCCCCGAGGAGGTGACCGGTCATCGACTTCGTGGCGCTGACCGGCATACCGTCGGTGTCGTCGCCGAAGGCGCGCCGGATGGCGTTCGACTCGGCCACGTCGCCGACGGGGGTCGAGGTCGCGTGGGCGTTCACGTGCACGATGTCCTTGGGCGTCAGGCCGGCTCGCTGGACCGCCTCGACCATCGCCCGGGACGCGCCCGCGCCCTCAGGCTCTGGCGCCGCGATGTGGTGGGAGTCAGAGGACATGCCCACGCCACCGATCTCGGCGTAGATGGTGGCGCCACGCGCCTTGGCTGCTTCGTATTCCTCGAGCACGATCACCGCGGCGCCCTCACCGAGGACGAACCCGTCGCGGCCGGTGTCGTAGGGGCGCGAGGCGCGCTCGGGGTCGTCGTTGCGCGTCGAGAGCGCCTGCATGGCGGCGAAGCCGGCGATCGGCAGCGCGTGCACGGCACCCTCCGTGCCGCCCGCGACCGCGATGTCGGCTCGGCCGTTGCGGATCATCTCGTAGGCGTAGCCCATCGCCTCGAGCCCGGAGGCGCAGGCGGAGACCGGGGTGTGGGCGCCGGCGCGGGCGCCGATCTCCAGCGACACGGCGGCGGAGGAGGCGTTGGGCATGAGCATGGGGACGGCGAGCGGGAAGACCCGACGCGGGCCCTTCTCGCGCAGGTTGTCCCACTGGTCGAGCAGGGTCCAGACGCCGCCGATCCCGGTGCCGATGCAGGCAGCCAGGCGCTCGGGCTCGACCTCGGGGGCCCCGGCGTCGGCCCAGGCCTCGCGCGCAGCGATCAAGGCGTACTGCGCGCTCGGGTCGAGCCGGCGCACCTCCACCTTGGTCAGCACGTCGGTCGGCTGGGTGTGGATCGTGGCGGCGAACTTGACCGGGAGCTCGTACTTCTCCACCCAGTCGAAGTCCATCGTCTTGGCGCCCGACCGTCCGGCCAGGATGGCGTCCCACGTCTCGGGGACGGTGCCGCCCACAGGGGTGGTGGCTCCGAGGCCTGTGACGACGACGCGTCGTTCGGCGGTCATGGCTGGGTCTGCTCCTTCGTCGGGTCGTGCGGTGCGGCTGGTCGCCGGTGCGGGGTGGCGGCTGGTGCGACGGTGTCACTGAACGGCAGTGGTATGCCGCGTGGCCGCCACCCGCGCAGGGGTACTGCTGGGCTCAGCCCTGGTTCTTGGCGATGAAGGTCACGGCGTCGCCGACGGTCTTGAGGTTCTTGACCTCGTCGTCGGGGATCCGCACGCCGAACTTCTCCTCGGCGTTGACGACGATGGTCATCATCGACAGCGAGTCGATGTCGAGGTCGTCGGTGAAGGACTTCTCGGACTGCACCGACTCGGTGTCCAGACCGGTCTCCTCGTTGACGATCTCGGCCAGACCCTCGAGGATCTCCTGCTCGCTCTGCGCCATCCGGCTCAGCTCCTTCTGTTGGTGTGACAGTGGGTCGTCACGTGGTGTGGTCACTGCGGTGGCCCGGTTCACCCGCGGGCCGACGGGAGTCTTCAGGGGAGGACGACGACCTGGGCCGCGTAGACCAGGCCTGCGCCGAACCCGATCTGCAGGGCCAGCCCACCGTGCGGCACCTCACCCTCGCGCAGCATCCGCTCGGTCGCGAGGGGGATCGAGGCCGCAGAGGTGTTCGCGGTCTCGGCGATGTCGCGGGCGACCGCGATGTCGGAGGGCAGCTTGAGCTGCTTGATCATGGCGTCGATGATCCGCATGTTCGCCTGGTGCGGGATGAACGCGTCGAGGTCCTCGGCGCGCACGCCGGCGGCGTCGAGCGCCTTCTGGGCCACCGGGGCCATGCCCCAGACCGCCCAGCGGAAGACGGACTGACCCGCCATGCCGATCGCCGGCCAGCCGAGGTCACCGTCCCGCACCTCGATCCACGAGTCGCGCTGCGAGATGGTCTTCCACTGCGAGCCGTCGGAGCCCCAGACGGTGGGGCCGATGGCCGGGGTGTCGGACGGGCCGACGAGCGCGGCGCCCGCGCCGTCGCCGAAGATGAACGCCGAGCCGCGGTCGGTCGGGTCGGTGAAGTCGGACAGCTTCTCGACGCCGACCACGAGCACGTGGCGGGCGCTGCCGCCGCGCACCATGTCGCTGGCCAGGCTGATCGCGTGGCAGTAGCCGGCACAGGCGGCGGAGATGTCGAAGGCCGCGCCACGGATGCCCAGCCGGTCGGCGAGGATTGGTGCGGCAGCAGGCGTCTGGTAGGGGTGCGTGACCGTGGCCACCACCACGGCGTCGACGTCGGAGGCCTCGAGGCCCGAGGCGGTGAGGGCCTCACGGGTGGCCTCGACGGACATGTCGACGACGGACTCGTCCTTGGCTGCGAAGCGACGGCTCTTGATGCCCGAACGCTCCTGGATCCACTCGTCGGAGGAGTCGATCGCCTCGATGATCTCCGAGTTCATCACCACGCGCTCGGGTCGGTAGCCACCGACGCCCATGATGCGGGCGTAGGTCGCCCCGTCGGAAGGGGTGATGGAGCCGGTGCCCTTGGGGGCTGGTGTGCTCATGTCAGGCCTCTTGCGCGTCGGTCGGGAGGGATCCTGCGTCGGCGGGGTCTCCGCCGTGGTCGCGAACCAGCTGCTGCGCCGCCTCGAGGTCGTCGGGCGTCTTGACTGCCAGTGTGGCAACTCCGGGCATCGCGCGCTTGGCGAGCCCGACGAGGGTGCCGGCCGGGGCCAGCTCGACCAGCGCGGTGACACCGAGGTCGACCATGCTCTGCATGCACAGGTCCCAGCGGACCGGGCTGCTCACCTGCGCGACCAGTCGCGCCAGGGCGTCGGCGCCGTCGGCGACGGGCTGGCCGTCGGCGTTGGACAGCAGCGTGACGCCCGGGTCGCTGACGTCGAAGTCCGCGGACAGCCGCTCGAGGGCCTCGACGGCGGGGGACATGTGGGTGGTGTGGAACGCGCCGGCGACCTGGAGCGGGATGACCCTGGTCTTGGCCGGCGGGTCGGCGGCGAACGCCGCGAGCTGCTCGAGCGTGCCGGCGGCGACGGTCTGGCCCGCGCCGTTGGCGTTCGCGGCGGTGAGCCCGTACCGGGCCAGCGCCTCGGCCACCTCGGCGGGGTCGCCACCCAGGACTGCGCTCATGCCCGTCGGGGTGAGCGCGCTGGCAGCGGCCATCCCTGCGCCGCGCTCACGGACGAAGACCATCGCGTCGTGGTCGGACAGCACCCCTGCGAAGGCGGCGGCGGTGATCTCGCCGACCGAGTGCCCGGCGGTGACGCCGACCGTGCCTCCAGCTCCACCGGGCAGGACCACCGCGGCGGCGGCCAGGCCGGCCGCCACGATCAGCGGCTGGGCGACGGCGGTGTCCTTGATCGTCTCGGCGTCCGACGTCGTGCCGTGCGCGACCAGGTCGAGGCCGGCCACGTCGGAGAGCGACTCGAGCCGCGCACGGAAGCCCGGCAGCTCGAGCCAGGGCGCGAGGAAGCCGGGGGTCTGGGAGCCCTGTCCGGGGCAGACGATTGCTAGCACGCCTCCACCCTTGCGGTCGGACCGGGCCGCCCGCGTGACCGTTTGGCACGAACATCGACAAGGTCTTTTGGAGGATGTCTACAAAAGCAGCAGGGAAGTGCGCCCTCGACGCGGTGCGGTGTGAGCAGGGTCTCAGCGGGCTGCGGGCCGGTCACCGCTGGGGGACGGTCCGCTGGGTGACCGGGCGGCTGAGCCGTCCCAGGGCGAGGGCGATGCGCACGGTGTGGGCGTCGTGCGGGTCGGTCAGCTGGTAGCCGGTGAGCTCGGCGATCTTGCCCAGGCGGTAGCGCACCGTGTTCGGGTGCACGAACAGGACACGGGCGGTGCCCTCGAGGCCGCCGCCGGACTCGAGATAGGCCGAGGCCGTCTCGAGGAGGGCGCCGCTGCTGGACGAGAGGGGGTGCCAGATGCGGTCGAGCATGAGGGCACGGGCCGGCGCGTCGCCGACCAGGACCCGCTCGGCCAGGAGGTCGTCGGCGGTGACCGGCCGCGGTGCTCCGGGCCAGGCGTGCGCGCACGACTGGCCGGCCAGTGCCGCCCGCGCCGAGCGCCCGGCGGCGAACAGGTGGGGCACGGTCGGCCCGACCACGAGGGGGCCGTCGCCGAAGTGGTCGGCGACCGCCCGGGCGGCCGCCATCGGGTCGTCGACGTTGCCGAAGATGACGACCAGCCGACGCCCCTGCACGGCGGCCAGGGTGTCCACCCCTACCCGCTCGGCCGCACGCCGCAGGCCGTCGACGACCCCCTCCGACCCGCCCGGTGGGGTGCTGCCCGCGATCACCGCGACCCGTGTCGTGGAGCCCCACCCGAGGGCGGCGGCCCGGGACTGCATGGAGTCGTCGGCCTCACCGCGCAGCACGGCGTCGACGACCAGTCCCTCGAGGCGCGCGTCCCAGGCGCCGCGGGCCTCCGCGGCATGCGCGTAGACCTCGGCAGCAGCGAAGGCGATCTCACGGGAGTAGCGCAGGACCGACTCGCGCAGGGCCTGCTCCTCCCCGGGCTCGGCGAGGGCGGTGGCGTCCTGCTCCACGACGTCGACGACCGAGCGCACCAGGTCGAGGGTCTGGCGCAGCGTGATCGACCGGGTCAGCTCGCGCGGCGCGGTGCCGAAGACGTCGGCCGTGACCGGGGTCTGGTCGCCCCCTTGGCGCAGCCACGCGATGAAGGCCGCGATGCCGGCCTGGGCCACGAGCCCGACCCACGAACGGTCCTCGGCCGACAACACTCGGTACCAGTCGTGCGCCGACTCCATCCGCCGCGTCGCCGCGGACGAGAGCTCACCGGCAGACCGCTCGACCCGCTGCAGGGTGGCGGCCGAGGTGGTCACGCGAGCGGGCGGCATACCCCGAGTCTATTTGTATGCCGCCGACAACCCACCCCGTGTCGCTGGGCAGAGTTCGGCACCCTTTCACCCCCGCGTCACCGAGCGGTCGCCCCCCGCCGGGCGGCGCTTCCTAGCGTCGCCGGCATGACCAGACTCCTTCCCGTCCTTGCCGTCACCGGACTCCTCCTGGTGGGCTCCACCGCCGTGGCGGTCAGCACCGCCCAGGGTGCGCCCACCTCCTCCGCGGTCTCCGCCCACCCCGCAGTCGCCCAGCCCGCCGCCGACCAGCGCCGTGCCACGACCACCCCGCTCGTCCTGGCCCACCGGGGCGCCTCGGGCTACCGGCCCGAGCACACCATCGCCGCCTACGAGCTCGCCGTCGCGATGGGGGCCGACTACATCGAGCCTGACCTCGTGATGACCCGTGACGGGGTGCTCGTCGACCGCCACGAGCCGGAGATCTCCGGGACCACGGACGTGGCCGCCCACCCGGAGTTCGCCTCGCGCAAGACCACCAAGGTGCTCGACGGGGTCAGCACCACGGGATGGTTCACCGAGGACTTCACCCTCGCCGAGCTGAGGACCCTGCGCGCCGTCGAGCGGCTCCCCGCCGTCCGCCAGGAGAACACCCTGTACGACGGCCGGTACGAGGTGCCGACCTTCGAGGAGGTCCTGCGGGTGCGCGAGCGGTTGTCCCGGGAGTACGGCCGCGAGATCGGCATCATCCCGGAGATCAAGCACTCGACGTACTTCCACGCGGCGGGGCTCAACCCCGAGCGCGCCCTGGTGGACGCCGTCTCCCGGCACCACCTCAACCGCTCGTCGGCCCCCCTCTGGGTGCAGAGCTTCGAGCTCGGCAACCTGGTCGCCCTCCGCGAGCAGCACGGCTACCGGGCCAAGTCCGTCTTCCTCGCCAGCGCCAGCGGGGCGCCGTACGACCTCGTCGTCGCGGACGACCCGCGCACGTACCGCGACCTGCTGGCCCCGGCCGGCCTGACCTCGCTGTCCCGGTGGGTCGACGGCATCGGCCCGGACAAGGCCCTCGTCATCCCGAGGCGCGCCGACGGGACGCTGGGGAGCCCCACCGGCCTCGTGGCCGACGCACACGCGGCCGGGCTGAAGGTCACTCCCTACACGTTCCGGGCCGAGAACACCTTCCTCCCGGTCGACTACCGGGTCGGCACGAACCCCGCCGACTTCGGACGGGCCATCGACGAGGTCGTGGCCTACCTGCGCACCGGTGTCGACGGCGTCTTCTGCGACCAGCCGGACATCTGCGTCACGGCTCGCAAGGAGTTCCTGGGCTCGTGAACTCAACCAACATGGTCGCGCCAGGAGTGGGCCGGCTGGTAGCCCAGCAGTCGTCGGGCCTTGTCGATGCCGAGCAGGGTCTCGTGCTCGCCGAGCTCCTTGCGCACCTCGACCCCCGGGAACACCTCGGCCACCAGGTCCGCGCTCGAGCGGCTCATGACGGTGTCGGCGTTGGCGATGACGAAGACCTCGCACCCGGGCTCGGTCCGCTCGAGGCCCAGCCGCACCGCCTGCGCTCCGTCACGGCCGTCGATGTAGCCCCACAGGTTCCACCTGCGCAGCGAGGGGTCGGCGTCGAACGACGGGAAGGCCGCGTAGTCCTCGGGATCCATGACGTTCGAGAAGCGCAGGCCGACCATGACCAGCTCGGGGTCCCAGCGGCAGAAGTGCCGGGCCATCGCCTCCTCGAGCGCCTTGTTCAGCGAGTAGGTCGACTCCGGTCGCGGGTCGTACTCCTCGTCGACGGGCACATAGGGCGGGGGAGTGTCGAAGGGCAGGCCCAGGACTGTCTCGCTCGACGCCCACACCACCCGACGCACCTTCAGGGCACGGGCGGCGGCGAAGACGTTGTAGGTCGCGGCCGAGTTGTTGGCGAAGGTCGCCGCGTTCGTGGTCAGGCCGGACGCGGGGATCGCGGCCAGGTGGACCACCGCGTCCACCGGCGTCGAGTGCTCGTCGACACCCCCTGACAGCGCCTCGAGCACCTGGCCGTAGTCGGTGAGGTCGACGGCGACGAACGAGGTCGTGGAGCTGGCCGGCCGGACCCGGTCGAGCGCGAGGACGTCGTAGCCCTGCTCGACGAGGTGGGCGACGACCGTGCGGCCGAGCTTGCCGGTGGAGCCGGTGACGGCGACGCGGACAGGGCGGGTCGTGCTGGCTTGGGAGGTCACCGGTTCATCCTGCCCCACGGGCTCACCCCACCCCAAGACAAGGTATGCCGCCCGCTCAGGTGAGCGGGCGGCATACCTTGTCGTGCAAGGGGTTTCGTCGGATCAGCAGGGCCAGGCTGCGGTCAGCTCTCGCCGCCCGCGTTGCCGGACGTGCCGGCGGTGACGTCCAGCAGGCGGTAGCGCGAGGCCGCCTCACGGGCCACCCCGCCCTCGATCTCGCCACGCTGGACCAGCATCTGCAGGGCGCGCACCGCGACCGAGGGGCCGTCGATGTGGAAGAAGCGGCGCGCGGCCGGGCGGGTGTCGGAGAACCCGAACCCGTCGGCGCCGAGCGAGGCGAAGTCTCCCGGCACCCACGGCTGGATCTGGTCCTGCACCTGGCGCATGTAGTCCGACACCGCGATGACCGGACCGCGCGTGTGACGCAGCCGCTCGGTCACGTAGGGAGTGCGGGCCTCGCCGTCCGGGTGGAGGAAACGCTGCTCGTCGCAGGCCATGCCGTCGCGGCGCAGCTCGCTCCACGACGTCACCGACCACACGTCAGCCACGACGCCCCAGTCGTTGCGCAGGAGGTCCTGGGCCTCCATCGCCCACGGCACACCGACACCCGAGGCGAGCAGCTGCACGCGGGGGGCATCGTCCGGGAGGCCGTCCGGGATGCCCGGAGCGAAGAGGTGCATGCCACGCAGGATGCCCTCGCGGTCGACGTTCTCCGGCTCCTGCGGCTGGCTCATCGGCTCGTTGTAGACGGTCATGTAGTAGATGACGTTCTCGGGGTCGTCGCCGTACATCCGGCGCAGCCCGTCCTCCATGATGTGGCCGATCTCGAACGCGAAGGCCGGGTCGTACGACACCACCGCGGGGTTGGTCGCCGCCAGCAGCGGTGAGTGGCCGTCGGCGTGCTGCAGCCCCTCACCGGTGAGGGTCGTGCGACCTGCAGTGGCCCCGATGAGGAAGCCGCGCGCCATCTGGTCGGCGGCCGCCCAGATGGAGTCGCCGGTGCGCTGGAACCCGAACATCGAGTAGAAGACGTAGATCGGGACCATCGGCTGGCCGTGCGTCGCGTACGACGTGCCGGCGGCCGTGAACGCCGCCAGCGACCCCGCCTCGTTGATGCCGAGGTGCAGGATCTGGCCGTCCTTCGCCTCCTTGTAGGCCAGCATCAGCTCGGCGTCGACCGAGGTGTACTTCTGGCCGTGCGGGTTGTAGATCTTGATCGTCGGGAAGAACGAGTCCATGCCGAACGTGCGGGCCTCGTCAGGGATGATCGGCACCACGCGCTTGCCGAACTCCTTGTCGCGCATCAGCTCCTTGAGCAGTCGCACGAAGGCCATCGTCGTGGCGACCTGCTGCTTGCCGGTGCCCTTCTTGACGATGTCGTAGGCCGAGTGGTCGGGCAGCTTGAGCGGCTCGTGCTGGACCCGCCGCACCGGGATCGGTCCGCCGAGCTTCTCGCGCCGCTCGCGCAGGTACTGGATGCTCGGGTCGTCGGGTCCGGGGTGGAAGTAGGGCGGGGCGTAGGGGTCGCGCTCGAGCACCTCGTCGGAGATCGGCAGCTTCAGGCTGTCGCGCAGGCCCTTGAGGTCGTCGAGGGTCAGCTTCTTCATCTGGTGGGTCGCGTTGCGGCCGGCGAAGTGGCTGCCGAGGCCGTAGCCCTTGATCGTCTTCGCGAGGATGACCGTCGGCTGGCCGGTGTGGTTCATCGCGGCCTGGTAGGCGGCGAAGACCTTGCGGTAGTCGTGGCCACCGCGCTTGAGCTTCCACCAGATGTCCTCGTCGGACCAGTCCTTGACCATCTCGCGGGTGCGCGGGTCGCGGCCGAAGAAGAAGTCGCGGACGTACTTGCCGTCGTTGGCGCGGAAGGTCTGGTAGTCGCCGTCGCTCGTGGTGTTCATGAGGTGCACCAGGGCACCGTCACGGTCCTGGGCGAGCAGCGGGTCCCAGCCGCGGCCCCAGACCACCTTGATGACGTTCCAGCCGGCCCCGCGGAAGAAGGCCTCGAGCTCCTGGACGATCTTGCCGTTGCCCCGGACCGGGCCGTCGAGCCGCTGCAGGTTGCAGTTGACGACGAAGGTCAGGTTGTCGAGCTCCTCACCCGCGGCGAGCTGCAGCAGGCCGCGCGACTCGGGCTCGTCCATCTCGCCGTCGCCGAGGAAGGCCCAGACGTGCTGCTGGCTGGTGTCCTTGACGCCACGGTTGTGGAGGTACTTGTTGAACTGCGCCTGGTAGATGGCGTTCATCGGGCCGATGCCCATCGACACCGTGGGGAACTGCCAGAAGTCCGGCATCAGCCGCGGGTGCGGGTAGGACGGCAGGGCGAGCGGCTGGCCCGCGACGATGTGGCTCTTCTCCTGGCGGAAGCCGTCGAGCTGGTCCTCGGAGAGGCGACCCTCGAGGAAGGCCCGGGCGTACATGCCGGGGGAGGCGTGGCCCTGGAAGAAGACCTGGTCGCCGCCGCCCGGGTGGTCCTGGCCGCGCCAGAAGTGGTTGAAGCCCACCTCGTAGAGGGTCGCGGCCGAGGCGTAGGTGGAGATGTGGCCACCGACCCCGATGCCGGGACGCTGCGCGCGGTGCACCATGACCGCGGCGTTCCACCGCAGGTAGGCGCGGTAGCGGCGCTCGACCTCCTCGTCACCGGGGAACCACGGCTCCTGCTCGGGCGAGATCGTGTTGATGTAGTCGGTCGCCGTCAGCGACGGCACCCCGACCTGCATCTCCCGTGCCCGCTCCAGGAGCTTGAGCATCACGTAGCGCGCCCGCTGCCGACCGCCCTCCTCGATGACCCCGTCGAGGGAGTCGAGCCACTCCTTGGTCTCCTCGGGGTCGATGTCCGGGAGCTGGCTGGGGATGCCGTTGAGAATCGGTCCGGCTTCCTCGCGTGCGGCCACGGTCGTGAGTCCTTTCTCGCGCCAGTGTTGACGAGGGGCCGCGGGGTTGCCTGCGACCTCCGCGTCCATCTTCCACCCGGAAGAGTCGCAGGTCACAACCGGACCGCCCTACTGGCCAGTATCCGGAGCGTGTGCGACATATATCTCTGCCGGGCCCGCCGGGTGGGGCGGGACGGGGCGGCTCAGAGGGAGGCGCCGGCGCAGATCACCACGTGCTGTCCGGTGACCATCGCGCCGGTGCCTTCGAGGAGGAACGAGGCGTAGGCCGCGACCTCCTCCGCCCGGACCAGCCGACCCAGGGGAGGAGTGCGTGCCGGTGTCGCCGCGCGACGAGGGTCGGCGGTCATCGCCGTCTCCGTGGGACCGGGCTCGAGGACGTTGACGGTGATCTCCCGGTGGGCCAGCTCCATCGCCCACGACCGGCCCAGCGCCCGGAGGGCGGCCTTGGTTGCTGCGTACTGGCTCTTGCCCCAGGCGCCTTCGGCGGTGCGGCTGCCGATGAGCAGGATTCGGCCGCCGTCGACCAGGCGGGCCTCGAGGGACGAGGCGAGCCGCACGGCGGCGCCGACGTGGACCGCGTGCATGCGGTCGCCGGCAGCAGGGTCGAGGTCGGTCAACGGGCCCGACTCCTGGAAACCGGCGGCGTGGACGAGGGCATCGACAGTGCCGAGGTCGGCCACGGCTGCGACGACGCCGGACGAGACAGTGGTGTCGGCGAGGTCGACCGCGCGCCAGTCGAGCCCTGGGAGCTCCTCCGGCTTCGGCTGCCGCCGCGACAGACCCACCACCTGCCACCCGTCGTCGAGGAGACGTCGGGCGATGGCCCTGCCGATCCCGGAGCTCACGCCCGTGACGACGGCGGTCCGGCTCATGCGGAGGGCGACTCGGCGGTCGCGGTCCGTGCGTCGAGGGCGGCCGGCGAGATTCGCACGTGGCGGATGGCGCGACGGTGGTACGTGAAGGCCACGTGCACCGTGCCGGTCGCGTCCTGGCAGACCGAGGGGTAGCTCAGCTCGCGGTTCACGCCGTCGCGGGAGTTGTTGCTCAGGCAGTAGCCGTCGCCGTCCTCGAGGACCCACCGCACCGGCCAGGTCCCCCCGTCGTCATCCGAGACGGCGAGGGTCAGCGGCGCACGGGGAGCGCCCCAGAACGCGCCCCGGACTGCGGCGAGCTCTTCCTGCGTCACCGTCTCGGGCTCAGCTGGAGCGGTGTCGCTGATGCCGTCGTCGTCGATCTCGTCATACAGGGACACCCGACGCGCGACGGCGTCGAGTCGGCTGCTCTCGTTGAGCACCAACGCCGTTCGGTGGCCGGACAACGGCGCTGCCTGGATCGACGAGTTGTTGTTGGGCAGCCCGGTGGGCTGAGGGGCGGACCAGTCGAGTCCGTCGTCGGACACGCTGCGGTAGACGTGGTCCGCCCACCGGCTCCGGTAGTACGCGGCATACCCACCGTCGGCCCTGGGCACGATGCTCATGTGGACGCAGCCCGTCGAGTCCGGCACCTCGCGCTCGGTCCAGGTGCGGCCCTCGTCGGTCGAGACCCACACACTGCTGGTGTCGCGGTCGCCGACCCACTTCTCGCCGGGCACGCGTACGCAGGTGAAGGTGGGCAGCACCCATGCGCCCGAGGGCAGCACGACAGGGGGCTGGCGGACGAAGACCCCGCCCCGTTCGCTCTCGAGCAGGGTGCGGGCCGGGCCCCACGTCGCGCCGTGGTCCGGTGAGGTCCGCGCCCGCACGAAGGAGGTGTCCTGGTCGCCCGCATGCTGTGCCGTGTGGAACAGCCAGAGCTGGCCGTCCGGGGCGGGGAAGAGGACGGGGTTCTGCTCGGAGCGAGTCGGGTCGTCGGACAGCCGGACCGGTGCGGTCCACCGGTCGGTCCCGGGCACCAGGCGCGAGAACCACACGTCGATGTCGGCCACGCCCTCCTGCGTCCCGCCGAACCACACACAGCCGAGGCTGCCGTCGCCGAGCACCGACAGGTTGGCCGCGTGGGACTGCACCGTCGGGGCGGGCAGGAAGGCCTCCTCGACGCCCTCGACGCCCTCGACGCCCTCGACGCCCTCGACGCCCTCGACACCGTCGGCTCCGGTCCGAGGACGCAGGATGCCGTCGGTGTCCAGGGCGGCGGGGGCGGTCACGGCGCCCCAGCGGCCGCCGCCAGGTGCTCGGCAGCCGCGCGCTCGAGGTGGACCAGGTCGGACGAGACCGTCGCGAAGGTGAAGCCCTGGCCGAGCCGTCGCGCGGCGTCGGCCCCTGCAGGAGTGTGGATCCCGGCGGCCACGCCGGCCGCCTCCGCCGCCTTGCTGATGCGTACCAGCGCCGCCTCGAACTCGTCAGCGACGGCAGGGTCGCCGGGGAATGCGCCACCGACGGCCAGGCACAGGTCGGAGGGCCCGACGTAGATGCCGGTGAGGCCGGGGACGGCACAGATCTCCTCGACGTTGGCCAGGCCCTCGGGCGTCTCGATCATGGCCAGGCACGAGACCGAGGCATCGGCCTCCGCCGGGACGGGCCCGACCCGCAGTCCGGACCGCATCGGGCCGTAGGACCGGACCCCGGTGGGCGGGTAGGTCGCGGCGGCCACGGCGCGGCGGGCGTCGTCCGCGGTGTTGACCAACGGGACGATGACGCCTGCAGCCCCGGCATCGAGGGCCTGCCCGATGTGGAACGGGTCGTTGGCCCCGACGCGGACGAGCCCGACCGACGTGCGACCTGCGTCGACCGCCATCAGGCCGGCGAGGAGCCCGCTGTAGCCGAGCAGCCCGTGCTGCGCGTCGAGGCAGACGTAGTCGTAGCCGAGCCGCGCGATCCGCTCGGTGGCCACGGGTGCGTCGAGCACGACCCAGTAGCCGACGGCGCGCTGGCGCCCACTCAACCTCCGGGTGAAGTCCTGTGCGGTCGGGGTGGGCTGCTGCTCGGAACTCACCGAGGCTCCTATCGGTTGTAGGCCGGCATCGGACCGGCCAGGGTGGCGCCGACCTCGTCGCACGCGGCGATGACGTCGGGGGACAGGGGACCGCGTGCGGCCGCGGCGATGTTGGCCCGCAGCTGGTCCGGCTTGGACCCGCCGAGGAGGACGGCGTTGACCAGCGGGCGCGACAGCAGCCAGCGCAGGGCCAGCTCGGGCAGCCCCAGGCCGGCGTCGGCCGCGATGGTGGAGAGGGCGTCGACCGCCTCGAACAGACTGCGGTTCCAGTAGCGCTCGCGGTACATGCTCGAGAGCGCGGAGGAGCCGAAGCGACCCTCACCCGGGGCGTCGTCGAAGCTGTGCCGCCCGGTCAGGAGGCCACCGCCCAGCGGGTTGTAGACGATCGTGGCCAGCCCGTGGGTCGTGGCGAACTCGGCGTACTCGTCCTCCACGCGTCGCGCGACGAGGTTGTAGAGCTGCTGCGCGACGACCGGTCGCGGCGCACCCACCCGGTCACAGGCCGCGGCGAGGTCGGCGATCTGCCAGGCAGCGAAGTTGGACACCCCGACGGCCTTGGCCAACCCGGCCGAGACGATGTCCGCCAGGGCTTCGGCGGTCTCCTCGACACTGACCGAGCGGTCGGGCTGGTGGAGGTAGAACAAGTCGACGTGGTCGGTGTCGAGGCGGCGCAGGCTCGCCTCGAGGGAGGAGCGAATCCCCTTGCGGGACAACAGCGGTTCGCCCCCGGCGTCACCCGGGTAGATGCCCGCCTTCGTGGCCAGCGAGACCCGGTCACGGCGACCGGCGAGGACCTCGCCCAGGATCGTCTCGGTGCGGGTGCCGGCATACCCGTTGGCCGTGTCCAGCCACGAGATCCCGGCGTCGAGAGCCGTGTCGACCATGGCCCGCGAGGTGGCCGCGTCAGCGGTGTCACCGAAGGTCATCGTGCCCAGGACCAGCCGGGGGAGCGGGGTGTCCGGCCCGGCACCACCCGGGAGCTCGGTCTGGCTCATGCGCTCGCAGCGCTCTCGGCGATGCGGGCGGCGGCCACCCCGCGCACGACTTCGCGCGGCTTGCGCCCGACCATCCGCGCCGGTTCGAGTGCGGAGCGCCGCAGCCGGCGGGTGTAGGGGTCGGTGGGGTGGGCAAGCACCTGCTCGGTCTCGCCCCGCTCGACGACCGTCCCGGCTCGGAGCACCAGCACCTCCTCCGAGATGGCCCGCACGACGCCGAGGTTGTGCGAGATGAACAGGTAGGTCAGCCCGGTCTCCTGGCGCAGACGGGCGAGGATGTCGAGCACCTGCGCCTGCACCGACACGTCGAGGGCACTGGTCGCCTCGTCGAGGACCAGCAGGTCGGGCTCGGAGGCGAGGGCGCGCGCGATGCCGATCCGCTGGCGCTGGCCGCCGGAGAACTCGTGCGGCTTGCGCTGCAGGGCGGAGGTGGGCAGCCCGACCTGGTCGAGCAGCTGCGCGGCCCGCTGTCTGCGCACCGTCGCAGAGCGCTCGCCGCGGACCTGCATCGGCTCGGCCACGATCTGCTGCGCGGTGAGGTGCGGGTCGAGCGAGCCGTAGGGGTCCTGGAAGACCATCTGGATCCGGTGGCGCATCGGCCGCAGGGCGCGCTCGGACACGGTGGCGAGATCAGTGCCGTCGAAGACCATCGAGCCGGCCGTCGGCTTGACCAGCCGGACCAGGGCCTTGGCGATGGTGGACTTGCCACAGCCGGACTCGCCGACGACGGCCAGGCACCCGCCTCGGGGGACCGAGAAGGACACCTGGTCGACGGCCCGGAAGGTCTCGCCGCCGCGGCGGTACTCGACGACGAGGTCCCTGACGTCGAGCAGCGGGGTGCCCGTGGCGGGCGGGGTCAGGTCGTGCTGACCCGTGGGCGTGGTCGTGGTCATGGTCGGGAGCCTCCGTCGGTGGCGGGTATGCCGGCCTGCTCGGGTGCGATCGGTGCGTCGGCCTGCTCGGCCCCCGGGGCGGGCACCGGGTCGATCAGCTCTGGGTGCCCCGGGTCCTCGGGATCGTCCCACTCGCCCAGCTCGGGGATCGCGGCGAGCAGCGCTCGCGTGTATTCGTGCGCGGGGTGGTCGACGACCTGCTCCACGGGTCCGTCCTCGACGAACAGCCCGCGATGCATGACGTGGATCCGGTCACTCATCAGCCGGGCGACGCCAAGGTCGTGGGTGATGAGGAGGATGGCGACACCGGTGCGCTCCTGCATCTCCAGGAGCAGGTCGAGGATGCCGGCCTGGACCGTGACGTCGAGGGCGGAAGTCGGCTCGTCGGCGACGATGAGCCGTGGCTCGGTCGACAGCGCCATCGCGATGAGCACCCGCTGGAGCATGCCTCCGGAGAGCTCGTGCGGGTAGGACTTGACCCGCCGCTCGGGTGCGCTGAGGTGCACCTGGCGGAGCAGGTCGAGGGCTCGCTCGTGGGCCTGCGCCTTCGACAGCGACGGGTGGGCGTGCCGGATCGCCTCGACCATCTGCTTCCCGACCGTCGCGATCGGGTTGAGGGCGGTCATCGGGTCCTGGGGGATCAGGGCGACGGAGCGCCCGCGCAGGGTGCCGATGTGCTTGCGGGTGCCCACGACGTCCTGGCCGTCGATCTGGGCCGATCCGGAGATGACCGCGAGGTCGTCGGGAAGCAGTCGCAGCAGCGCCATGGCGGTGGTCGACTTGCCGGAGCCCGACTCGCCGATGATGGTGACGGTCTCTCCGGCGGCGATGTCGAAGCTCACGCCGTCGACGGCACGGATCACACCTCGGGGGGTCATCAGCTCGACCACGAGGTCGTTGACGGTGAGGACGGACATCACGCGTCACCGGCCTTGGTCCGACGGGTGCGGTCGCGCAGCCCGTCGCCGAGCAGGTTCACCCCGATGACGAGCAGGGCAATGGCCACACCGGGAATGGTGACGAGCCACCACTTGCCCGTCACGAAGAGCTCGCGGCCGTCCGAGATGATCCCGCCCCACGTGGGGTACGGACGTTGCACCCCGGCGCCGAGGAAGCTCAGGGCGCTCTCGAGCAGGACGGCCTGGGCCAGCAGGAGGAAGACCACGACGAGCACCTGCGGGAGGATGTTCGGGATGATGTGGCGGCCGATGACGCTGGGCCTGCGCAGGCCCAGCACCTGGGCCGCGGCGACGTAGGGCTTCTCGCGTTCGACGAGCACGAGGGCTCGGGTGAGGCGCGCTGGTTCGGGCCACTGGGCCAGGGCGATGACCAGCGTGATGACCGGCACCGATGGACCGAAGAGCGCCACGACGAGCAGCAGCATCAGGAGCAGGGGTAGGGACATCTGGGCTTCGAGGGCCCGGGAGATGATGGTGTCGACCCAGCCGCCGTAGTAGCCGGCGACGGCTCCGAGGACGATCCCGACGAGCCCGGAGATCACGATGGCCAGCAGGCCGATGACGAGGCTGGTCTGGCCGCCGAACAGGATCCGCGACAACAGGTCGCGCCCGTTGGGGTCGGTCCCGAGGAGGTGCCCCTCGGAGAACGGCGGCAGCGAGCTGTCACGCAGGACACCTCGGACCGGGTCGGGAAGGGGCAGGACGCGGGCCAGCGCGACCGGGATCACGACGATCGACGCGCAGAACGCACCCAGCCAGATCTTGATCGTGCTGTGCCGGGCCTGGCGGGCCGCAGAGGAGCGGCGCAGCTGCCGGGGCGTGACCGCGGTGGGGACGGGTTTCTGGTCCAGGGCCATCAGCGGGCACCCTCTCCGAGTCGGACCCGCGGATCGAGCAGCGGGTAGATCAGGTCGACGGCGAGCTGCACGAACAGCGCCAGGAGGACGGTCACGAGCACGGTGGCCTGGATGACGGGCAGGTCGCGACGCTCGAGGGCGTCGACGACGAGCTCACCGACACCGGGCCACCGGAAGACGACCTCCACGATGACCACGCCGTTGAGCATGGCCGCGAACCGGGTGCCGAGGGCGGTGACCACGGGGATCGCCGAGTTGGAGAACGCGTATCGCCAGGTCAGCCGGCGCTCGGACACCCCGCGGGACCGGGCGATGGTCACGTACGGCGCGCCCAGGTTGGCCGACATCTCACGCCTGACGAGGCGGGAGATGAGGGCCACCTGGAGCACGACGATGGTGAGCGTGGGAAGCACCAGCGAGGTGACCGACGTGAAGCCCGACGAGGGGAACCACTGCAGGTTCACGGCGAACAGGATGAGCAGGACGAACCCGATCCAGAAGTCGGGCATCGACTGACCTGCGATGGTCGCGATGTTGGCCCCGAGCTCTCCGGCCGTGTTGGCCCGTCGGGCCATCCACACCCCGAGCGGGATCGCCAGCAGGGCGGTGATGACGATCGCCGCCACGGCGAGGGTGATCGTGTAGGGCAGTCGATCCAGCACGACAGTCATCGCTGACTGCCGGAACTGGAACGACTGCCCGACGTCGCCTTGGAGCAGGTGGGCCATGAACGTCCAGTACTGGCTCAGCAGTGGCTGGTCGAGCCCGAACTCGGCCCGGATCGCATCCAGCTGTTCCGAGCTCGGGTTCGGCGGCGCGTAGCTGACGGCGGGGTCGCCGGGGGCGAGGCGCAGCAGCACGAACACCACCGTCACCGTGAACCAGGCGGTCAGGATCGTCTGGGCGACCCTCTTGAGGACGTAGCGGCCCATCGGTCAGCCGGAGACCTTGACGGTGGACAGGTCGTAGAAGTTGCCGGGCGACAGGTCCAACGTGGTGACGCGCTTGCGGCGCGCGAGCAGGTTGTTCGGGGTCCAGGCCCACATCGCCGGCCAGAGCGCCCAGATCTTCTCCTGGGCTTGCTTGAGCTGTGCGTCGCGGGCTGCCACGTCGGGGTTCTGCGAGGCCTGGTCGAGCAGCGTGGTCACCTCGGGGAAGACGAACCCGTGGTAGGTGTCGCGGGTCTTCTCCTTCTCGGCGGTGCCGCCGTACTGGCCCTGGAGGTTGGTGATGGCCAGACCGGTCTGGTTGCCGTAGCCGTTGCCCAAGATGTCCCAGTCACCGGCCTCGCCACGACGCCAGGCGTTGATGTCGCCGCCCTTGGGGATCTGCTTGAGCTCCAGCTTGACGCCCACGTCGGCCAGCATCCCGACGATCGCCTCCATGACCCGGGCAGCGCCCGCGAACTCGGAGTCCTCCCAGATGGCGCGGAGCTTGAGCCCGGAGACTCCCTCGGCGGCCAGCATGGACTTCGCCTTGGCGACGTCGAAGGTGTAGGTGCCGGTCGCCGCGAAGCCCGCCAGCGTGGACGGGACGACACCCTCGGCGGAGGTCACCTGCCCAGCCATCAGCGAGCTGATCAGGGCGTCGTGGTCGATCGCGTGGGACAGGGCCTCGCGCACCGCCGGCTTGCTCAGCGGGTGCCCGGCGGGCTTGCGGAAGTTGTAGAAGAGGTGGATCAGGCGGGTGCCCTTGGTCTGGAGGACCTCGATGTCCTTGTTCGTCTTGAGGCTCTCGGCCGACTCGGGGGTGATCGTGTCGATGACGTCGGTCTGGCCCGAGGTGAGGGCGATGACTCGCGCACCCTCCTCCTCCTGGTAGCTGACGTTGACCTCGTCGAGCAGGGCCTTCTCGCCCCAGTAGTTCTCGTTGCGCACCAAGCGGTACGTGCCGGTGCCCGAGTCCGCAGCCGCCACCGTGAACGGTCCCGAGCCGATGCCCTCGCGCAGCTCTTCGGCCTTGTTGGCCGCAGCCGGCGTGATGAGGATGTTGGACATCAGCGAGTCGAGGGTGACGACCGGCTTCTTGGTGGTGAGCGTGAAGCTCTTGTCGTCGACCTTGGTGAAGCTGGGCTGCTCGGGGAACTGCGAGGCGACGTAGCCGGCCTTGACCTGGAAGTAGAGCTTGATCGCGGTCTCGACGTCGGCGACGGTGACCGGCGACTTGTCGGAGTAGTGGATGTCGTCGCGCAGGGCCACGGTCCACACGGTGGGGGAGGTCTGGGTGAAGGACTTCGCCAGCACCAGCTCGGGCTTGAGGTCGAGCCCGATCCGGGTCAGCGCCTGGCGCACGGCCCGCTGGACGGTCACCGCGGCGTCGTACTGGTTGAGCTTGTTGTCCAGGCTCACGAGGTTGCGGTTGAGGGTGATGCTCAGCTTGCCGCCGGTGCCACCGGTCGCGGACCCGCCACCACCGGTGGTCTGCGGTCCGGCGCAGGCGGCCAGGGTCGGGCCGAGCAGGGTGCCGGCACCGAGGAACGCGGCGAGCTGCAGGATCGAGCGGCGGGATACGCCGCCCTCGGCGACCACCTCTGCACCGCTCGTGCCACCCATGGGGATGTTGTGGGTCATCGAACTTCCTCCTTGAAGTTTATGAGCGGCCCTGACGATGGGCGCCGTGTTTCGCGTTCCAAACATTGACACAGTTGCGCGTTGTGCGCAATACCTGTAGCGTCATTCGCGTCGGAAATCTCACTCAGCGAGTCGGAAGGCGCGCATGCAGGCGAGGTTGTCGCACCGGCATACAGCATCAATGATGTTGCTGTATATGGAGATTGCGCGATGTTCCAGAGGAGGTCACCGTGCTCGAACGACTGGTCGTCGCGGATGATCTCTCAGGTGCGGCCGAGTCTGCGGCGACATTCCTCCTGCGCACAACGCGCATCGCGGTGCTTCTTGCGTCTGACCGTTTCGAGGTCCCCGACCTCGGCGACGCGGGCCCCCGGGTGGTCGTCCTCGACTCCGACACCCGTCATGCGTCACCGGGTGACGCGGGCGAGGCAGTGGCCCGGTATGCCGCGCAGCTCGTGGGCGCGTCGCGCACCACGCGCGTGGTCAAGAAGGTCGACTCACTCCTGCGCGGCAACCTCGGCTCCGAGGTGGCCGCGCTCGCCGCCATGCTCGACGGCACGGCCGTCATCGCCACCGCACTGCCGTCGGCGCGACGCACCGTCGTCGACGGGGTGCCGCTGGTGGAGGGCACCCCGCTGGCCGCCACGAACCTCTGGGGCGCGGAGGACGGCCCGGCTCCCGCGACGGTCGGTGACGTGCTGACCGGCCTCGACCACGTCATCGTCCCGCTCGGGGTCGTCCGCGACGCTGCCCTGCTCCGGGCCGCCCTGACGGCGGCCGAGACGCAGGGCACGGCAGCGGTCTGCGACGCGGAGACCGACGCGGACCTCGATGCGGTCGTGGCCGCCGCGACCGTGCTCAGGAGTCCTTTGCTCGTGGGCTCGGCCGCGCTCGTCGCCGCAGCCGCCAGGCAGCTCCCGCCGGACCCGGTCCGCAACCCCCCGACCACCAGCTCCGGTGACCACGTGGTGGTCGCCGTCGTCGGGTCCGCCGCGCCGGGGATCACGGAGCAGGTGGCTCGGCTGGCCGAGCTCGGGCTCCCCGTCCTGACGCTCGACCCCCACCAGCTCCTCGAGTCACCGCAGGGGGCGGCTCACCGGGTCGCCGAGGCGTGGGCGGCGAACGGGCTGGTGCTTGCGCTCGACCAGTCGGTCTCCGTCGACCGACGCTCGGCCCGGCGCCTCAGTGCGGCCCTGGCCGCAGCCGCCGCACCTGCGACCGGCCGGGCCACCGTCCTGTTCGCGACCGGGGGGGAGACCGCCCGGGCCGTCCTCGACTCCCTGGGCGTGAGCACGCTCACGCCCGACTCGACCCACGCCGCAGCCGTGACGTCACACGCCCCGGACGGGCTGGTCGTGATCACCAGGCCCGGCAGCCACGGGGCCTTCGCCTCGTCGCTGCACGACGCACTGGCACCGTTCGCCACCGCCCCCCAGACCGACCCGTCCACCACCTGATCCCCACTGATCTCGACCGCACACCTGACCTAGGAGCCACGATGACCGTCCTGCCCAGCATTGCCGTCACGATGGGGGATGCCGCCGGCATCGGCCCCGAGGTGATCGTGCGCGCCCTGCTCGACCCCGAGTGCGCGGGTCGTTCGAACTGCGTGGTGGTCGGCGACGCCGCCAGGCTGCGTCGAGCGGCCGAGCTCGTCGGGCTCGAGCCCGACATCGTCACGGTCGCCGACGTCTCCGAGTGCGAGTTCGTCCCCGGTCGGATCAACGTCATCGACCTGGGGCTGATCCCCGAGGACCTGCCCTTCGGTGAGCTGTCCGCGGTCGCCGGCGACGCGGCCTACCACTACGTGCGGGTCGCGTCCGAGCTGGCGATGGCGCACCAGGTGCAGGCCATCTGCACCGCGCCCCTCAACAAGGAGGCGCTCCACGCGGGAGGGCACATCTTCCCGGGCCACACCGAGCTGTTGGCCAAGCTGACCGGCACCACCGAGGTGTCGATGATGCTGGCGACACCGCGGGTGCGGGTCATCCACGTCACCACCCACATCGGTCTGGTCGACGCCGTCGACCGCATCGAGCCCGGCCTGGTCGAGCGCACGATCCGCCGCGGCTACGGCGCCCTCGTCGACGCCGGGGTGAGCGAGCCGAAGATCGGCGTGTGCGGGATCAACCCCCACGCCGGCGAGGGTGGCCTGTTCGGACGCGGTGAGGAAGAGGACAAGATCGCCCCCGGTGTCCTCGCCGCGCAGGCCGACGGCATCGACGTCGTGGGCCCGCTGCCGGCGGACACCCTGTTCTTCCTCGCCGGGCGTGGCGACTACGACCTGGTCGTCGCGATGTACCACGACCAGGGCCACGGGCCGGTGAAGATCCTCGGCCTCGAGGCGGGCGTCAACATCACCGTCGGACTTCCGGTGATCCGCACCTCGGTCGACCACGGCACCGCGTTCGACATCGCGGGCAAGGGGATCGCCGACCACCGGTCGATGGTCGAGGCCCTGCGGCTGGCGGCCGAGATGGCGCCGACCCCCACCGCACCCACCGCGACCACCACCCCGGAACCGGCTCGGTGACCAGATGATCTCGGATAGGGTGCGCCACTGATGGCACGGTCACGGTCTGAGCACCGCCGCAACGAGATCGCTCGGCTCGCGGCGTCCCACGGGCTGACCAGCGTCGAGGAGCTCTCGGCCAAGCTCGGGGTGACCGCCTCGACCATCCGTCGTGACCTGGCCCTGCTCACCGCCCAGGGCAAGCTGGCCCGCACCTACGGTGGGGCGCTCAGCCTCGAGCCACACCCCGAGGCGTCCCTGCGACAGCGCCTGGGCGAGGCGCACGAGGCCAAGCAGGCCATCGCCGCCTGGGCCGCGGCCCAGGTCATCCCTGGCGAGAACGTCGTGCTCGACGGTGGGTCGACCAACGCCGCACTCGCGGCCGAGCTCAAGCACTTCCGCGGGCTCTCGGTGGCGACCATCGGCCTCACCTCGCTCGAGGCCCTCACCGACGCGGAGGACATCGAGGTGATCCTCCTCGGCGGACGGCTGCGCACCGTGAGCCAGAGCTTCGTCGGGCCGGTCACCGAGGCCGCCCTCGAGCGGATGTCCTTCGACCGGGCCTTCATCGGTGCCGACGGCGTGCGCGCCGATCGTGGCATCTGCGAGAAGGACCTGGAGCAGACCCGGCTCAAGGAGCTCATGATGAGCCGGGCCGACCACGTCTACGTCCTGGCCCACGGCGCCAAGCTCGGGGAGGCGCCGTTCCACGCCTGGGCTGTCATGCCGGCCCGCTGGACCCTGGTGACCGACGACAGCGCGACACCGCAGCAGATCCGTCCCTTCGAGGCGGCGGGTGTCGAGGTCGTCGTCGTCGACGTCTTCCCCGAAGACGCGGAGGACAGGGGGGCCTGATCCCCGACCCGGCCAGAGCCGGAGCCAGAGGCCCTTCCAGGGCTAGAGCCCGAGCCGGTGGGCGCCGGCGTAGACGGTCAGCCGCGGCGCCCGGGCGAAGCCGACCAGCGTCAGCCCGCTCTGCTCCGCGAGCTCTGCCGCCAGGGACGACGGCGCGGACACCGCGACGAGGGCGGGCAGGCCCGCCATCACCGCCTTCTGCACCAGCTCGAAGCTGGCTCGGCCGCTGACCACCAGCACGTGTCCCGTGAGTGGCAGTCGCGCTTGGCGGGCGGCCCAGCCGATCACCTTGTCGACGGCGTTGTGGCGGCCGACGTCCTCACGCACGACCAGGGCCTCCCCGTCGGGGCTGTAGATCCCGGCGGCGTGCAGCCCCCCGGTCTTGTCGAAGACCCTCTGGCTGGCCCGCATCGCGTCGGGCAGCCCGGCGACCACCACCGGTGAGAGCACGACGGGATCGTCGGCCACGGCATACGGGCTCGTGGCGGAGATGGCGTCGATGCTGGTCTTGCCACACACGCCGCAGGCGCTGGTCTGGTAGCCGGTGCGGGCGCTCCGATCGAGGTCGGGCACGACCCCGGGGGCGAGCGTGACGTCGACGACGTTGTACGTCGGGGAGCCGGACTCGTCCTCGTCGAGGCAGTGCATCAGCTGGGCCACGTCGTCGCCCCGGCGCAGCACCCCTTCGGTGAGCAGGTTGCCCAGCGCCAGGTCGAAGTCGTCGCCAGGGGTGCGCATCGTCACGGTGACGGACCTGCCACCCACCCGGATCTCCAACGGCTCCTCGACGGCGAGCGTGTCCGGGCGCGCGGTGGTGCGCACACCGTCCGGGGTCACCTCGACCCTGACCGCTGGCGTCCGCCTCGTCACCCGTCCCACGCCTGCAATGTATGCCGCGCGGTGGATGCCGGGCACGAGGGGTCGCCGGATAAGTTGGAGGGGTGAGCGACGCCCCGCACGACCAGCCCCCGTCCCCGACCGAGGTGCGCCTCTTCGGCGACGCCGGTATGCCGTGGCGGCCGGTGTCACCCAAGCTCGCCACGGCGCGGCTGCTCGTCCTCTCCGTGTTCCTGGTGCCGCTCCTGCTGGCGCTGCTCGGGCTCGCGGCGTTCGTGTGGAAGGACTTCTGGATCGGAGCGCTCGTCGTCGCGGCCGCGCTCGCCTTCGGCACCTGGCTGATCCGTCGACAGGTCCCGGCGATCACCTGGGCCGAGGGGGCCGAGGAGCTGGTGGTGCGCCGCGGCCGGATGTTCCGCACCCTCGTCAGCGTCCCGTACGGCCGGCTGCAGTTCGTCGACGTGCAGTCCGGGCCGCTGGAGCGCCGGTTCGACATGGCGACGGTCGAGCTGCACACCGCGTCGCCCCAGAGCGGCGGCCAGATCCCGGGGCTGCCGACGGCCGAGGCGGAGGCGCTGCGCGAGCGGCTGGCCGCCCGAGGCGAGTCGCAGCGGGCCGGTCTGTGACCACCGAGGAGCCGGGAGCTGCTCGCCCCGGCGACGACTCGGGGGAGTGGCGGCACCTGCACCCGCTCTCGCCCCTGCTCAGGGGTGGGATCGCCTTCCTGGCGGTGCTGGCCTACATCGTGTCGCAGCAGGCGGACTCGCTGTTCGGTGCCGATCGCGACGACCCCACCCAGGGCCACCTGGGCCTCGCGGCCATCGGGGTCGTCGTGGTCCTGCTCGCCATCATCGCGGGGGCGTGGGTGTCGTGGCGCTTCTCGCGCTTCCGGGTCGCCGAGACGCTGATCGAGCTGCGCACCGGAGTGCTCTTCCGCCAGCACCGGCAGGTGCGGTTCGACCGCATCCAGGCCGTCGACCTCGGGCGTCCGCTGCTCGCGCGCCTGACCGGGCTGTCGGAGGTCGTGGTCCAGTCCGCGGGTGGAAAGGACTCCCACCTCAAGCTCTCCTTCCTCACCGACGCGCAGGCCCAGCAGGTGCGCGAGCAGCTGATGGCGCTGGCCGGCCGCAGCGACGAGGCCACCGGCTCGTGGGCCTCGGCAGCCGACGGCGTCGCGGGCCGGGTCGGCGTCGACGCGTCGGGCCTCACCGAGGCCGACTACGCCGACCTGCCGGCGCCCGCCCCGGCTGGCGACCGGGTGCTGGCCATCCCCAACGCTCGGATCCTGCAGTCGGTCCTCTACAGCGGTCCCGGCCTGGCCATCGTGGTCGCGGTGCCCGCGCTGGTGCTCTCGGTCGCGCTGGGGGTGCCCGAGATGGTGGCCTGGCTCGGCCCGATGACCCTCGCGATCGGCAGCGCCCACCTCAAGCGGCTCACCCAGGAGTGCAACTTCGAGCTGGTCCACCAGGGCGACCGCCTGCGCATCCGGCACGGCCTCACCGACCTGCGCACCACGACGGTGCCGGTGCACCGCATCCAGGCGGTCGAGGTCAGCCAGTCGCTGCCGTGGCGGCTCACCGGCTGGTGGCGCATCCAGGTCAACGTCGCCGGCGCAGGCACCGGTGACGCCGAGACGCAAACCGTCCTCATGCCGGTGGGCAACCGCGAGGAGGCCCTGCGCGTGCTCACCCTCGTGCACCCCGGCATACCCCGTGACGCGGCCCTGGCCGCGCTGGAAGGGCAGGGAGCGGCGGAGGGTTTCGTCACCTCGACCGCTCGGGCCCGCCGCCTCGACCCGCTCAGCTGGAGCCGTCAGGGGTATGCCGTGCTGCCCGACGGGCTGCTGACGCGCCGGGGCGCGTGGTACCGCGCGGCGCAGTTCGTGCCCCACGCCCGGATCCAGTCGCTGAAGGTGGAGCAGGGGCCGGTGCAGCGCCGCAGGGGCGTGGCCACCGTCCGCATCGTCTCCACGGTCGGTCCGGTGTCACCGACCGTCGCCCACCTCGACGAACCCGACGCGGTCAGGCTGCTCAACGAGCAGGTGCTGCGCTCCAGCCGCGCCCGGCAGCGGGTCTAGGGCTGGCGAGCCTCGAAGCGGACGACCAGCGCCTTGGCCACCGGGGTGTTCGAGCGCAGTGCGACGTGGTCGGCCGACATGAGCACGTTGGTCTCGGGGTAGTAGGCCGCGGCACAGTCGGCGGCGGTGGGGTAGGCGACGAGGGTGAAGCCCTCGGCCCGCCGGTCGACGCCCTCGAACTCGCTCACCACGTCGACCACCTGACCGGCATGGAACCCGAGCCGGTGGAGGTCGTCGGGGTTCACCAGGACCACCCGGCGGTTGCCGGAGATGCCGCGGTAGCGGTCGGCGTGGCCGTAGATGGTGGTGTTGAACTGGTCGTGGCTGCGGATCGTCTGCAGCAGCAGGCGGTCCTCGGGCACCTCGAGCTGGGGCACGGTCCCGGCGAGGAACTCCGCCTTGCCGCTCGGGGTGTCGAACTCACGCAGGTCGCGCGGCTTGTGGGGGAGCAGGAACCCGCCCGGTTCGCGGACCCGGTCGTTGTAGTCGGTGAAGTTCGGGACGACGCGGGAGATGCGGTCGCGGACGAGGTCGTTGTCCTCGCCGAGCGCCCGCCAGTCGATCGTCCCGACCCCGGGCACGATCCGGTGGGCGAGGCCGGCCACGATCGCGACCTCGGACCGGCAGTGCTCCGAGGGCGGGTCGAGCCGCCCTCGTGAGAGGTGCACCTGCCCCTGGGAGTCCTCCACGGTGACGCCCTGGTCGCCCTTCGGCGTGGAGTCGCGGTCGGTGCGGCCCAGGCAGGGCAGGATCAGTGCCTCCGTGCCGGTCACGGTGTGCGAGCGGTTGAGCTTGGTGGACACGTGCACCGTCAGGTCACACGCGCGCAGGCCCTCGTGGACCACGGGAGTGTCGGGCGTGGCCATCGCGAAGTTGCCGCCCATGCCGACGAACACGCGCACCGACTTGTCGCGCAGTCGCTGGACGGTGGCCGTCGCGTCGACGCCGTGCGCGGTCGGAGGGGTGAAGCCGAACTCGGCGCCGAGCGCGTCGAGGAACGACTGGGGCATCTGCTCCCAGATCCCCATCGTGCGGTCGCCCTGCACGTTCGAGTGGCCGCGGACCGGGCACGGTCCCGCTCCGTCCTTGCCGATGTTGCCCTGGAGCAGCAGGACGTTCACGATCTCCTGGATCGTCATGACGGCGTGCACGTGCTGGGTCAGGCCCATGGCCCAGCAGACGACGGTGGCCCTCGACTCGGTGAAGCGCTGGGCCAGCGCCGCGATCTCAGAGCGCTGGAGCCCGGTCGCGAGCTCCGTTGCGTCCCAGTCGATCTCGCGCACCGCGTCGACGTAGGCGTCGTAGCCTGCGGTGTGCGCCTCGACGAACGCGCGGTCGACGACGGTGCCGGGGGCAGCCAGCTCGGCCGCGACCAGCAGGTGACCCACGGCACGGAACAGCGCGTGGTCACCCCCGAGCCGGATCTGCAGGTGGTCGTCGGCGAGCGCCGTGCCCGCGCCGACCAGGCCGCGCGGGGACTGGGGGTTCTTGAACCGGATCAGCCCGGCTTCGGGCAGTGGGTTGACCGCCACGATGACGGCGCCGTTCTCCTTCGCCCGCTCGAGGTGCGTCAGCATGCGTGGGGCGTTCGTGCCGGGGTTCTGCCCGGCGATGACGATCAGCTCGGCCTGCTCCAGCGACTCGAGCGTGACGGCGCCCTTGCCGATGCCGATCTGCTCGCTCATCGCGGTCCCGGAGGACTCGTGGCACATGTTGGAGCAGTCGGGCAGGTTGTTCGTGCCATAGGCCCGGACCATCAGCTGGTAGAGGAACGCCGCCTCGTTGCTCGTGCGCCCGGAGGTGTAGAAGACCGCGTCGTCGGGGGACGGGAGGGCTCGCAGGTGGCGGGCCATGATCGAGTTGGCCTCGTCCCAGGACACCGGCTCGTAGTGGGAGCCGCCGGGTCGCAGGTGCATGGGCTCGGTGAGCCGCCCCTGCTGCCCGAGCCACCACTCGCTCTGCGCGTCGAGGTCGGCCACCGAGTGCTTGGCGAAGAAGTCGCGGTCGACCCGCCGCTTGGTCGCCTCCCACGCGACCGCCTTCGCGCCGGACTCGCAGAACTCGGCGACGTGGCGGTGACCGGCCTCCGGGTCGGGCCACGCGCACGACGGGCAGTCGAACCCGTGGTCCTGGTTGAGCCGGCCGAAGACCCGCGCGGTCCGCGGCAGCCCCATCTGCTCGATGCCGTGGCGGAAGGAGTTGGCCACGGCCGGCAGCCCGGCGGCCCACTGCTTGGGCTCGTGGGCGTCCACCGCACCGGTCGGGTCCACGACGCTCAGGGCCTCGGTGGTGGTCTCGGGGTGCCCGTCGGAACGCTGCTGGTCAGCCATGGTTCCGACCCTAACCCCGCCGGCGCGGCTGTCCACGCGGTGGGAAACTGTGCGTATTCCGGCGACTCGGTTGAAAAACCCGGCCCAACCCGATGGACTTACCTGCAACTGACCGACTCGAGGGGATGGAGAAGGGTGTGACCACGCCAGCGCAATCTGCGCTGCAGACATCGGTGGGCCGACTTGGCTTCACCGCCGGACAGGTGATCCAGGAGTTCGGCTACGACTCTGACGTCGACGACGACTTCCGCTTCGCCATCGAGGACCACACCGGCACCGACCTCGAGGACGATGACTACCAGGACGTCGCCGACTCGTCGCTGATCTGGTGGCGCAAGGACGACGGCGACCTCGTCGACGCGGTCGTCGACGCACTGACCAACCTCGGCGACGGGGGCTCGGTCGTCGTGCTGACGCTCAAGGCCGGCCGCCGCGGGCACGTCGAGGCGAGCGACATCGAGGAGGCCGCCACGACGGCGGGCCTGCACACCTCGGGCACCGTCAACGCCTGCGACGACTGGACCGCGACCAAGCTGGTCGCACCCAAGACCGGACGGCGTTGACCCCGCTGGCAGACTGCCGACCATGACGTCACCGATCGCAGTGGGCACGCCGGCTCCGGACTTCACCCTCAGGGACCAGAACGGCCAGGCGTTTTCGCTGGCCGACTTCCGGGGCACCAAGAACGTCGTGCTGGTGTTCTACCCGTTCGCCTTCTCGGGCATCTGCACGGGTGAGCTCTGTGAGATCCGCGACGACCTCGGTGGGTTCGTCGGCGACGACGTGCAGGTGCTCGCCGCCTCCTGTGACCACATGTTCAGCCAGCGTGCGTGGGCCGACAAGGAGGGGTACTTCTTCCCCCTCCTGTCCGACTACTGGCCGCACGGGGCGGTCGCCCAGCAGTACGGCATCTTCAACGAGCAGGCCGGCGCCGCGCTGCGCGGCACCTTCCTCATCGACACCGAGGGGATCGTGCGCTGGTCCCTGGTCAACGAGATCGGCGAGCCCCGCGACTTCAGCGGCTACCACGCCGCCCTGGCCGAGCTGCGCGGCTGACCACACATCGCGCGGTGACCTGACAGAATGACGCCGCTGTCCGATCGCGGCGTGCCCGCGGCGTGACGACACGGGGCCTGTAGCTCAGTTGGTAGAGCGCCACGTTTACACCGTGGATGTCGTCGGTTCGAGCCCGGCCGGGCCCACATGCACACCACCCTCGCCGAGGTCGTCCGGGTGCTCGACCACCTCTACCCACCGTCGACCGCCCAGTCCTGGGACCAGGTCGGGCTGGTGGCCGGTGACCTCAGCCAGCCGGTCCGCAGGATCCACTTCGCCGTCGACCCGACGCTCGCCGTGGTGGAGGAGGCGCGGGCCCTGGGGGCCGACCTCCTGGTGACGCACCACCCCTTGCTGCTGCGCGGCATACACAGCGTGGCCACGACCGGCGCCAAGGGCGCGACGGTCACGGCGTTGGTGGTCAACGACCTCGCGCTCTACGTGGCCCACACCAACGCCGACGTCGCGCAGCCCGGTGTCAACGACGCGCTGGCCCAGGCCTGCCGCCTCACCGACGTCGAGCCGCTCGCCGTCGTCGAGGGACAGGCGCTGGGCCGGGTGGGCCGGCTCAACCCACCCGTCACGCTGGCCGAGTTCACCGCCTCCCTGCATGCCGCCCTGCCGCCCTCCCCGGGTGGGCTCCGGGTCGCCGGGCCACCCGACGCCCGCGTCGAGCGCATCGCCGTGATGGGGGGTGCCGGTGACGACCTGTTCGACCACGTCCGGGCCAGTCGGGCCGACGTCTACGTCACCGCCGACCTGCGTCACCACCCCGTGCTCGAGGCGCGCGAGGAGGCCCGGGGTGGCCCGCCCTACATCGTCGACGCCGGGCACTGGGCGACCGAGTCGCTGTGGCTGGCCGGTGCCGCGGTTCGGGTGCGGACGGCGATTGCGGCGACCGGCGACGGCACCTCTAAGGTGGAGACCCACATCTCAACACTGCGCACCGACCCGTGGGACTTCGTGGTCGGAGCCGAACCGCCCGCTGGCCCTGGAGGTACGTCCTGAAAGCCGACCCGTCGCGTCAGTGGCGACTGCTCGACCTGCAGGCGATAGACACCCGTCTCGACCAGATCGAGCACGCCCGCAAGAGCCTGCCCGAGCACGCCCGGCTGGCCGACCTCGAGACCAAGGCCGAGGGCCTCGACTCCCTGCTGGTGCGCGCCAGGACGGAGCTGGGCGACATCCAGCGCGAGGTCGCCAAGGCCGAGGCCGACGTGCAGCTGGTGCGCGACCGCGCGGCGCGCGACCAGGCCCGGCTCGACGCCGGCACCGGCTCCGCCAAGGACCTCCAGGCGATCCAGCACGAGCTCACCTCCCTGCTCCGGCGACAGTCCGAGCTGGAGGACGTCGAGCTCGAGGTCATGGAGCGCGCTGAGGACGCCGAGTCGGCGGTCACCCAGCTGGACGCCGAGCGCGCCACGCTCACCGAGCAGCTGACCGCCGCCCAGGAGGCCCGGGACGCCGCGCTCGCCGACCTCGAGGCCGAGGCCGTCAAGGTCGCCGCCCCGCGGGCCGACATCGTGGCCGGCGTCGGCGACGACCTGGTCGCCCTCTACGAGAAGATCCGCGCGCAGAGCGGTGGCCTCGGCGCCGCGCCGCTGCGCCAGCGCCGGTGCGGTGGCTGCCAGCTCGAGCTCAACAACGTTGACATGAACCGCATCAAGGCGGCTGCCGCGGACGAGCTGCTCCGGTGCGAGGAGTGCCGTCGGATCCTCGTGCGCACCGCCGAGTCCGGCCTCTGACCCGTGTCGGCATGACTGGACGCACGCTCGTCGTCGAGGCGGACGGTGGTTCCCGGGGCAACCCTGGCGTCGCGGGCTATGGCGCGCTGGTGCGCGACGGTGCCAGTGGCCGGGTGCTCTGGGAGGGCGCTGCCCCGCTGGGCAAGGAGTCCAACAACGTCGCGGAGTACTCCGGCCTGATCGCCGGGCTCGGGGCGGTGCTGCGGATCGACGCGAGCGCCGACGTCGAGGTGCGGATGGACTCCAAGCTGGTCGTCGAGCAGATGGCCGGGCGCTGGAAGATCAAGCACCCCGACATGCGCCAGCTCGCGCTGGAGGCCCGCGACCTGGCCGCGCAGATCAGCGCTGCCGGCGGATCGGTCACGTTCACCTGGATCCCGCGTGAGCGGAACAAGGACGCCGACGCGTTGTCCAACGACGGCATGGACGGCAAGACCATCGACCGGATGCTCGTCGGCGAGGGCGACTCGGCTGATGACGCGACCGTGGCCGAGGTGGTCGACGAGGTGATCGACCCGGCGCCCAGCCCGGCCCCACCCGGCCCGGGGGAGGGCACGCCGACCCGCATCGTGCTCGTGCGCCACGGCGTCACCGACTTCACGGTCGCCTCCCGCCTCGACGGACGTGGGGGCTCCGACCCCTCGCTCAACACCGCCGGGCAGGCGCAAGCCGCCGCCGCCGGCCGGGCGACCGCCCACCTGCTGGGTGGCGCCCCGGCGCGCGTGGTCACCTCGTCACTGGCGAGGGCCAGGGAGACCGGCGCGGCGGTGGCGGAGGCCATCGGGGTGACGCCCGCGGTCGACCCCGACTGGGACGAGCAGGACTTCGGCGACTGGGACGGCGCCAGCATCCCCGACCTGGTCCGCGACCAGGCCGACGCGCTCACGGCCCTCCGGGTCGACCCGGCCTACGCGCGTCCGGGCGGGGAGTCGCACGACCAGCTCGCTGCGCGGGTGGTGGCGGCGTTCGACCGCATCGTCGCCGCAGGGGGCACCACCGTCGTCGTGTGCCACCGCAAGCCGATCATGTGCGTGCTCGCGCACGTGCTGGGCATCCCGCACGACAAGGTCTGGCGGCTTGCCGCGGCACCCGGGTCGCTGACGGCGCTCGAGGTCTGGCCGGACGGCAACGTCTCGGTCGCCTTCACCAACCGCACGTAGGCTCGCGTCTCACGCCTGCCATTGCCGGCACCGGTGGTCACCACCCGGCGCTGATCCATACAAAAGGCGAGTGAGCGACCTGCGACCGGCGCTAACTCGCCTTTTGCATGGACAAGCGCCGCAGGGCCTGGCTGCCGATGCGCGCGATGCCCGTGCGAGACGTCCACGAGGTGGGCCGCTCGTCTCGCCATGTGGCGAGAGTCCTACGCTGGGCGACATGAGCGCGGAGTCAACCAACGCCGGGGCCACCAACGCTGCGTCGAGCACCTATGCCGGAGACGTCACCCCCGACGACGCGTATGCCGCGCTGGCAGCCGACGACGACGCGGTCCTCGTCGACGTGCGGACGAGGGCCGAGTGGAGCTACGTCGGGCTGCCCGACCTGAGCGCGCTCGGCAAGCGCGTGGTCTGTGTCGAGTGGCAGCGCTATCCCGACGGAGCCGTCAACGGCGACTTCGTCGAGCAGCTCCAGGACGTGGGCCTGCCGGACGGAGCCCCCATCTACTTCATCTGCCGGTCCGGCGTGCGGTCTGCTGCCGCCGCCAAGGCCGCGACGCGAGCGGGGCTCGGTCCGGCCTACAACGTCCTCGAGGGCTTCGAGGGACCGCACGACGAGCACCACCACCGGGCCGTCTCGGGGTGGAAGAACGCCGGACTGCCGTGGCGCCAGGGATGAGCGAGCTGACCCCGGACTCGGGGGAGGGCCCCACGTTCCGCCCCGACACGGTCGCCGTGCGAGGCGGACTGGCGCGCAGCAACTTCGACGAGACCGCCGAGGCTCTCTACCTCACCTCGGGCTTCGTCTACGAGAGTGCCGAGCAGGCCGAGGCGGCGTTCAAGGACGAGGTCGACCACTTCATCTACAGCCGCTACGGCAACCCCACGGTCACCATGTTCGAGGAGCGGCTGCGCCAGCTGGAGGGTGCCGAGGCCTGCTTCGCCACGGCGTCGGGGATGTCGGCGGTGTTCGTCGCGCTGGCCGCGTTGCTGGGCCAGGGCGACCGGGTCGTCTCCTCGCGCGGGCTGTTCGGTTCCTGCTTCGTCATCCTCGACGAGATCCTGCCGCGGTGGGGCGTGGAGACGGTGTTCGTCGACGGGCCCGACCTCGACCAGTGGCGCGAGGCGCTGTCGGTGCCGACCCAGGCGGTGTTCTTCGAGACGCCGAGCAACCCGATGCAGGAGCTCGTCGACATGCGCGCGGTGTCCGACCTCGCGCATGCGGCCGGCGCCCAGGTGGTCGTCGACAACGTCTTCGGCACGCCGGTCTTCTCCAAGCCGCTCGACCACGGCGCCGACATCGTCGTGTACTCCGCGACCAAGCACATCGACGGCCAGGGCCGCACCCTGGGTGGCGCGGTGCTGGGCACGGCGGAGTTCGTCAACGGCCCGGTCAAGAACCTGATGCGGCACACCGGTCCGTCGATGTCGCCGTTCAACGCGTGGGTCCTGGTCAAGGGGCTGGAGACCCTTTCGCTGCGGGTCGAGAAGCAGGCCGCGAACGCGCTGGCCGTCGCGGAGGCCCTCGAGGCGCACCCGCGCGTCACGACGGTGCTCTACCCGTGGCTGCCGTCCCACCCACAGCACGACCTCGCCCGGCGCCAGATGCTGGGTGGGGGCACGGTGGTGACGTTCGAGATCGACGGCGGCAAGGACGAGGCGTTCGCCCTCATGAACGGGCTCCGCGTCGTCGACATCAGCAACAACCTCGGTGACGCCAAGTCGATGGTGACCCATCCGGCCACCACGACCCACCGCAGGCTCACGCCCGAGGCGCGCGCTGCGGTCGGCATCACCGACGGTACGGTCCGGATCTCGGTCGGCCTCGAGGATCCGCTGGACGTGATCGAGGACCTCGTCCGCGGGCTCGGCTGAGCCGCACCCCTAGGCTGCCCGCATGGCCACGACGCACCGGCTCAGCAGGATGACCGGTCGGAGCGAGGACGAGTCGCACCGCACCGCGACGCCGCTCGAGCTGTTCTTCGACCTGAGCTTCGTCCTCGCCTTCAGCGCGGCCTCCGCGCAGTTCTCCCATGCCGTCGCGGCCGACCACCTCTCCAGCGGGCTGGTCGGCTTCGTCTTCAGCATGTTCGCGATCGTCTGGGCGTGGATCAACTTCACCTGGTTCGCCTCGGCCTACGACACCGACGACTGGCTGTTCCGCGTCACCACGATGGTGCAGATGGTCGGGGTGCTCGTCCTCGCCATCGGCATCCCGCCGCTGTTCGCCTCGCTCGAGCACGGCGAGCACCTCGACAACGGCCTGATGGTCGCCGGCTACGTGATCATGCGGCTCGCGATGGTCTTCCAGTGGCTGCGGGCCGCCAAGCAGGACCCGGCCCGTCGGTCCGCCTGCCTGGCCTACGCGAAGGCCATCGCCCTGGCACAGGTCGGCTGGGTGGTGCTCATCGCCGTGCACACCACACCCTGGCAGACCTTCGTCCTGATGCTCCCGCTCTACGTCGTGGAGCTCGGCGGGCCGCTGTTCGCCGAGCGTCGACGCGGTGGCACGCCCTGGCACGCGCACCACGTCGCCGAGCGGCACGGCCTGCTGGCCATCATCGCGCTCGGCGAGTGCCTGCTCGGCACCATCGCCGCGCTGTCGGTGCTCGTGGAGGAACAACACGGGTTGAGCGTCGACGTCGTCGTGCTGGGTCTGGCCGGCACCGGTCTGGCCTTCACCATGTGGTGGCTGTACTTCACTCTCCCGTCGGCTGACGTGCTGCACCGCAGGCGCCGGCTCGGCTTCCGCTGGGGCTACGGCCACATCGCCGTCTTCATGGCGATCGCCGCCACAGGCGCCGGGCTGCACGTCGCCGCCTACTACCTCGAGGGCGAGTCGACGCTCGGCCCGGTCGGGGTCGTCCTCGCCACGGCGGTGCCGGTGGCGGTGTTCGGCCTCTGTCTCGCCGCCCTCTACGCCCTGCTCGTCGGGTTGGACCAGGCGGCCCTGCGCAACGGGCTCGCCTCCCTGGTGCTGCTCACGCTCGCGGTCGTCCTCGCCGCCTCCGGGGTCGGGGTGCCCTGGTGTCTCCTCGTGGTGATGCTCGCGCCGGTGCCGGCGATCGTCAGTGACGAGCGGGTCGTGGCCCGTCGCCGCGAGCAGGCGTTGGCCAGGCTCCTCGACGACTGACCGCGCGCGCGACCGGGCGAGCCAAGGCCGACTAAGCGCTGACGACGAGGGCGCCCAGCGCCAGACCGCCCGCCACGACAGCGCACAGGAGCCCTTGGACGGCGAGCGACCACATCGAGATCTGTATGCCGCGCGCGCGGCACCGCTGAGCCCAGAGCAGGGTGGCCAGCGAGGCCCACGGCGTCACCAACGGTGCGACGTTGACCCCGATGAGCAGCGCCATCAGTCGTTGGGGGTCGTCCGAGGTCACGGCCTCGAGGGCGATGTAGGCGGGCAGGTTGTTCACGGCGTTGGCCGCGACCGCTCCCGCACCGGCCACCTGCGCCAGGTCCGCGGCCGAGGTGCCGTCGCCGGCCAGCGACGCGAGGGCGGGCTCAAGGCCCAGCTGGAGCGCGGCGTCGATCACGACGAAGAGCGCGGCCACCGCCAGCGCCATCTTCCACGGCACGGTGAGGTGGCGCACGAGGTCGCGGTCGCGCGACCACGCTGCGACGACCAGGACGACTGCGGCCATCCCCGAGACCCAGGCCGGGGGCAGCCCCACCGCGAACAGCGGACCGACGGCCACGCACACCGCGGCCGAGACCCGCAGGAGGACCTGGTCGTGCGGGTCGGGCGGGGCGTCCGGCAGGTAGCGCCCTGCGAGCTCGCGCCGGTGCAGGACGACGAGGACCAGCACCGTGCCGACCACCGCAGCAACTGCGGGCAGGACGGCCAGCCGGACGTACCCCGTGTGCCCCACACCAAGCAGCTCGAAGTGATGCAGGGCAAGGAGATTGGTGAGGTTCGATACCGGCAGCAAAAGGCTGGCCGTGTTGGCGATCCACAGGGTGGTCAGGGCGAACGGCACGGGGGAGATGCCGAGCTGGGCGGCGATCGCCAGCCCGACCGGGGTGAGCAGTACAGCCGTCGTGTCGAGGCTGAGGACGACGGTGCACGCCACCGCGACGAGGACGAACAGCAGCCACAACACCGGCGTACGGTGCCGTCCGGCCCGGGACGCCCAATGACCCGCGACGTCGAAAACCCCTGCGGCGTCGGCGATCTCGGCCACCACGGTGATCGCCACGAAGAAGATGAGGACCGGGAGCACCCGCAGCAGGACATCGCCCAGCTCGGCGGCGTTCACCGCGTCGACCGGGACGACCGCAGCGACTGCGGCGCCTGCGTCACGCGCGTGCAGTGGTGTCGATGACCCAGGGCCGCCCAGCCTTGCCCGGCGGCGTGAGCTCGACGTCGAACGACTCCTCGAGCACGGTGACGAGGTCGGGCACCCGCCGGACGTCGCGTCCCACGCGGCACAGCTCGCGGGCGACGAGGCCCCTCGTGTGCTTGGCCATGTGGGTGGCGCCCGGGACCCGGACCTGCACCCAGCGGTCGGCGAGGTCGCCCGTGGGCGTCCACGCCGCGGCATACGTGCTGGAGCGGCAGTCGACCACGACGCCCCGGCCGGCGACCTGGGGAAGGACGCCGGTGAGCTCGGGCTTCCAGGCACTCGCGAGCGGTCCGACGCCGGGGAGGTTCACGGCCATCGAGAGGCGGTAGGGCGCGATCGCGTCGGTGGGTCGGACGGCACCGTAGAGGGCCGACACGACGACGATCCAGCGGTTGGCCCGGCGTTTCGCAGCGGGGTCGAGGTCGGCGTAGCCGAGCGCGTCGTAGAGCACCCCGGAGTAGACGCGGGAGGCGGGCAGGGCCGGCGCGGTGTGCAGCACGAGGTTGCGGGCGATCTCGGCGGTGAGGTTGGCGCTGACGCCCAGCGTGGCTGCCGCGTCGGGGTGCGCACTCACCTTGGCGACCGCGTCGGCGACGGCTTGGCGGGTCGGCGCGAGCTCGGGGAAGGACAGGTGCTCGGGGACCACCGACCGGCCCCGGGTGCGCCCGGTCTTCGACTCCGACGGAGGCAGCAGGATGAGCACACGGACAGCCTAGGACCAGCGGTCCGGCGGTTCGCCGACGGCTCCCGGCGGTGGGTGCTGGTTAGGTTGGGGTCATGCCCAAGCGCAGCATCCACGTCCAGGAACCCACCCGCGAGCAGACCGTCGAGCAGTCCGCAGCGCTGGTCGCGAGGTTCGACGCCATCCGTGCCGAGCTCAAGGTCCCCGAGGCGTTCCCGCCCGAGGTGGAGTCCGAGGCGAAGGCTGCCGCGGACGCCCCCGATCTGCCCGAGCGCGACGAGACCGCCCTGCCGTTCCTCACCATCGACCCGGCGGGGTCGATGGACCTCGACCAGGCCCTGCACATCGAGCGTGCCGGTGACGGCTACCGCGTCCGCTACGCCATCGCCGACGTGCCCGCCTTCGTCCGCGCCCGGGGAGCGGTCGACGCCGAGACCCGTCGCCGCGGCCAGACCATCTACGCCCCCGACCAGCGCACCCCGCTCCACCCGCCGGTGCTGAGTGAGGACGCCGCGAGCCTCCTCGCCGGCCAGACCCGCCCGGCGTTCGTCTGGGACATGACCCTGAAGGCCGACGGCGAGGGCACCGACGTCGTGGTCTACCGCGCGATGGTGCGCAGCACCGACCGGCTGGACTACGAAGGAGTGCAGAAGGCCATCGACGACGGCTCGGCCGACGAGCGGCTCCTGCTGCTCAAGGAGGTCGGGCTGAAGCGGATCGAGTTCGAGCGTCGCCGGGGTGGCGCGAGCCTGCCGATGCCCGAGCAGGAGGTCAACGAGGACGACCACGGCCACTACCGGCTCTACTTCCGGCCACCGCTGGAGGTCGAGGACTGGAACGCGCAGATCTCGCTGATGACCGGCATGGCCGCGGCCGAGATGATGATGAAGGCCAAGGTCGGCATCCTGCGCACCATGCCGGCCCCCGACCAGAACGCCGTCGGCCGGTTCCGCCACGCGAGCCGCGCGCTCGGGGTCGAGTGGCAGAAGGGCACGCCCTACGGCGAGTTCCTGCGCACCCTCGACCGCACCAACCCCAAGCACCTCGCGCTCATCCACGAGGCGACGTCGCTCTTCCGTGGAGCCGGCTACACGCCGTTCGACGGGGAGCTCCCCGAGCAGACCGAGCACGCGGCGGTCGCCTCCCCCTACGCCCACGTCACCGCGCCGTTGCGCCGGCTCGTCGACCGGTTCGGGCTCGCCATCTGCGAGGCGGTCAGCTCGGGCGCGGAGGTGCCTGCCTGGGCGCGTGCGGCGCTGCCGTCGCTGCCCGAGGTGATGGCCGCCTCGGACAAGGTGGCCAGCGGGGTGGAGCGCGCCTGCGCCGACGCAGTGGAGGCCGCGGCCCTCGAGGACCGGGTCGGCGAGGTGTTCGACGCGATGGTCGTCGACCAGCGCGAGAAGGGCGGCGCCGTCGTGCAGATCCAGGACCCCGCCGTGCTCGCCAACGCCGCCGGGCAGGCCGAGCTCGGCACCACGGTCACGGTCCGGCTCACCGAGGCCACCGTCGCGACCGGCACCGTGCACTTCGAGATCATGCACTGACCCAGGTCGCCCCGTCGCCGGGCGACCACGGTTCGGCAGCGTGAGGGGTGTGCCGCCCGATCCGAGCAGGACCCGACCGGTGACTACCTGGGTAACCCTCGACCGTGGTCGCCCGCCGACGCCCACCGGCGCGATCGCGACGGCGAGGTATGCCGCGTGGCGGGCCGCGCGGCATACCTGCCCTATCCTTGGCGACGGATGAGTCGGTCAGGCGGTCGCGTCGGTGAGCAATCACCGCCGAGGAACGTCCGGGCTCCGAAGGGCAAGGTGGTGGCTAACGGCCACCCGGGGTGACCCGCGGGACAGTGCCACAGAGAACAGACCGCCACGGTGGACCACCCGGCTCCGGCCGGACAGGCACCGCGGTAAGGGTGAAACGGTGGTGTAAGAGACCACCAGCGGGCCAGGTGACTGGTCCGGCTAGGTAAACCCCACCTGGAGCAAGCTCAGACAGTGCACGTTCGAGGGCGGCCCGCCCGAGTGCACGGGTAGGGCGCTGGAGGCAGTCGGCAACGGCTGTCCTAGATGGATGACCGTCTCCCGCTGGCCGGCAACGACCAGCGGTGACAGAACCCGGCGTATCGACCGACTCATCCACCCCACCTCGGCCCGGGCACTGCCGCGGTCGTGGTCAGGCGGGGGCGGTGGGGGCGACACCGGGCGTGGTGGGGCTGGACGTGACCCGGTCGGCAGGGGCGTTCTGGCGACGTGAGAGCAGGAGTGCGGGCACCGCCAGCGCCGAGATCGCGGCGCCGACCAGGTACGACGGTCCGTAGCCCCACACGTCAGCAGACTTGCCGAGGACCGGCTGGCCCCAGACCCCACCGCTGGAGCCCATGAGCGAGTCGAACGACAGGATCGTGGCGCGCTGCTTGGAGGGGATCAGGCCGTTGAGGTAGGTCTGGCGGATCGGCATCGCCGCCGCGAAGAGCAGACCCCACACGCTCACCAGGGTGATGACGACCCAGAAGCTCTGCAGGAGCCCCATCAGCGCGAGGGAAAGGGTCCCCAGGACCGAGATCGCGACCAGGGCGCTCGTCCGGCGGTGGACGAAGTGGCGCAGCCGGGGACCGAGCAGGCCCCCGAGGATCTGGGCCCCGGCCACGATCGCCGCTGCGAGGCCGGCGATCTGGTAGGCGTGCGGGTCGCCGTAGAGCTCCAAGAGGTAAGGCTGCAGGGCGTAGAACGCGTAGATGGCGACACCACCGGTGAACAGCGACTCGACCATCAACCACTTGACGGCGGGCACCCGCCACCCGAGGTCCACCGAGGTCGCCACGATGTGCCGCATCTCGGCGAGCGGGCGGCCGCGCGGGTCGGGTGTGAAGCCGATGTCGTGCATCACGACCGACGCGAAGAGGAACATCACCGCGAGGATCGCCGCGCGCAGCACGAAGGGCACCCCGACCGACGTGTGCTGGGCGATGACGCCGCCGCCGAGCGAGCCGACCAGCATCGCGGCCCCGCCCACGACCTGACCGCGGCCGAACACCGACTCGACGGTGCCGGTGAAGTTGACCGCGGCCAGGGCGTCGATGAGCCATGCCTCGACCGCGCCCGAGAAGAACGTGAAGCCCAGTCCGAGCCCGATGGACGCCAGGGCCCACAGCCAGAACGGCGAGTGCCAGTGCCAGAGCGCCACGTAGGCCAGGGTGGCCGCGCTGAGCGTGATCGTGCCGAGCAGGTACGACGCGCGGCGACCGATCGTGTCGGCCACCACCCCGGTGGGCACCTCGAAGATCACCATGCCCGCGGTGAAGAAGGCGTTCGCCGCAAAGGCCTCGAGGTTCGACAGGCCGGCGTCGAGCAGGAAGATCGTGTTGATGCCCCAGATCAGCGCCTGGGCAAGGGTGTTGCCGAGGAGCAGCATCAGGTAGGTCCGCTCGACCTCCCGTGCCGTCGTGACGGGAGAGGCATTCGACACGGAACCACTAAAGCGCGCCGACGGCTCGACGTCGACGGGCGAACGGATGAGTCGCGCTGCTCGGGCCGTGCACTGGGCACCCGACGCCGCTCCTTGGGAGACTGGTCGCATGACTGACTCTGATCGTGACAGGGACACCACCGGCCGCGCCCGCCAGGCCAGGCCGCGTGACGCCCTGGGCCGACCGCTGCCCTATGGCGCTGAAGGTGTCGAGCCGGTCTCGGAGGAGCCGCTGCCCCCCGAGGAGACTCTCGCGGCAGCTCGGGAGCTCGTGGGAGCAGGACGACCGTTTTCCGCCCACGAGGTGCTGGAGGCGCGGTGGAAGGCCGGACCGGTCGAGGAACGCGACCTGTGGCAGGGGCTCGCCCAGGTCTGCGTCGCCATGACCCATGCGGCCCGCGGCAACCAGGTGGGAGCCGACCGGCTCTTCGACCGTGCCGCGGAGCGGCTGACGGCATTCGCTGCGACCGGACGCTCGGCCTACGGAGTCGACCTGGCTGCCGTTTTGGAGTCGGCGCGAGGTCACGTCGGAAGGCTGTGAAGGGCCCGTGCGCGGGTCCGCCGAGTGGGCCGGGCCGGCCACCCGGCATACCGTGGGTCCATGCGAATCACCCACCTCGGTCATGCCAGCCTGCTGCTCGAGGTCGCGGACACCCGGCTCCTGCTCGACCCCGGCGCCTGGTCGCCGGCGGCCCAGGAGCTGCGCGACCTCGACGCGGTGCTCGTCACGCACCAGCACCCGGACCACCTCGACCAGGAGCGGCTGCCCGACCTGCTGAAGGCGAACCCGGGTGCGCAGGTCGTCACCGACCCCGACACCGCGGCGATCCTGCGGGACAAGGGCATCGACGTGACGGCGTTCGCTGCGGGCGACACCGCCACGGTCGGGTCGGTGACCGTGGCGGGCGTGGGGGAGCTGCACGCCCTCATCCACGAAGAGATCCCCCGGATCCACAACACCGGGATGCGGATCAGCGCCGACGGCGAGCCCACCTTCTTCCACCCCGGTGACTCCCTCGACGCCGAGCCCGAGGGGGTCGACGTGCTGGCCTTTCCCCTCAACGCCCCGTGGGCGCGCAGCCGCGAGATGACGGCCTTCCTGCGCCGGCTGGCCGCCCCGCACGCGATCCCGGTGCACGACGGGCTGCTCAACGCAGCAGGCCGCACCCTCTACCTCACCCAGGCGGGCAACCTCGGGTCGAAGGAGACGCGGATCCACGACCTCGCCGGGGGAGAGCCGCAGGAGTTCGCCGCCGGCTGACCAGGCCCAGTCGTCCGTCCACGGGGCGAGTCGGATTTTGTTCTTAGGTTAGCCTCACCTACTCTCCTTCCGTGCCCAAGAACTCCAAGGCCCCCAAGGGAGCCAAGGTCGCCAAGGCGAAGAAGAAGTGCTGCAAGGACAAGCCCCGCTGCGCGCTCTGTCCTGTGGTGCTCATGCGCCTGGAGAAGATGGGTTACGCCGAGCGCGACGCGGACAAGCCGCGGCGCTACACGGTCGAGAAGAACGTGCCGAAGAAGGCAATGCTCGTCGCGCGACAGCGGTGACGGGTTAGCGTCGTCCCATGTCGGACCCGCAGACCACCACCGAGCCAGCCGCAGGGGCCACGCCCGTGACCACGCGAGTGCCCGAGGTCGCCCTGGGCCTGCGCGGGCTGACCAAGCGCTTCGGCCAGACCACCGCCGTCGACCACCTCGACCTCGATGTGCCCAGGGGCTCGTTCTACGGCCTCGTGGGCCCCAACGGAGCGGGCAAGACCACGACGCTCTCGATGGCGACCGGGCTGCTGCGCCCGGACTCCGGCACGGCCCACGTGCTCGGCGTCGACGTCTGGGACGACCCGGTCGCCGCCAAGTCCCAGATCGGCATCCTCCCCGACGGCTTGCGCCTGTTCGACCGCCTCAACGGCCAGCAGCTGGTGACGTATGCCGGCCTGTTGCGCGGCATGGACCGCCAGCTCGTCGCGGAGCGCACCGCCGAGCTCCTCGCGGCCCTGGGGCTGACCGACGCCAAGGACAAGCTCGTCATCGACTACTCCGCGGGCATGACCAAGAAGATCACCCTCGCCTGCGCCCTCATCCATGCCCCGCGCCTGCTGGTCCTCGACGAGCCGTTCGAGGCCGTGGACCCGGTGTCCGCCCGGACCATCCGGGGCATCCTCGAGGACTTCGCGGCCAACGGCGGGACCGTGGTCCTCTCGAGCCACGTGATGGACCTCGTCGAGCGGATCTGCACCGACGTGGCGATCATCGCCGCCGGCGTCGTGCGTGCCTCGGGCGCCCTGGAGGAGGTCCGAGCCGGCGCGAGCCTGGAGGACCGGTTCCTCGACCTCGTCGGCGGCAGCACGACCGTGGAGGGGCTGGCGTGGTTGCGCACCTCGTCCGACTGAAGCTCCACCTGCTGCGCAACGGCCTGCGGCGCAGCGTCGCGGCGGTCGTGGGAATGGTGATCGGCGTGATCTACGGCGGTGGGTTCGTGGTGCTCGCCCTCGCCGGTCTGGTGGCGCTGCGCGCGCAGGGCGACCTCGAGCTCCCCGGGTCGGTCGTCGTGGTGACGGGGTCGGTGCTCGTGGCCGGCTGGTCACTGCTGCCGATCATCCTCTTCGGGGTCGACCCGACCCTCGACCCCACCAGGTTCGCGACCTTCGCCGTCCGAGAGCGGACGCTGGCGGTCGGCCTGGTCCTCACGGCCCTGGTCGGGCTGCCGGGGGTCGCCACGATCCTGTTGGTGCTCGGGACCGTGGTGGCGGGTTCGCGCTCGGTGTCCGCCACCGTGGCCGCGCTCGTCGGTGGGTTGCTCGGCCTGCTGACCTGTGTCCTCCTCAGCAGGATCGTCACCGCAGCAGCCGCGGCCGTCCTCGCCACCCGTCGTGGCCGCGATGTGGCGGGGGTCGGGGGTCTGTTGCTGTTCATCGTGGCCGGCCCGCTGATCGGCGGGCTCTCCGACGGGGGCATCGACCGCTCCACCCTGGACAGCGCGGCCCACGTGCTGGCCTGGACCCCCTTGGGCTGGGCCTGGGCGGCGGCCGGCGACTTCACCCTGGGGGAGTGGAGCACGGGGCTCACGCACCTCGCCCTGGCTGCTGCACTCGTCCTGGTCCTCCTCGTGGTCTGGGAACGGCTCCTCATCTCCGTCCTGCGCAACCCGCGGTCGGCTTCCGCGGACGGCGGCAAGGTCTCGGCGGGACTGGGGCTGTTCGGGAGGCTCCCGGCGACCCCGATGGGCGCGATCGCGGCGCGGGCGGGCACCTACTGGGTCCGCGACCCCCGCTTCAACGTCCCGGCCATCATGACCATCCTGCTGCCGGCCGGGCTGCTCATCCCGGGCCTCGGCTCCGGGTCCCAGGCGGCCCTCCTCGGGATGCCTCTGGCGTCGGCCTACCTCATCGGCTGGGGACAGCACAACGACGTCGGCTACGACTCCACGGCGTTCTGGCTGCACGTCGCCTCGGGGGTCGACGGGGTCAGCGACCGGTTGGGCCGGCTCTTCCCCTCAGGACTGATGGCCGTGGTCTGCATCCCCGTCTACTGCCTGCTGGGACCCGTGTTCGGCGCGCCGTGGCGCATGCTGCCGGCGACCTTCGGCACCGCATGCGCGTTGGCGCTCAACGGTTTCGCGGTGGCCTGCGTCACCAGCGCGGTGAAGCAGTATGCCGTGCCGGCACCGGGCGAGAACCCGTTCACCAGCCGTCCGGGGTCGGCCGGGGTGACGCTCGGCGTCCAGGCCGTCTGCGGCGTTGCGGTGTGGACGCTGTCGCTCCCGGCGCTGGGACTGGCGGTCGCGGCATACCTCGGCGTGGAGTGGGCGGCCTGGGCCGCGCTCGTGCTCGGCCCATTGCTGGGCGGGGTGGCGCTGGCGGTCGGGACCCGGCTGGGCGCCGACCTGTTCCGTCGTCGCCAGGCGCTGCTCCTGCAGGACCTCGTCGCGATGCGCTGAGGACCCGGCGGCGGCCGCCGGGTCCCTCGAGCGGGCTGGCCTACTTGTGGGCGGCGAGGTGGGCAGCGCCGATGATCCCCGCCTTGTTCTCCAGCGTCGCCGGCACGATGGGCGTCTTGAGCTTGAGGAGCGGCAGGAACTGCTCGGCGTCCTTGGACACTCCGCCACCGACCACGATGAGGTCGGGCCACAACAGGGCCTCGAGGTGGCTGTAGTAGCGCTGCAGGCGCTCGGCCCACACGGGGTACGAGAGGTCTTCCTTGTCCTTGATGGAGGAGGCCGCGCGCGACTCGGCGTCGAAGCCGTCGATCTCGAGGTGCCCGAGCTCGGAGTTGGGGATGAGCACGCCGTCGTAGATCAGCGCCGTGCCGATGCCGGTGCCCAGCGTCGTCATGACGACCAGGCCCTTCTGGCCCTTGGCAGCGCCGTAGTGCAGCTCGGCGACCCCTGCGGCGTCGGCGTCGTTGACCAGGACGATGTCGTGGCCCAGGACCTTCTCGAGCATCGGCTCGGCGTCGAAGTCGAGCCAGGACTTGTCGATGTTGGCGGCGGACCGGACCATGCCGTGGGTCACCACCCCGGGGATGGTCACGCCGATGGGGGAGTCGCCTCGGACGTCGTCGAAGTGGTCGACGATCTGGTCGATCACCGCAGCGACGGCCTCGGGGGTCGAGGGCGTGGGGGTGTCGATCCTCATCCGCTTCGACGCGAAGGAGCCCTTCGCCAGGTTGACGGGCGCACCCTTGATGCCGCTGCCACCCACGTCGATCCCCAACGGGAGTCCGTGCTTGGCCTGCTTGGCTTCCTTCGCCATCGGTCCGCCTTCCGTGCGGTGTTGCCGTGCTATGCCAGCGTGAGGATCTCGTTGCCGGTCTCGGTGATGAGGATGGTGTGCTCGAACTGTGCCGAACGACGGCGGTCTGCTGTCACGACCGTCCACCCGTCGTCCCACATCTCCCACTCGGGGGTGCCGAGGTTGAGCATCGGCTCGATGGTGAACGTCATGCCCGGCTCGATCACGGTGCTGTAGGAGGGCGCCGCGTCGTAGTGGGGGATGACCAGGCCGCTGTGGAAGCTGCGCCCGATCCCGTGCCCGGTGAAGTCCCGCACCACGCCGTAGCCGAAGCGCCGCGCGTAGCTCTGGATCACCCGCCCGATCACGTTGATCTCGCGGCCGGGGATGGCGGCCTTGATGCCGCGCATCATCGCCTCGCGGGTGCGGTCGACCAGCAGCCGCGACTCCTCGTCGACGTCGCCGCAGAGGTAGGTGGCGTCGGTGTCGCCGTGCACCCCGTCGATGAAGGCGGTGATGTCGATGTTGACGATGTCGCCGTCCTCCAGGCGACGGTCGTCGGGGATACCGTGGCAGACGACCTCGTTCACGGAGGTGCACAGCGACTTCGGGAAAGCCTTGTAGCCCAGGGTCGAGGGGTAGGCGCCGTGGTCGAGCAGGAACTCGTGGCCGACCCGGTCGATCTCGTCCGTCGTGACTCCCGGCGCGATGACCGCGGCGGCTGCCGCCATGGCCTGGGCGGCGATCCGCCCGGCCACCCGCATCCGGTCGATGGTCTCCGGGTCCTTGACCTCCGACCCGGTGTCCCGTGCCGGCGCGGGCCGGTCGACGTACTCGGGCCGCACGATCGAGGCGGGCACCGGACGGCGTGGGGAGACCACGCCCGGTGCCACGCTTGCGTACGTCAACGGCATACGGTGGAGTCTAGGGACGTACGCAGATCCGTCGAGTTGGAGGGCACCCCCATGGCCTTTTGGTACAACGTCAGCAGCGGTCAGGTCGAGAGCGACGACAACAAGAGCCAGGGGGACGACCTGATGGGTCCCTACGACTCGCAGGAAGAGGCGTCCAACGCGCTGCAGACCGCACGCGAGCGCACCGAGAAGTGGGACGCCGAGGACAAAGCGTGGGAGGAAGGCGAGGACTGAGCCGCTCCCGGGTCCCACGCTCCGCGTGGGCGGACTGAGCGGTCGGGGGCTGCTGCCCCCTCAAGCCATCGGTCCCCTCAAGCCCCTCAGCCGCCTCCAGCCCGTCAGCCGCCGAGGCGGTGGACGGACACGGCGTAGCCGGAGTCGGGCCGCCACGACTCGCGGTCCCACGTGCCGTGCCGCCGCACGAGGGTGAGTCCGGCGACCTCGCAGGCCCGGTCGTAGTCGTCCAGGGGGGTCACCGGGCAGCCCTGGGGCAGGTGGGCGGCATCGAGCCCGAAGCCTGCCACGAGCAGGCCGCCGGGCTGGAGGTGGGCGGCCAGCCGCTGCACGGCGGCGAGCAGGGTGCCGGGGGCGAGCAGCGGGATCACGTTGCCGGCGAGCACGGCGAGCTCGAACGCCTGCGACCGCAGCTGCAACCGGCTGAGGTCCTGGCGCACCCACGTCGTCGCGGGGTCGCGTTGCGCGGCCACCTCGATCATGGCGGCATCGGCGTCGACCCCGACGCAGTGGTAGCCGAGGGCGGTGAGCTGCGTGGCGACCCGACCGGTGCCGCAGCCGGCGTCGAGCACCCGGGCGGGCGGCGACAGGACCGAGGCGACGAAGGCCGCCTCGCCGTGGATGTCCATGCCCTGGGCGGCCAGGTCGTCGAACCGGCGCTGGTACGCGGTCGCGGCGCCCGGGCCGCCGGACACCTCCGACCACCGGGTGCGGGGCTCCATCTCGGTCATGTCATCCAGCCTAGATTCGGTTGGGGTGCAGGGGAACCCGGTCAGCCCAGCTCGCGCAGCCCGGGCAGGACCCGGTCGGCGAACGTGGTGAGGAAGCGGGCCTGGTCGTGCCCCGGCCCGTGGAAGACCAGGTGGTTGAAACCCCAGTCGACGTAAGGCTGCACGGCGGCGACGACCTCGTCCGGGTCGTCGGAGACGATCCATCGTGAGGCGATCTGCTCGTCCGACAGCGCGTCACCGAGCCGCCCCAGCTCGACCGGGTCACTGGTGCCGTGCTTCTGCTCGGCGGTGAGCGACAACGGCGCCCAGAAGCGGCAGTTCGTCACGGCCTGCTCGCGGTCCGGGTCCCAGGAGAGCTTGATCTCGATCATCCGGTCGAGGTCGTCGCGGGTGCGGTCGGATTTGGCCAGCCCCTCGTCCACCGCGGGGAGCAGCTTGTCGCGGTAGAGCTCCTCGCCCTTGCCCGAGGTGCAGATGAACCCGTCACCGGACCGACCGGCATACCGCGCCACGAGGGGGCCGCCGGCGGCCACGTAGACGGGCACCGGCCGGTCGGGACGGTCGTAGACCGTGGCGTCCACGACGCGGTAGTAGTCGCCGTCGAAGGTGACCCGCTCCTCGGTCCAGAGCGTGCGCATCAGCGTGACCGCCTCGCGCAGCCGCGCGAACCGCTCCTTGAACTCGGGCCACTCGTCGACCGACCCGACGACGACCTCGTTGAGCGCCTCCCCGGTGCCGATGCCGAGCATGACGCGACCGGGGTACAGCGCGCCGAGGGTGCCGAAGGCCTGGGCCACCACCGCCGGGTTGTACCGGAACGTCGGGGTCATGACCGAGGTGCCGACCTGCACCCGCTCGGTGCGCTCGCCGAGCGCCGCGAGCCAAGCGAGCGAGAAGGGGGCGTGCCCTCCGTCGTGGCGCCACGGCTGGAAGTGGTCGGAGACGAGCACGCTGTCGAGCCCGACCTGCTCGGCGAGCACCCCGAAGTCGAGCAGCTCTCGGGGCGCGAACTGTTCGGCGGAGGCCTTGTAACCGATGCGCAGGGTCATGGCCCCACCGTATGCCGCGTGGCCGGCCGTGCGTTGTCCGGTCGGGCTGCCCGGGGGAGCCGCCCGACATGGCGCTGGGCTGTGCCGTCCTGGCGCTGCGGCGGTGCGGTGCACCGCCGCAGCGGGGGACTAGAAGCTGATGCCGCGCGCTGCGAAGCGCGCCTTGACCAACGCCGCGGCGGTCGCGCCGTCACGGGCCAGGGCGGTGTCATAGGTCGTCTTGGCCGCAGCCGAGAACGACGTGTCCGGCGCGAAGCGGAACTGCGCGTCGATGAGCGTGGTGTCCCAGTTGCGGGTCGTCTTGCCCATCGCGACGTACCCGAGCCGGATCTCCCAGAGCGCCTGGCTCCAGATCTGGCCGTCGGCGTGGACCTCGCCCTCCCGGGTCTTCACGGTCATCCCGGTGTCGAAGCGCCGGATGCAGTGCGGCGCAGCGGTGTAGGACGTGGCGTCCCAGTCCATCGGGCAGGCCTGCTCGGCGCGCACCGGCCAGCCGTACTGACCTGCGGCGGCCAGCCCGACCGACACCGCGAGGTAGTCGCCGAACGACTCACCGATCGAGCCGGCATCCAGGGTGCTGCCGAAGCCGGGGACCTGGGACTCGTGCACGGCGTGGCCGTACTCGTGCACGATCACCTCGGCGTCCTCCGCGTCGTCGACGCCACCCTTGCCCAGACGGATCCGGTAGGGCTTGGAGGTCTGGTAGGAGTTGTCGCCGCCGTACTGGTCGATCTTGACGTCGAAGGGCTGCTTGACGATGCCCGGCAGGGTCGACCCGAAGCCGAGCGACTGCAGGTACTCCTGTGCCTGGTTGACCCAGAAGTAGCCCATCACCTGCTCGAACTGGTCCTGGTGCCGGGTGTAGTTGAAGGTGTTCGTCGTGCTGAATGCCGGTGTGCCCGTGGAGGACTCGACGTTGGCCCACTTGCCGCGCAGGTAACCGGAACCGTCGAGGTTGCGCAGGGGGACGGTGGCGTAGGCGCTGGCCGGCACCGCGGCGTCGGAGTCCTTCTGGTCGGTCAGCGTCTGGTCGCCGGACGACTGGACGGGGTTCACCATGAACACCTTCCCGGTGCCGGTCGCGCTGCCGCTCCCGGGCTTGGTGGCCGCTGCCGGGGTGGCGGCAGCCAGCGCCAGGGCGGTGCAGGCGGCGGTGACGGTGACGAGCGCAGTGGTGCGAAGTCGCTGGGGCACGGGTGTCCTCCTCGGTGTGGGGCGGGCCCGGTCGGGACCCACCGGGGGGACGCTAGCGGGTGAGATCCCCGAGTCGCGTCCTACCGATGCGGGAGTTTCGGCTCACTCGAGGAAGGAGTTCTCCCCGGCGGGGAACGCGCCGGAGGCGACGTCCGCGGCATACGCGGCGGCTGCCCTGGCGAGCTCGCCACGGAGGTCGGCGTACTTCTTGACGAACCGCGGCGCCTTGCCGCCGCGCAGTCCGGCCATGTCCTGCCACACGAGGACCTGCGCGTCGCAGTCGGGTCCCGCACCGATGCCGATGGTCGGGATGGACAGCACCTCGGTCACCCGCGCGGCCAGTGGAGCCGGGACCATCTCCATGACGATGGCGAAGCAACCGGCCTTCTCCAGCGCGACGGCGTCCTCGACGAGGCGGTCGCCGGAGTCGCCACGGCCCTGGACGCGGTAGCCGCCGAGGACGTGCTCGCTCTGCGGCGTGAAGCCGATGTGGCCCATCACCGGGATGCCGGCCCGGACGAGGAGCTCGACCTCGGGCACCATCGGCTTCCCGCCCTCGAGCTTGACCGCGTGGGCCAGGCCCTCCTTCATGAAGCGGGTGGCCGTGGCCAGGGCCTGCTGCGGACTGGCCTGGTAGGACCCGAACGGCAGGTCGGCCACGACCATCGCGTGCTTGGCCGCCGACGTCACCGCGCGCACCAGCGGCACGAGGTGGTCGACCGTGACCGGCACGGTGGTCTCGAAGCCGTAGACGTTGTTGCCGGCCGAGTCGCCGACGAGCAGCACGGGGATCCCGGCCTCGTCGAAGATCTCCGCGGAGTACATGTCGTAGGCCGTGAGCATGGCCCACTTCTCGCCCTTTTCCTTCATCGCCCGGAGGTGGGGGATGCGCACGCGGCGCTGCGGCGCGGCCTGGGCGCCGGTGCCGTAGGGCGCGGCCACCTCCCCGGCTGCGGCGGCGGTGGAGCCGGGGACCGGCGCGGAACTCGGGGGCTGCTCGCTCATGCAAGGACCCTATCGACGGGCCGGACCCCGTGGGAGTCGACCGTGGGTGCCGACCGTGGGAGCCACCTCCGTCCTCCCGGCCCTCCGGGCGCTGGCTCCGGAAGATCGGCTATTTCGGGCGAGGGGAACAGTTGCGGCGTTGTCGGGCACGGGCGCGGTGGACCGCGGATCTTTCGGGGTTCGTGCTCCCACGTACGCCCTTCTCCACCGTTCAGAGGTTTCTTTACCAAGTTCTTAACCACCGAACCATTGGTCTGGTAGCGCAACCGTGTTTGGGTCGCCCTTGCGTGTCCGAACAAGGACCGCCAATTTCAACTGGAGGATTTGTGAAGAGACGTCATCTGAGCGCTCTCTCGGGTGCGGCCATCGCGGCCGTCACCCTGAGTCTGGTTTCCGCTCCTGCGCAGGCGACCCCTGCGTCCAAGGACTCGGAGCCCAAGGCTGCCAACCGGGAGCACGACCTGCCGAACCCCCTGGGCGACGCCGCACGCGCGCTCCGCAAGGAGGCCGTCGACAAGCTCGTCAAGGGCGAGGCCACCACCGAGATGCGCGGCGGCCAGCGCGTCATCAAGCTCGCGGGCAACGCCAAGGCTCCGAAGGGGAGCAAGGCCGCGACGGACCGGTTCGTGTCCTACCCGGTCGAGCGCGAGGAGGACATCTTCACCGTCCTCACCGACTTCGGCACCCAGACCAAGACCGGCTTCGACGCGACGCCCGGCCCGGTGCACAACCAGATCCCCGCGCCCGACCGCGTCTGGGACGGCAACGCCACCGACGACAACTCGACGTACTGGACCGCGGACTTCAACCGCGCCCACTACCAGGACATGATGTTCGGCGAGGGTGAGTCGTTCAAGGACTTCTACCTGAAGCAGTCGAACGGTCGCTTCGTGGCCAAGGGTGACGTCTCCGACTGGGTCACGGTGCCCTTCAACGAGGCTCGCTACGGCAAGAGCAACAACGCCGACGGTTACTGGAACTACGTCAAGGACACCGCGACGGCCTGGTACAACGCCCAGAAGGCCGCCGGCAAGAGCGACGCCGAGATCACGACCTACCTGAAGCAGTTCGACAAGGTCGACCGCTACGACGCGGACCAGGACGGCAACTTCAACGAGCCGGACGGCTACATCGACCACTTCCAGGCCATCCACGCCGGTGAGGGCGAGGAGGCCGGCGGTGGTGCACAGGGCACCAACGCCATCTGGTCGCACCGTTGGTACGCGTACTCCACCGACGCCGGCAAGACCGGCCCGGAGGGTGCGAAGCTCGGCGGCGTGCCGCTCGGCAACTCCGGCATCTGGATCGGTGACTACACCACCGAGCCCGAGAACGGTGGCCTCGGTGTCTTCACCCACGAGTTCGGCCACGACCTCGGTCTGCCGGACTACTACGACACCGCGGGTGGCGACAACGGCACCGGCTTCTGGACGCTGATGTCCGGTGGCTCGTGGCTCAACCACGGCACCGACTCGATCGGCACCACCCCGGGCTACATGGGCCCGCTCGAGAAGCTGCAGCTCGGCTGGCTCGACTACAAGACCGTGCCCTACGGCACGGACATGACGGTCAAGCTCGGTTCGGCGGACCAGCCCAAGAGCACCTCGACCTACCAGGCCCTCGCGGTCACGCTGCCGGACAAGACGGTCAAGACCGACTACAACACCCCCCACGGTGGCTCGTACGAGTGGTGGGGCGGGGCGAACGACAGCCTCAACAACACCCTGACCCGCACGGTGGACCTCACCAACGCGACCACCGGCTCGGTCTCGGCCTGGCTGCAGTACAACATCGAGCAGGACTACGACTACCTGTACGCCGAGGTGAGCACCGACGGTGGCGCGACCTGGAAGGACGCGGCAGCGCCGATCTCCGGTCCGTCCGACAACGCCGGCCTCACCCCGTGGGCCCAGAAGTCGTGGGACCTCACGCCGTACGCCGGCAAGAGCGTCCAGTTCCGCTTCCGCTACGCCACCGACGGCGGCCTGCACTTCGAGGGCCCGTTCCTCGACGACCTGGCCATCACGGTCGGCGGCACCACCGTCACCGACGACGTCGAGGGCGGCACCAACGGCTGGACGGCCAACGGGTTCACCCGCATGACCGGTTCCACGTCCGAGGTCGTCAGCCACTACTACCTGGCTGAGAACCGCACCTACACCGGGTACGACAACACCCTCAAGACCGGCCCGTACAACTTCGGCTGGGGCAACACCAAGCCCGACTGGGTGGAGCGGTTCCCCTACCAGAACGGCCTGCTGGTCTGGTACGTGGACGGCGAGTTCACGGACAACAACACCTCGGGTCACCCGGGTGGCGGCCAGTCGCTGCCGGTGGACGCCCGTCCGGCCCCGGTGACGTTCGCCGACGGTGTGAAGCTGGGCAACCGGCGTCAGCCGTGGGACGCCACCTTCGGGCTCGAGCGCACCGACGCGGTGACCTTCCACCGCAACGGCACCGCGCTGAACGTCCCGTCGCAGCCGGCCATCCCGGTCTTCGACGACAGCGACCCGAACAGGTACTGGTCCGCAGCCAACCCTTGGTCCTCGGTCAAGGTTGCCGGCTCGGGCACGGTCATGAAGGTCAACAAGTCGGAGGACGGCGGCAACCAGCTGCAGGTCCAGGTCAGCTTCAAGTGACCTGACGCGCTGACCGAGGTCAGTGCGCGCACGACACGGCAGGGCCCCGGGATCACCGATCCCGGGGCCCTGCTTCGCTGTCCCTGGGCGACAGCGGCGCTGGCCGCGTGCACTCCCGGCAGCCGCGTCCACCCCCGGCAGCCGCGTCCAGCTCCGCCAGGGTGGAGGACTCCAGTGGTGCGATCCGGGTCGCGGGGACAGACTCGAAGCAGGTCGCCCGACCGTGCGGCGACACGACTGAGGAGGAGTTCATGGGAGATAGCTTCGAGGTCGCACAGAGCAGCTCGGAGGACGAGCTGACCGAGGAGCAACGGCACGAGGTCGTCGCCGCGCAACTGCGCGGCGAGGCGAAGGCGGCCGGCCAGGGGCCCGACGCCGTGGTCGCCGCCGTGGCGTCCGAGCTGGAGGAGATCGGCCTGGAGCCGGACGCCTCCGAGCTGCACCGGCGCTACGAGGAGATCGACCCCGAGATCCCCGAGCTCACCGATGTGGACCCGGACTCCGCCGCCGCGGCTCCGGCCGACGCGGGGACGGGCGCCACACCCGATGCCCCAGCCGACGCCCCGATCACCTCCGGGATCGACGGGGGCCGTGACCACGCGCCGGTCGACGACCAGTCGCCGCGCTAGCACCCGCCACGGGGAAGGGCCCCGTCAGCCTGCTGGCTGACGGGGCCCTTCGTTGCGCTGGCTGACCAGCAGACCTACTTCGGGGCCACCGTGATGTTGAGGTGACCACCGCTGGCGATGCCGTTGACCGTGACGGTCGTGCCCGTCTTGGGGACGTTCACGCCGTACCAGCCGGGCTGGTACCGACCGGCGTGCGCGCCGGTGGCGGCGTGCTCGTCGGAGTTGGACCACCAGGACTTGGTGTCATCGAAGGTTGCCACCGCCGGCTTGGAGGCGATCGACCCAGCCACGCTGTTGTTGTGCAGCGTGATCGCGTCGGTCCGCTCGAGCCCGAAGGTCGAGTCGTAGGCCAGGATGCGGGGCCGCATCAGGGTCGCGTCCGGCCAGTGGCTGAACTGCGGGTGGGCATCCACCGGCAGGATCAGGCCGCCGCCCGGGTGCTCGCCGACGTTGTTGTCGCCGAACGACTCGTCCCAGTAGTTGATGAGCATCCCGTTCTGGTACGGGTACGTCTCCACCCAGTCGGGCCTGGTGTTGAGGAACCCGAAGTTGTAGGCCGTCTTGAGCGAGGCGTCGTAGCCGTCGTACTGGCGGTTCTCCAGCACGTAGGCGTTGAAGTGGAAGCTCTCGGCCTTTCCGGTGGTGCGGGTGAAGCCGTCGAGCACCCAGCCCTCGTCGGTCTCGGCGTTGCCGACGACGGTCCCGTTGATGGCGACGTCGTCCACGGCGATGCCGTAACCGATCACCGCCGGGTCGGTGGTGTAGCGCCACCGCAGGGCGTTGGTGCCTACCGGCAGGGTCGCCGTCAGGTCGACGTAGGCACCCGTGGCGAACCCGGTCGACGTGCCGGTGATCCCGGTGTGCGACGGGTTGTTGCTGTTCGGGTCCGTGGTGCTGGACCGGTTGGTGAGCACCGGCGTCCACGAGGTGCCGCCATTGCTGGAGGCCTCGAGGAAGGCGTAGTCGAAGTCGGGCTCGGTGCTGTAGCGGACCTTGGCCGTGAGCGACCCGGCAGTGATCCCGGTCGTCTTGGTCATGGTGTGCGTGAAGTCGTTGCCCTGTCCGCTGTAGAAGAACTGCGTCCCGGACGCGGGCACACCCACGTCATCGACGCGCTTCTTGTCGGGCAGCAGCACGAAGACCGCTTGCGGCGACTTGGTGGCCGGGGTGTTCGGGCCAAGCTTGTGGGTCGACTTCGCACCGGCATGGGCCACCTCGTAGAACGGGCCACTGGTGCCCTGGGCGCTGAGCCAGCCGAGCTGGAACTTCTCCCAGTTGCCGAGGTCCGTCGGGGCGTCGCCGATGCCGTCAGGGCTGCCGTCGCCGATGTTGGCGCCGGAGGACATCAGGCTCCAGAACGCGGTGTTGTTCTCCGCCCCACCGGTGTTGCCCGAGGTGTCGTAGAGGTCGGGCAGGCCGAGGTCGTGGCCGAACTCGTGCGCGAACACGCCGAGGCCACCGTTCTCGGGCTGGACCGTGTAGTCGTAGACCCACACGCCCGTCGGGTTGTTGGGGACCAGCGAGCTGGACACGATGCCGCCGTTGGAGCCGACGTTGACGCCGACGCCGAGCGGGCCGCCAGCCTGGATGTTGGCACCGGACCGGTGGCTCCAGATGGCGTCCGAGCCCTGGTTCGGGTCACCGGCAGCCTGGTCGCCACCGGCGTGGACGATCTGGAAGTGGTCGATGACGCCGTCGGGCTCGGCGAAGTTGCCGTCACCGTCGATGTCGTAGCGGTCCTGGTGGTCGAAGGTCTTCAGGTAGTCCTGGATCTGGGCCATCGTCTGGCCACTGTCCAGCTGGGCCTTGACCCACACGGCGAGCGCGTCGCGCACCAGCGCCTTGCTGGTGTTGCAGACGATGTCGCCGCAGTAGTCACGTCCGTAGAGGGCCTCGTTGAACGGGACCTTCACCCACTCGGTGACAGCACCGTCGACGGAGTAGCGCCCCGAGGACTGCGTCTCGTAGTACTTCTTCATCCGGTTGAAGTACATGTCTTCGTAGTGGGCGCGGTCGTAGTTCTGCTGCCAGAGCGTGGAGTTGTCGACGCTGCGGTCCGGCGCCGGGATCTGGTTGTGCAGCGGTCCGGTCACGTCCGTGGTACTGCCGTCAGGCGGCGGGCCCTGGAAGATCGGGTTCGGGTACTGCTGGTCACCGAACTCGGTGATGACGACGAAGATCTTGTCCGTGCCCTCGTTCGCGAGGTCCACGTACTGACCCTTGCCGAGCTTGGCGACCGAGCCCTGCATCGCCTTGTCGCCCTTGAGCTTGCGCTGGAGAGCGGTCTGTCGCAGGGCGTCCTGCTTGATCGCCAACGGCGGGCGGAGGTTGTCGCTGCCGTGCTTGATCTTTCCGCCAGCCTTGTCCGTGGGTGGAACGGCTGCGGCAGAGCCGGTGCTGGCGACGAAGCCGGCGAGCACCATGCTGCCAATGGCGACCAGGCTGTATGCCCTGCGCCTTCCTGAGTGGACCGTGTGTGTCACGTGGACCCTGCCTTCTATCGGTGGGAACTCCTCCTGGCGCCCGGCCGCGACGCTCCACAAGAACGCGGGTGACCTGGACCTTCACAGTGAAGACCTGCCTGTCCGAAATGTGATCACCCCACAACCGGTTTGTTATCCATTCGTGATATCACGACCTCCGCTGGCTTGGTCGTGTGGGGCGGACGGGGTCGTCCCCCGCGCCCGGCATGACAGATGTCATGTGCTCGCGACCAGCGCTCGCAGCCCGGGGGAGGGTGGCGTCGAGGCCGCCGCGGGCGGCCCGTAGGCTCGCCCGGTGGACTACGACGACGTCGTCATCGGTGCGGGGCACAACGGGCTCACGGCCGCGGCATACCTCGCCCGTGCAGGCCGGCGCGTGCTCGTGCTGGAGGCGGCCGACCACGTCGGTGGCGCCGCCGTGTCGGCGCAGGCGTTCCCAGGCGTGAACGCGCGGCTGTCCCGCTACTCGTACCTCGTCTCACTACTGCCACGGCAGGTCATCACCGACCTCGACCTCGACGTACGGCTGATCCGGCGACGGTTCTCGTCGTTCACTCCCGTCCCGTCGCAGCCCGCCCGCGGGCTGCTCGTCGACCACGGGGACCCCGGGGCGACCGCGGCCGGCTTCGCGCAGCTCACCGGCAGCCCGCGGGAGTATGCCGCCTGGCAGCGGTTCTACGGGCGGGTCCAGCACCTGGCCGAGCGGGTCTTCCCGACCGTGCTCGAGCCCCTGCGCACCGAAGCGGACGTGGCCGGGCTCGTCGGCGACGACGACCTGTGGGACGCGCTGGTGCGCCGCCCGCTGGCCGAGGTGCTCGAGGCCGAGTTCTCGGACGACACGGTGCGCGGCATCGTCGCGACGGACGCCCTCATCGGCACCTTTGCGCGGATGGGTGGCACGGACCTGCGGCAGAACGTCTGCTTCCTCTACCACCTCATCGGTGGCGGGACGGGTGACTGGGACGTGCCGGTTGGCGGCATGGGCTCGGTCACCGACGGGCTCGCCCGGGCGGCGGTCGCCGCCGGTGCCGAGCTTCGCACCTCCACCCGGGTGCTGGCGGTCGACCCGGACGGGGAGGTGCACTTCGAGGGCGGCTCGGCGCGAGCGGCCACGATCCACGCGGCCTGCGCGCCCGCCGTCCTGAACTCGCTGCTCGGCGCCGCAGGGGCCGACCCGGTGCCCACCGAGGAAGCGCCCGAGGGCGCCCAGCTCAAGGTCAACATGCTGCTCTCGCGACTCCCGCGGTTGCGTGACGAGTCGGTCGACCCTGCCGCCGCCTTCGCCGGCACGTTCCACATCAACGAGGGCTGGACGCAGCTCGACGAGGCGTATGCCGCCGCTGACGCCGGGCGGGTGCCCCAGCTGCCGCCGTGCGAGATCTACTGCCACAGCCTCTCGGACCGGTCGATCCTCGGCCCGGAGCTGGCGGCCACCGACGCGCAGACGCTCACCTTGTTCGGCCTGCACCTGCCGGCTCGGCTGTTCCGCGGCACCAGGGAGGAGCACGACGCGGCGAAGGACCTCGCGCTCGCCCGGACGCTCGGGTCGCTCAACTCGGTGCTCGCCGAGCCGATCCAGGACGTGCTCCTGCGCGACCCCGAGGGGGCGTACTGCCTGGAGGCGCGCACCCCCGTCGAGCTCGAGGCGGAGCTGGGCCTCCCGGGCGGCAACATCTTCCACCGCTCGCTGCAGTGGCCGTGGGCCGAGAGCGAGTCCGAGGTCGGCAGCTGGGGTGTGGAGACGGTGTACCCGACGATTCGCATCGCCGGAGCCGGCGCCCGCCGCGGCGGAGGGGTGAGCGGCATCCCGGGCCACAACGCCGCCATGTCGGTGCTCAAGGGCTGAGGGGTCGTCAGGTCCCTGGGGCGTGGTCTGCCCCGCGGCTCCCGCGCGGCTCCCGCACAGTCAAGTCGAGCAGGGCCCGCTCGAACTCCGGGTGGACGCGGGTGAGCAGGAGGCCGCCATCCCTCGAGAGGTGGACCCCGATGGTGTTGAACCACTCGTTGCCGGCGTAGACGGCCAACCCCACGAACGCTGGGAAGAGCAGGAACGCGGAGTTCTGGCGCCCCTGGGTCGCGGCGATGATGGCGAGGGTGACTCCGACCACGAACAGGACGAAAGCGGCTCGACGGACGCGGCGATGGCGACGCCACACGGCGGCCTGCATGGGGACCTGGATCTCGTAGCTCTTCGAGCTGGCCAGACTGGCGACCAGCCACGGGAAGAACCCGAAGATGATCATGAACCACGACCAGGCCGGGGCCGCGCTGCCCTTGATGGTCAGTACGTCGGCCGTCGGGATCCCGGTCTTGACGCAGACCCGCGGGAGCGGGACGAGGCGGAAGGTCGACTCGGAGACCTGGACGCTGGGCACGCGGCAAGGGTAGGTGCCGCGCCCTGAGGCCGGCGCGCGATCGGGGAGATTCGGGGTAGCCCGTGGTCTTGCCGATCGCCTGCGGGGAGCCCCGGGCGGTCTGGTGGCGGGGTCTGGAGGTGCGGCTGTTGTCCCGGCAGTGCTTGCCGACGTGGCTCGCAATCCCCTTTCGTCCCAACCGTTTTCCCCATGGGTGACCTTCGGCTGTCGGTGGTGGTCTCTACGATGGGAGACATGTTCGAGAGCGTGAAGGGCGTGCAGGTGACCGACCCGGCGGTCCTTGCCGGTGCGCTGTTCACCCTCACCGACGACGAGATCGCCGAGCTGCCCGTCGAGGCGGCCGAGGCGCTGGTGCTGGCGTCGCAGCGGGTGGTGAGCGCGGCGATGGCGCGGCAGCGTTCGGCGATGGAGACCGTGGCGAGGCGGTGCGACG
>NZ_JBFUEH010000010.1:0-20050 GCF_056404295.1 Pedococcus sp. P2_D7
GCAGGACCCGCGCACCTACCGCCCCGGCGCCGCCACCGCGCGAGCCGTCCGATCCCGGGACGGCACCTGCCGGTTCCCCGGCTGCGCCACCGCCGCCAGACGCTGCCAGCTCGACCACGTGGTCCGACATCCCGACGGGCCGACCACCGTCACCAACCTGCAGACCCTGTGCGCCACCCACCACGGGTTCAAGCACCACGCCGGCTGGCAGGTCACCATGGACAAGCTCGGCGTCTGCACCTGGACCGCTCCCGACGGCCGCACCCACACCACCCGACCCCTGGACCGCCACGGCCACCAAGCCGCCTGACCTCCCGCCTTCCCGACGACGGGTGCGCGCGCACGGTCAACCGGATCTGCCGATGAGCGGGCGCTCGGTCAGACGCTTGCCACTGGCCGCCGGTCAGTCCTGATCCCAGAACGGTTGGTGGTCGAAGCCATGTTGGGCCAGGCAGAAGTTGGCCGACCAACGCACCTCAGCGTCCGCATCGTGTGCAGCCAGTTCTAAGGTGCCGCGAACGGCCTCCCCGGGAAAGTCGGTCAGGGACATCACGGCCGCGTCCCGGACGTCAGGCGAGGGGTCCTCAGTAGCCATGCCCAGGAGAGCTGGAAGCGTTCGGGGGTCTTCGCGCCACCGCGCCGAGATTCTAGGGATGCTCTCGTGCCGGACACGCCAATCCTGATGATGCAAACCTCGGCTCAGCTCCTCCCAGGAGTGCATGCTCTGAGCAGTGGTGCGAGCCGCTGACCACGCTGCGCGGTCCTCTGCGAAACGAGGGTCATCGTCCTCGATGATTGGGATGACGATCGGCCCGATTCGCAGTTCGTCGGGGCCGTCCGGATCGGGCTCGTTCACCGGGCGATTCAATCTCGCACCAGCGGGAGGACGCAACGTCCGGACATGCCGCGGACAGTGCGATCGGAACTGTCGATGAGCCGTGGCGGACCACCGGCATGAGAGGACGCGTGAAGGGCTGCCCACGAAGCGGCAAGAAGGCGCATGGCCCGGCTCGCCAAGCGAGCGGACCAAGCTGAACGGACCGTGCCGGCCTGGCCCACAGGTTGTCAGTGAGCTTGCCGCGGAACCGCAAAGGCTGTGGTCAACCCTGGCAACGGAGTCAGGGTCGCGGGCTATTGGATGCAGGGGCTCGGTCGGGCCATTGTCGCGGCTGGACCAGGGCCCACATGCTGGCCAGGAAGCTTTGGCTTCGCGCCTGCAGGAACACTCGCGACACGGTGACGGCGTGCATGATGCGACCCACGCCGTAGGAGTCGACCGTGCTTGTGGAGAACTGCTCAGGTCTGCCTTCGATGTCGCCGGATGTGCTGCCGGGACGTGGGCGCGTGGGGACAAGACGCAAAGGCGGGCCAACCGCGTCACATGGTCAATCCGGCCTGTTCGCGACAGCAGTCGCGATCTTGACCGTGGACCTCACCTCCAAAGCCGTGGCGCAAAGTCTGTTGCAGAAGACGATGGTGCACACCAACCCGGTGCTCAGCTTGGGTCACGCCCCGTTCGCACCCGAGGTGCACATGCCGGCGGCCGGGATGGGCATCGCCGTCTACTGCCTCTTCGCGTGGTGGTGCACGGCTAAGCGGCGGCTGCCCTTCTGGCCACTGGCAGCGCTCCTTGGCGGCGCACTGGGAAACTTCATTGACCACCTAGAGGGCGACGGAATCATCGACTTCATTCGGGTTGGGACTGTCATCTTCAATCTCGCCGACGTCGCGGTACTGGTCGGTGTGGGCGGCGCCGGTGCTCTTGGCGTTACCAAGCTCTTCCGGCCGATCTGAGGGGCCAGGTAACCAGCCTGTCTCGTCTTCTCGCGCGGCCACGCGATTCGGCATGCGTCCCACTCTCGCTCACCGGTCCCCGAGACGGCGAATGCAGCAAGCCCTTGACAGGCTAACGTCGTTAGCCCATTCTTGGATCCAGAGGCTAACGTCGTTAGCCTCAGCCGAAAGGGACACTGCCATGAAGAACCTCACGACCGTCATCGACATCCCCGCCCCTCGCGAGCAGGTGTGGGCCACGCTCGTGGACACCGCGGCATACCCGGACTGGAACCCGTTCATCACGAAGCTGTCCGGAGAGCTGGCCATTGGCGAGCGGCTGCAGGTCAGGATCGCGCCTCCCGGCGGGCGCGCCATGACGTTCACGCCCACGGTGACCCAGGTCGAGGTCGGCCGTCGCGTGGAGTGGCTTGGCACCTTGGGAGTCAGGGGGGTCTTCGACGGCCGACACACCTTCACCCTGGAGTCGTTGGGCGAGCAGGGCACCCGGCTGACGCAGTCCGAGGAGTTCAGCGGACTTCTCGTTCCCTTCGTCGGCAGGATGCTGGCCCGCACCCGCGCCGGTTTCGAGGCCATGAACGACGGCCTTCGGCAGCGAGCGGTCGCAGGCATGGCCGCATGAGCCGCGTGGAGGAGATCGTCGACGCCGCCCAGAGGTTGCTGGAGGACGAGGGCCCAGAAGCGCTGTCGATGCGTCGTCTGGCGGCCGAGCTGGGGATCCGGGCGCCGTCGCTGTACAAGCACGTCGACGGCAAGGAACGCATCGAGGCCGAGCTCCAGGACAGGGCGCTCACCGAGCTCGCCGCCGCCCTGCAGCCCGCCACCGATCTGCGCGGCCTCGCCCACGCCTACCGCCAGTGGGCGCTGGTCCACCCGCGTCTGTACGAGCTGACGACGAGGAAGCCCTTGCACCGCGACCAGCTCAGGGAGGGCGTGGAGACCGCTGCGTCAGCTCGTCTGGTGGCGTTGAGCGGCGGGGACGTGGACCGGGCGCGCGCCCTGTGGGCCGCGGCCCATGGGCTGGTCGACCTGGAGCTGGCGGACCGGTTCCCCGAAGGGGCGGACGTCCAGGCTGCCTGGGACGCGTTGGTGGTGGCGTTCGACCACGTCGGCGACAGCTGACCGGCGCCTCCGATGGCGAGGTTGGCCTGACCGTGCGTTGCTACCCCGCCGTGGACCGCGTGGCCACGTGGGCGCGCACCTTGTGGAGCTGGGGCATTAGCCCGTAGATGACGATCGGCACGGCGATGGTGGCCAGGACGAAGGTGCGCACCACAGGGTTCAGGGGTCGGAGCCAGTCGCCCAGACCGAGGTTGATGACGGTGAGGGTCGGGAAGACACAGAGCCAGATCATCAGGGCCAGTAGGTGCTTGCTGGGCGGGCCGAGTCGCGTCGGTCCGGTGGGCGGGGATGCCGGGGTGGTGCCGGGGGCGGGGGTGTGGGTGTGAGTGGGCATGGTGGAGCTCCTCGTGTCGGGCGGATGGTGTCGGGCGGATAGGTGTCGTGCGGCTGGCGGCACGCGTGGGCGGAGTGGTGGCCCCGGGTATGCCGCGGGGTCGGGTTCCGTGCGTGACGCGAGCCTCAGGCGGGGAAGCCCTGGTTGAAGTACGTGACCGCCGTGCGCACGTCGTCCGCGACGAGGTCGGCGTTGATGGCGATTGCTGCCGCCGACCCTTCGCCTGCGGCGGTGATGACCTGCGCGCGGGCGTTGGCGACGTTGCCGGCGACCCACAGGCCCGGGACGCTGGTGGTGCCGTTGGCACCGGTGACGACCCAGCCCTGCTCGTCCACGTCGCAGCCGACACCGGTCAGCAGGGCGTGGTTCGGGACGAACCGTGGGGGCACGAAGACGGCCTGCCTCGGGATGATGCGACCGTCCGTCATCTCGATCGCGGTCACCCGGTCGTCCTGCACCACGACCTGTTCCACCGCACCCTCGACGATGCCGATCGCGCGGGCGACCAGCTGCGTGCGGTCGGCCGGGGTGAGCGAGTCGGCCGGGGCGAAGAGGACCAGGTCGTGGGTCCACTGGCGCACGACCTGCGCGTAGCGAACGCTGTCGGGACCGTTCCACAGCACGCCGAGCTGCTGGTCGCGGACCTCCCACCCGTGGCAGTACGGGCAGTGCAGGACGTCCCTGGCCCACCGGTCGGCGAGCCCGGGGACGTCGGGCAGCTCGTCGTGCAGTCCCGTCGTGACCAGGACCTTGCGCGCCTTGACTCGCTGCCCGTCGTCGAGCAGGGCCTGGAACCCCGAGGGGCCGCAGTGGACCAGCTCCGTGACGGTGCCGGCGACCATGCTGGCGCCGTAGCGGGTGACCTCCGCACGCCCCAGGTCCAGCAGCTCCAAGGGGGCCATCCCGTCGCGGGAGAGGAAGCCCTGCAGGTGGGCGGCTGGTGCATTGCGTGGCTGGCCGGAGTCGACGACCACGACATCTCGGCGAGCGCGGCTCAGGACGAGAGCCGCCGAGAGGCCGGCGGCGCCGCCGCCGACGATGAGGACGTCGTAGGTGTTCATGAGCCGAGGATGATCCCCGGACCGAACCGCTGGCAACATTCGTTGCTGTTTCTGGGAAGGAATGGGTGAGAATGTCGGGATGGACGACACCGCCACCACCATCGCGAGGGCTCTGGACCAGGTGGGGCCCAGGCTCAAGCAGCTGCGCGCGCAGCGTGGCGTGACCCTCAGCGCGCTGGCTGAGACCACCGGCATCTCCACGAGCACGCTGTCGCGCCTCGAGACGGGACAGCGCCGCGCCAGCCTGGAGCTGCTGCTCCCGTTGGCCCAGGCCTACCGCGTGCCGCTGGACGACCTGGTGGGCGCCCCGGAGGTCGGGGACCCCCGGGTGCGGCTCAAGGCGAGCACTCGGAACGGTCGCACGGTGCTGCCCCTGACGCGTCAGCCGGGCGGGGTCCAGGCGTGGAAGATCATCGTCCCCCCGAGCAACAGCACCCCGAAGCCGAAGGCGCACGAGGGCTACGAGTGGCTGTTCGTGCTGTCCGGTCGGATGCGGCTGGTCCTCGGCGACCACGACCTGGTCCTGGGACCGGGCGAGGTCGCCGAGTTCGACACCCGGGTGCCGCACTGGTTCGGCAGCGACGGCCGTGGGGCGGCAGAGGTGCTGAGCCTCTTCGGTCCGCAGGGCGAGCGCGTGCACGCCAAGGCCAGGTCCGCGAAGGACTGAGCCGCGCGGACACCTCGTCCCACGCTGGCCCGGCCAGAAGTCGCCCGAGGCGGTCTGCCGTCGCGCGCCGCGGCCTCACCAGGACGACGGTGTCTCCCACTCCCAGCGGTGCAGCCGGTAGAGCCGGTGCCGCCTGCCCGGGCTCCCCTCCGGCACCAGGGGGTGGTCGAAGTCGGCTGTCTCGTCACGGGTCATGCCGAGCTTGCGCATGACGCCCTGTGACCGGTCGTTCGCAGGCACCACCATCGCGACGATCTCGTCGAGTGCGAGCGGACCAAAGGCGTGGGCGACGGACGCCCGGGCTGCCTCGGTCGCGTAACCGTGGCCCCAGGCGGAGCGCGCCAGCCGCCAACCCACCTCGACACAAGGAGTGAACGGCGCCTCGAACCGGGGGACCGACAGCCCCGTGAAGCCGATGAACTCCCGTGTCTCGGCGACCTCGACCGCCCAGAGCCCCCATCCGTGGTCGGCGAGGAAGGCCGTGATGCGGTCGACCATGGCGTCGCTCGCCTCCCGCGTCAGGTGCGAGGGGAAGTGGTCCATCACGTCCGGGTCGTCGTTGAGCGCCGCGAAGGACTCGCGGTCCTCCTCGCGCCAGTCGCGCAACACCAAGCGCTCCGTATGCAGCCGGGTCACCTCGGTCACTCGCTCACCCTTTCCGTTCCGCACCGTGTGAACCCCGGTCTTGTCCGGGCCCTCGTGCGCGTCCTACTGTCGGCCGTGGCACACCTTGCCGTGTTTCCATGTCTCCGGGAAGGGCGAGAGACGGACGTCGACGACCCGGAAGATGGGTGGACAGTGACTGCAGAGCACGACGCTCGACCCGCACCACTCCAGCTGGCGGGACCCTGGGGCGGCACCGGCTGGGTCAGCGATTTCGACGGCCCCGTGCACTGGGTCGACTACGGCGGGCCCGACCCGGACGACACCACACAAGGGGTGCCGGTGGTGATGGTGCACGGGCTCGGCGGGTCGCACCTCAACTGGGTCGGCCTCGCACCCGAGCTCTCGAAGCGCCACCACGTGTATGCCGTGGACCAGGCCGGTTTCGGGTTGACGCCAGGCACGGCGCGGACTGCATCGGTGCACGCCAACGCCGACCTCGTCGCGCGCTTCATCAGGGAGGTCGTGGGGTCGCCCGTCGTGCTGGTCGGCAACTCGATGGGCGGGATGGTGTCGATCCTGCTGGCGGCGGCCCATCCGGAGCTGGTCGCCGGCCTCGTCCTCATCGACCCCTCGATCCCCGTCCCGAGACAACGACCCGACCTGGCCGTCAGCGCGACGTTCCTCGTCTACGCCACGCCGTTCGTGGGGGAGCGGTACCTGGCCCTGATGACCAAGCGGACCACCGACCGCCAACGGGTGCAGGGTGTCGTGAACCTCTGCTTCGCCGACCCCCGTCGCGCCGACCCCGATGTGGTCGACGCCGGTGTTCTGCTGGCCGCGCACCGTCGTGGTGTCCCCGGACAGGAGGCCGCCTTCCTCGGTGCCGCCCGCTCGCTCATGAGGGTGCTGGCCAACCCACGCCGCTACCAGTCCCTCATGCGCAGCATCGACCGGCCGGTGCTCCTGGTGCACGGCGAGCGCGACCGGCTGGTGTCCGTCGCGGCGGCCCGCGCGGTCTCGGCACAGAACCCGGACTGGGAGGCGCACTTCCTGCCCGGGGTCGGCCACACCCCGCAGCTCGAGGTCCCGGACCAGGTCCGTGCCAGGGTCATCCCCTGGCTCGAGTCCCACGCCCTCGCTCCCAGGGCGAGCTCGACGCACTCGCCATGACCACGGCATACCTGACCTGTCCGCTGTGCGAGGCGACGTGCGGCCTGGCCGTGACGTTCGACGGCGACACCGTCATGTCGGTGCGTGGCGACGACGACGACGCGTTCTCACACGGGTTCATCTGCCCCAAGGGCGCCTCGCTCAAGGCGCTCCACGAGGACCCGGACCGACTGCGGGCGCCCCTGGTGAAGCGCAATGGCGAGTGGCACCAGGCCACCTGGGACGAGGCGTTCGCGGAGATCGACAGCCGCCTCGTGCCCCTGGTCGCCGAGCACGGGCCGGAGGCCGTTGCGTTCTACCTGGGCAACCCGTCGTCCCACAACCTCGGCGTGACCCTCTACGGGCGGGCCTTCTACAAGGCGGTGGGGACGCCCAACATCTACACCGCCGGCAGCGTCGACCAGCTGCCGAAGCACTACTCGTCCGGCTACCTCTTCGGCGACCCCCTGAGCATCCCGGTGCCGGACCTCGACCGCACCCAGCACCTCCTCCTGCTCGGCGCCAACCCGTTGGTGTCCAACGGATCCCTGATGACGGTGCCCGACGCGCGGGGCCGGCTGAAGGCGATCCGCGAGAGGGGTGGCAAGGTCGTCGTCGTCGACCCCCGCCGCACCCGCACGGCCGAGTTGGCCGACGAGCACCATCCGATCAGGCCCGGCACCGACGCGCTGCTGCTCTTCGCGCTCGTCGAGGTGATCCTCCGCGAGGGCCTGGCCGACCTCGGCCACCTCGCCGACCACGTGGCCGGGTTCGACGACCTCGCCGAGCTGGCCTCGCCCTTCAGCCCCGAGGCGGTGTCACCGCACACCGGGATCGCGATCGCCGAGATCGAGCGGATGGCGCGTGAGCTCGCCGCTGCCGACAGCGCGGCCGTCTACGGGCGGATCGGCACCACGACCCAGGAGTTCGGCACCCTGGCGAGCTGGTTGGTCGATGTCCTCAACGTCATCACCGGCAACCTGGACCGCCCGGGTGGGGCGATGTTCCCGCTCGCGGCCGCGGGTCAGACCAACAGCACCGCGCCTGCGAAAAGCTCTGCGCGTCAAAGCAGTTCGTCGAACAGGGTCTGGCGACACGGCCGATGGCACAGCCGGGTGCGCGGGCTGCCGGAGGTGATGGGCGAGCTCCCGGTCGCCACCCTGGCCGACGAGATCCTCACCCCAGGCCCCGGTCAGGTGCGCGCGCTGGTGGTCGTCGGAGGCAACCCCTGCCTGAGCACCCCCAACGCCGACCGGCTCCGCGAAGCGGTCCAGACCCTCGACCTCATGGTGTCGCTCGACGTCTACCTCAACGAGACCAGCGAGCACGCCGACGTCATCCTGCCCGGGCCGACCCCCCTGGAGCGCGACCACTACGACCTCACGTTCACCCAGCTGTCCGTGCGCAACATGGCCAACTGGAGCCCGGCGGCGTTGCAGACCGACCAGCCTCAGGAGTGGGAGACCATGCTGCGCCTCGCCGGCATCGCCGCCGGTCAGGGGCCGTCGGCCGACCTGGCGGCGCTCGATGACCTCATGGCGGCCCAGACCGCCGCGAGGTATGGCGTGGACGTGGCGGTCGCAGGGGAGCGTCGTGGACCTGCGCGGCTGCTCGACCTCATGCTCCGGGGCGGCCCCCACGAGCTCACCATGGCCGACCTCGAGGCTGCCCCGCACGGACTGGATCTCGGCCCCCTGACTCCCCGCGTGCCGCAGCTGCTCCGCACGGCCAGCGGCCACATCGAGCTGACGCCCGAGCCGATCACCCGCGACGTGCCTCGGCTCGTGGCGGCCCTGGGGCGCGCGCCCGCAGAGCCCGACGAGCTGGTGCTGATCGGGCGACGACAGCTGAGCTCGAACAACTCGTGGATGCACAACCTCGCACCGCTGGTCCGCGGGTCGAACACCTGCACCGTCCAGGTGCACCCCGTCGACGCCGACCGGCTGGGGCTCCGGGACGGGGGAGGGGCAGTGGTCCGGTCGCGGGCGGGCGCGGTGACCGTCCCGGTCGAGGTGACCGACTCGGTCCGCCCCGGTGTCGTCAGCATCCCGCACGGCTGGGGCCACTCGAGCCAGGGCACCCGCACCGAGGTCGCGTCGGCGCACGCGGGGGTCAACAGCAACGTGCTCGCGGACGACCTGCTGGTCGACGCCCTCACCGGGACGGCGGTCCTCAACGGCATTCCCGTCACGGTCACCCCAGCCGAGGAGCAGTCATGGACCGGATGAGCGCGATGGACGCGATGTTCTACTACATGGAGGGCGAGAACACCCCCATGCACGTCGGTGGTGTCTCGGTGCTCGAGGGCCCCGCCCCGGCGTACGGCGACCTCGTCCGGCTGCTGGCCGCGAAGATGGACCAGGTCCCGCGCTACCGCCAGGTCATCAAGACCGTGCCGTTCCAGCTCGGTCGCCCGATCTGGGTCGACGACCCGCACTTCCAGCTGCTCTACCACGTGCGCCACACGTCGCTGCCCAAGCCGGGCGGCCCCGAGCAGCTGCGCAACCTCGCGGGTCGCGTCTTCGCCCAGCGCCTCGACATGACCAAGCCGGTGTGGGAGGCCTGGCTCGTCGAGGGTCTCGCCGACGACCGGTGGGCCCTGATCTCGAAGGCGCACCACTGCATGATCGACGGTGAGGGCAGCACCGACCTCATGCAGGTGATCTTCGACCTCGAGCGTGAGCCGGCGCGTCGCGAGCCCTCGGACTGGACCCCGTCGCCGGCCCCCTCGACGCTCGCCCTGACGGCCGGCTCGGTCATCGAGACGGTGCAGGAACCGCTGCAGGCCATCGGGATCCCGAGTCTCGACGACCTGGCCAAGCTGCCCATGGCGCTGGCTGGTGTGGCGGTCGCCGCCAAGGAGCTCGTCCCGCAGCAGATCGCTCAGCTCGTGCCCGGGCGCGCCCAGCCGACCCCGAAGAGCCTGAACGGTCCGCTGGGGCCGAACCGTCGGTGGGTCTGGACCGACGCGACGATGGGTGAGGTGAAGACCATCCGCACCGCCCTGGGCGGCACCGTCAACGACGTGATCCTCGCCGCGGTGACCCGGGGCTTCCGCGACCTGGTGCAGGGTCGCGGGGAGCTGGTGCCCGACCTGGTGGTGCGATCGCTCGTACCCGTCTCCACCCGGCAGGCGTCCGGGCGGGGCCAGGTCAACAACCAGGTGACCAGCGTCGTCGTCGACCTGCCGGTGGCCGAGGACGACCCCGTGCGGCGGCTCCAGCTGATCCGTGAGCAGATGGACCGCAACAAGCGGGGGATGGGTGCCGTGGACGCCGCGGCCATCGTCGGGCTCGCGGACTACGCGGCCCCCACCCTGCTGGCCCTCGGCGCGCGCTCGATGTCGCGGATGCCCAACAAGCTCACGCAGACCGGGACGACGAACGTCCCCGGCCCGCGGATCCCGCTCTACCTCCTGGGCCACCAGCTCGTGGAGTCGCACCCCTACGTGCCGGTCTTCGCCGGCGTGCGGGTCGCGACCGGGATCTTCTCCTACCTCGACACCTTCAGCTTCGGGATCACCGCCGACTTCGACAGCTTCCCCGACGTGGGCGTCATCGCCGACGGCATCCGGGCCGGCTTCAACGAGCTGGTCGCGGCCGCCGTGAGCGCGCAGGACACCCCCCGACCGTGACGCCGACCCAGCCGACCGAACCGACCGACCGGACCGAGCCGACCGAGCCGACCGAGCCGACCGAGCCGACCCAGCCGACCGAGCCGACCGAGCCGACCCAGCCCCCTGAGCCCACCCGGCGCACCGCGACGGGGCGCCCGTCGTCGCTGCTGCTCCTGAGCGAACCGTGGCGCAGCGTCCTCGAGCTCGGGGCGCTCACCGTGTCGGCACCCCAGCTCGCGCGCGCACCCAGGGGCGACGGTCATCCCGTGCTGGTCATCCCGGGCCTGCTCGCGTCGGACACCTCGACGATCGTCCTGCGACGCTTCCTCGACCGGCTCGGCTACCGCACCGCCGGCTGGGGACTGGGGGTGAACACGGGTCCGACCAGCCGGGTCGTCCGGCGCCTACCGATTCGGCTGCGCGAGCTGTCCGACCGGCACGACCAACCGGTCTCGGTGATCGGCTGGTCGCTCGGGGGCATCTTCGCCCGCGCCCTCGGCGTCCGCTCGCCCGAGCTGGTGCGACAGGTCATCACGCTCGGAAGTCCTTACGCCTCATCGGTTCCGGGTCAGACGCACGCCGACGCGGCATACCGGTTGCTGTCCGGGCGCCACTACGCCGAGGCGACCCGTCGAGGGCCTGACGTGACCACTCCGCTCGTGGTGCCCACCACCTCGCTCTACTCACGGATGGACGGGATCGTCTCGTGGCGGATCTGTCGCGAGGACGTGGGCGAGCGGCGCGAGAGCATCGCGATCCCGGCCTCCCACCTGGGTTTCGGGCACAACCCGACGGCGCTGTGGGTGGTCGCGGACCGGCTGGCGCAGGACCCGGGCGAGTGGCAGCCGTTCGCGCCCCCGCGCCACCTGCGCGCGCTGTTCACCGTCGACCAGCAGACCCGACAGCCTGAGCCGACCTGACAGCCTGAGTTGACCTGACAGCCTGAGTTGACCTGACAGCGGGAGCCAACCAGAGCCGGACAGCCTGACGGCCCCGCCGAGGGCGGGGCCGTCAGTCGTCCGTCAGTGTCCCTGCGTCACCGAGGCGGGGTCGCCGACGAGGTCGGGTTCGTGGTCGTCGATCAGGGTGGACTCGTCGAACGGCAGGTCGCCCGCGAGCACCGCGTCGAGCCGGGGCCGGTCGAGCTCACCGACCCAGTGGCCGATCAGCACCGTCGCGATCGAGTTGCCGGCGAAGTTGGTCAGGGCGCGGGCCTCGCTCATCAGCCGGTCGATGCCGACGATGAACCCGACGCCGTCGACCAGGTCCGGGCGGTGCGACTGCAGGCCACCAGCCAGGGTCGCCAGGCCGGCGCCGGTCACGCCCGCCGCACCCTTCGACGCGATGATCATGAACACGAGCAAGGAGATCTGCTGGCTCAGCGAGAACGGCTTGTCCAGCGCGTCGGCGATGAACAGCGAGGCCATGGTCAGGTAGATCGCCGTGCCGTCGAGGTTGAACGAGTAGCCGGTCGGGACCGTGATGCCGACGACGGGTCGGGACACCCCGGCGTGCTCCATCTTGGCGATCAGCCGGGGCAGGGCCGACTCCGACGACGAGGTCGACAGGATGAGCAGGAACTCGCGGGCGAGGTACTTCAGCAGCGCGAAGACGTTCACCCCCGTGACGACCTTGAGGATCGTGCCGAGGATGACGAAGACGAAGAGCGCACACGTGATGTAGAACGCGATCATCACCTGCGCCAGGCTCTTGAGGGCGTCGAACCCGGTGGCACCCACGACGGCGGCCATGGCGCCGAACGCACCGATCGGCGCGACGTACATGATCATCGCCATCAGGCGGAAGACGAGCCGCTCGAGGTGCTTGATGCCCACGAGGATGGGCTCACCCGCGCGACCCATCTTCTGCAGCGCGAAGCCCACGAGCAGGGCGACGAGCAGGGCCTGGAGGACCGAGCCCGAGGTGAGCGACGAGACCAGGGTGTCGGGGATCAGCCCCAGGACGAAGTCGACCGTCGTGGTGTGCTCCTCACCCACCGCCTTCTGGCCGCTGGCGGCCAGCTCGTCGGTGAGGTGCAGCCCCGCGCCCGGCTTGACGATGTTGCCGACCAGCAGGCCGATCGCGAGCGCGAAGGTCGACATGGTGAGGAAGTAGCCGAGCGCGAGCCCGCCCACCTTGCCGACCTGGGTCGCCTTCCGGACCGACCCGATCCCGAGCACGATCGTGCAGAAGATGATCGGCGTGATCATCATCTTGATGAGGTTGACGAAACCGGTGCCCAGCCACTTGAGCTTGACCCCGAACTCGGGATTGACGAACCCGACGAGGATTCCGAGACCCATCGCCACGAGCACGGCGATGTAGAGGTAGTGGGTGCGGTCCCGCTTCGGTGCGGGGCGATCGACGACGCTGTCGGCGCTGGTGCTCACGGTGCTCTCCAAGGGATCGGGTCCGGGGCGCTGGCCCGGGACGGGTGAACAAGGACGAGGGTGGGCCCGGAAGTGACTAGGGTCACGCTTGTGTTCATTGAGTTCTGCGCGCGACGGCCCGTCGTGCGACGGGCCGGCGTGCGGCATCGCCCGGTATGCCGGTGAGCGCACCTCGGCGGCTCACCGCACCGGGGCGGTGGAGCGTGGCAGCGCAGACCTTCGCGCTGCAGGTGCTGGTCGCCCTCCTCGTGGTCGGGGTGGGCACCGCGGCGGCCTATGCGCAGGCGCAGCGGGCCGGCACGCAGGAGGCGACGGCGCGGGCGACCGCGGTCGCGGAGACGGTCGCGAGCACGCCGTCGGTGGTCGCGGGCGTGCGCAGTGGCGCTCCCGGGCCGGCCCTGCAGGAGTTCGCGGAGGACGTCCGGCGCGAGACCCGCACCGACTTCGTGGTCGTGATGAGCCCTACGGGAGTCCGCTACACCCACCCCGACCCGGCCCAGATCGGTGGCCAGTTCCTCGGGCACATCGCCGCCGCCCAGGCCGGCGGCACGGTGGTCGAGGACTACACCGGCACGCTGGGGGCCTCGCGGCGGGTGGTCGTCCCCGTCACCGACGAGTCGCAGACGGTCGTGGGGCTGGTCGCCGTCGGGATCCGGAAGTCCGCCGTGAGCGAGCGGCTCCGCAGCCAGCTGCCGGCGCTGCTGATGGCGGGGCTGGCGGCTGCCCTGCTGTCCGGGCTCGGCACCGCCCTGGTGAGCCGTCGCATCCGCCGCCAGACCCACGGTCTCGGTGCGCGGCAGCTGCGCGAGATGGTCGAGTACTACGACGCGGTGCTGCACGCCGTGACCGAGGGCCTCCTGCTCACCGACCTCGACGGTCGGCTGCGGCTCGCGAACGACGAGGCCGTGCGCCTGCTGGGGCTGCCCGACGACGCCCGCGGTCGACCCGTCGGTGAGCTCGGGCTGTCCGCACCGCTGGTGGCCGCCCTCACCGACGCGTCGCCTCGTGAGGACGAGCTCCACGTGACGTCGGCCCGGGTGCTGGTGCTCAACAAGGCCCGGGCCCAGTGGGACGGACGGGCCCTGGGGTTCGTCGCGACGGTGCGCGACCGCACCGACCTCGAGCACCTCACCGGCGAGCTCGACTCGGCCCGTGGCCTCACCGAGGCGCTGCGCTCGCAGGCCCACGAGTCGTCGAACCGCCTGCACGCCATCGTGTCGCTCATCGAGCTGGGCCACCCCGAGCGGGCGCTGGCCTTCGCCACCGACGAGCTCCAGGTCTCGCAGCGCCTCACCGACAGCGTGGTCGGCTCGGTGGGCGAGCCGGCGCTGACGGCGTTGCTCCTCGGCAAGGCCGCGCAGGCGGCCGAGCGTGGCATCGACTTCCGCATCGCCGAGGACGCCACGTGGCCCCAGGACACGACGCCCGTCCGCGACGTCGTGACGATCGTCGGCAACCTCATCGACAACGCGTTCGACGCGGTGACCGCGGAGTCGGGCGAGCGCCGGGTCGAGGTCTCGTCACGGGTCGACGGCGACCACGTGGTGCTCAGCGTGGTCGACTCCGGCCCGGGCCTTCCTCCCGACGCCGTCGACCAGGCGTTCCGCCGGGGGTTCTCGACCAAGGAGCAGGGCAGTGCCGGCCGCCGGGGGATCGGCCTGGCGCTGGTGGCGCAGTCGGTCGCCCGGCTCGGCGGGCAGATGGAGGTCTCCGGACCGCCCGGTGCCCGGTTCACGGTGCGGCTGCCGGTGGAGTCGAGGACGCATGCCTGACCGTGCCGCGCCCTCGACCGCCGCGAGTGCGACGACGTTCCGGGTCCTCGTGGTCGAGGACGAGCCGGTCGCGCTGGAGGCCCACGCGGCATACGTCGAACGCGTCCCCGGCTTCGCCGTCGCGGCCACGGCCGCCACGAGCCACGAGGCGCTGCGCGCACTCCAGTCGACCCAGGTCGACGTCGTGCTCCTCGACATGAACCTGCCCGACCGGCACGGGCTCGACGTCATCCGCGCGATGCGGGCCGGCGGCCACCGGGCGGACGTCATCGCCGTGACGTCCGCCCGCGACCTCGACGTCGTCCGCGCCGCAGTGTCACTGGGCGTCGTGCAGTACCTCCTCAAGCCGTTCGTCTTCGCCACCCTGCGCGATCGGCTGGAGGCCTACCGCGCCTACCGGGCGCAGCTCGGCGACAGCCAGCAGCTGTCCACGCAGGCCGAGGTCGACCGCCTCGTGGCAGGGGTGCGCACCAGCACCCCTGTGGCGCTGCCCAAGGGCATGGGTGCGGACCTGCTCGCGAAGGTCACCCGTGCCCTGCGCGAGGCCGGTGCCGGCCTGTCCGCGAGCGAGCTCGGCGAGGCGCTCGGCGTCAGCCGCGTGACGGCGCGCCGGTATGCCGAGTACCTCTCGGACAGTCGACTCGCCGAGCGCTCGCAGCGGTATGCCGGGGCCGGGCGCCCCGAGGTCGAGTACCGCTGGGTGGACTGACCGGACCCCACTCCTGCCCAGAGGTGGTGCACCTGCTGCGGAAAGGAGGGGGCCGGTGCGGCACAGGTGGCCCGAAGTCGGATGGGTCCCCTCGGGAGTCAGCCGTCGAGGGCCTTGAGCAGGGCGACGTTGAACGACACCGCGTCCCGGTCGCCGTCACCGGCCGCCCAGCCCGCCTCCATCGCCGTGTGCACGTAGGTCCAGGCGAGGGCCTCGTCCTCGTCGATCCCCGATGCCTCGCAACAGATCTCGAGCCGTCGGCGCACGAGGTAGCGGAACGCCGAGCCGGTCCCGAGCTCGTCCGTGCGGTTGCGCAACAGGGGCTGGACCTCGAACCCGGGGTGCCCGGCCATGGCGTGCGGGTCGATGGCCAGCCAGTCGGGCCGGCCCGATCCGGGCCGGCTGGCCAGCACGTTCCGGTAGTGCAGGTCGGTGTGGACGAGGGTGGCGTCGCACCGGTCGTCCGCGGTGAGGTCGCGCACCAGCGTCGCCGTCCGCTCGAGCATGCGTCGCGGCAGCGCGCCGTCGGCTGCCTCGAGTCGGGCGAGCTGCTCGCGGGCGTAGGTGGACAGCCGGCGCAGTCCCGCCGGAGCAGGCACGTGCAGCTGGCGCAGCAGCTCGCCGACGACCGTGCAGGCGGTGTCGACGTCGACCGAGTGCAGGTCGCGGGCCGGGTCGAGCGCCTCGAGCAGCAGGGCGCTGCGGCCCGGGTCCGCGGCGACGAGGCGGACTGCTCCACGGCCGTCCCAGTGCCGCAGCACCAGTGGCTCGTCGCGCGCCTCGATGTGCGGCCACACCAGCTTGAGGGCCAGCTGCTCGCCGTCCCGTCGCACCGGCACGACGACCGCGGTCCAGCCGGTGCGACCGACGCCCAGGGGCTCGAGGCCCCAGTCGTCGAGCACGTCGGCCAGCAACCGGGGGAGCCGGGCCGCCCAGTCGGCGCCCGACGGCCCACCGACGCCGCCGTCCTGCGCCGAGAAGCGGTGGACGAACGTGCGGAACTCGTCGGGGAGGAGCTCGACCACGTCTTCGGGTCGGGTCACGAGAGGCCGGGGAAGGCGGCCAGCTGCACACCCCAGCGCGACCCGAGCACCTCGGTGTCGGCGAGCCACTGCACGAGGGCGCCGAGTGGGCCGAGGTCGCCGCTGGTGGAGCCGAGGTCACGCGCCACCGAGGCGCGCAGGTCGGTCAGCACCCGGGCGGCGAGCCGGCGCGCGGCGGCCGGCGTGGTCACGGCGAACGGCAGGGGGTAGCCCAGGGCCGCCGGACCAGCCGAGGCGCCGGCCAGGGACTCCTGCTCGCTCTCCCGCGACTGGAGCGTCGCGAGGGTGGCCAGGGCGAGGGTTCGCTGGGCGCCCGTGGGGGACTGCGCTGCCACCACCTCGAACGCGTAGACGGCGGCCCGCGTGCTCTCGAGGTACGACGCCGCGAGTGACGGGGCCGACCAGGTCGGCTCGGGCCACGTGGCGGGGGCGCCGAGGAGGATCGTCGCGGCGGCCCGCTGGGCCAGCACACTGCCGACGAGCGGGACCGCGCTCGAGGGCACCCTGGCGAGGGAGGCGATGGCCGTCGGCCCCAGGTCGCTGGCCTCCTGCGCGGCGAGGGCCTTCGGGCCCAGCACGGGTGAGGTGCCGCTGCCCGTGGTCGGGCCCGTGGTCGAGGCCCCGGTCGTCGGTGCGGTGGTGGTCGTGGCCCCCGGCGTGGGGGTGGTCGAGGAAGCCGAGGCGTCGTCCAGCACCTTGCGCGGCACCCCGAGCCGCAGCAGCTCGGACTGGAGGACGGCCACCTGGCGCCGGTGCAGCCCGGCCAGCCTGGCCGGCAGGCCGGTGGCCGGCCCGCCCAGGCTCGTGGCGCGCTCGGCGAGGTCGTCGGAGTGCCGCCACAGCGCGATGAGGAACGCCTCACCGGAGATGGGGGCACGGGTCGGGATGAGGGGGACCCTCGGCGCGTCGTCCTCGAGCCGGATCCCGCACGCCGCCAACGACATCGCCGCGACCGATCCGAGGGCCAGGCCGACGCCCGCGGTGAGGACGCCGCGCCGCGTGGGGCACGGCGGCATACCGGGGTCGACCTGTGGCATGCGCCGATCATGGCATGCCGACCGGTGCGGGCATGCGGCCCACTCGGGGCGCCGATAGAGTGGCGGTGCACGACCACCAGAACTTCAGAGAGGACGAGTCAGTGAGCGTCAAGGAACAGATTCGTCCCGCCGTCGAGGCGCCATTGAGCGACCTCGGGCTGCTGGTCGAGGACGTCGCCGTGACCCCCGCAGGCAAGCGCCGCCTCGTCCGCATCTGGATCGACCGGGTCCTCCAGGACACCGGTGACACGACCTCCGTCACGCCCCCGCTCACGCTCGACGAGGTGGCCGACGCCACCCGAGCGGTGAGTGACGCGCTCGACGAGACGGGAGCGATGGGGGAGCAGCCCTACACCCTCGAGGTGGGGTCGCCCGGCATCGACCGACCGCTGACCGAGCCCCGGCACTTCCGCCGCAACGTCTCGCGGCTGGTCACGCTCACCCTCGTCGAGGGTGCGCCGGTCACGGCCCGCATCACCGCCGCAGGCGACTCCGGGGTCACCCTCGAGGTGCCGGCCACCAAGAAGGAGCCCGCCCGGTCCATCCACGTCGCGTATGCCGACGTGTCCCGGGCCGTGGTGCAGGTCGAGTTCTCGCGGCCCTCCGACCGCGCCGACGAGCACCGCGACGACCAGACCGACGACCTCGACCACGACGAGAACGACGACCTCGACCACGACGAGAACGACGACGACGACGCCGACCACGGCGTCGATCCCGCTGAGGAGCACTGACATGGACATCGACCTGGCCGCACTGAGGGCCCTCGAGAGGGAGCGCGACATCTCCCTCGACATCCTCATCCCCGCCATCGAGCAGGCCCTCCTCGTCGCCTACCACCGCACCGACGGCGCCTACCGCAACTCCCGCGTCGAGCTCGACCGCAAGTCCGGGCACGTCGTGGTCTGGGCCAAGGAGGAGATCGAGCAGCCCGAGCCGCAGCCGAGCGAGTCCGAGGACGACGACTCCGACACGCCTCCGACACCGGTCGAGCGCGCACCGCGGGAGTACGGCCCCGAGTTCGACGACACCCCGACGGGCTTCGGCCGCATCGCGGCCGCCACCGCGCGGCAGGTCATCGTGCAGCGCCTGCGAGACCTCGAGGACGACGCGATCATGGGCGACTTCAAGGGTCGCGAGGGCGACGTCGTCGCCGGCGTCATCCAGCAGAGCCCGGACCCGCGGGTCGTCACCGTCGACTTCGGCACCGTCGAGGGCATCCTGCCGCTGGCCGAGCAGGTGCCGGGGGAGCGCTACATCCACGGTGAGCGCCTGCGCTGTTTCGTCGTCTCCGTGCGTCGCGGCCCCAAGGGGCCGCAGATCGGGCTCTCCCGCACCCACCCCAACCTCGTACGCAAGCTCTTCGCCCTCGAGGTCCCCGAGATCGCCGACGGCTCGGTCGAGATCGCGGCGCTGGCCCGCGAGGCCGGGCACCGCACCAAGATCGCGGTCCACTCCAAGGTCGCCGGCCTCAACGCCAAGGGCGCCTGCATCGGGCCGATGGGTGCCCGGGTGCGCGCCGTCATGACCGAGCTGCACGGCGAGAAGATCGACATCGTCGACTACTCCGACGACCCGCGCACCTTCGTCGCAGCCGCGTTGTCGCCCTCGCGGGTGCAGTCCGTGACGATCGTCGACCAGACGCTACGGTCGGCCCGCGTGGTCGTGCCCGACTACCAGCTCTCACTGGCCATCGGCAAGGAGGGCCAGAACGCCCGCCTGGCGGCCAAGCTGACCGGTTGGCGGATCGACATCCGGCCGGACACCGCGCCCGTCGACACCCCCCGCGCCACCCCTGTCGAGGCCCCCGCCAGCAGTGCTGGTGACGCCGCCGAGCGGCAGTAGGGGCTAGACTGGTGGGGACCGACCGGACTGGACTCCGGCCAGCGGCATCGAGCACGACCATCCACACCTCGCACGGGCAACCGACCCGGACGTGTGTGGGGTGCCGCAGGACGGATAGCCGGTCGGCACTCCTGCGAGTGGTCGCGGAGACGGATGAGGCCGGAGTGATCCGGCTGAGCCCCGACCCGCGGCGTTGCCTGCCGGGGCGCGGCGCTTGGCTGCACCCCACGGGTGACTGTCTCGAGCAGGCCCTGCGCCGCCGGGCGTTCGGTCGTGCGCTGCGTGTCGGCGCCGCTCCGGATCCGGCGGCGGTCACGGCATACGTCGAGGGCCTGGACCAGACCACGAGCTAGGCAGTGTCACGCAAGGCAATCCCCCTCCTCCAGAGGGGACCGTCCGCTTCCATGGGCGCCGTCCATGGAAGCAGCTATGTCCATCGAACCGAGATTGGGTTTGACGCTGATGAGCATCCGATGAGAACTCAGCAATGAGCTCCAACCAGCTTTAACGACGGTCCGCGCCTGTCACCTGACTGCGGACCAGGAACAGGAGAAACGTGGCCAAGGTCCGTGTAAGCGCGCTCGCCAAAGAGCTCGGCACCGACAGCAAGACGCTGATCGCCCACCTCAACAGCATTGGCGAGTACGTCAAGACCGCCAGCTCGACCATTGAGGCACCCGTCGTCCGCAAGGCGACGGAGACCTTCCCGGAGGACCTGAAGAAGGCCCCCGCCAAGAAGGCAGCCGCCAAGCCTGCCGGTCCGTCCGCCCCGGCGGCCCCGACCGCAGCCAAGACTGCCGAGCCCAGCGCACCTGCGCCGGCCCCGGCTGCTGCCCCCGAGGCGCCTGCTGCTCCCGCAGCAGCGCCCACCCCTGCGCCGGCTCCCGCAGCCGCCGCCCCGGCCG
>NZ_JBFUEH010000011.1:0-8764 GCF_056404295.1 Pedococcus sp. P2_D7
CCGATGAACACCCTCGCCACACCCAACACCTCGCTTCGTCGCAACAACGGAGGAACGCGAGGTGGGCATTGCTATTACGAGCAGGGCAGTCCCTTCTTGAGCCACGCCTCGCCACGGTGGACGGTGGGCACGCAAACCGAAAGAGAGCCACACCGATTCGGTGGGCAGCCGCGATGGCGAGCATTCCCACCGACCACCTGGACCGAGTCTGGCCGGACACCGGTCCTAAGGGAATCGTCTAACAGCCGCCTTGAGGACGGTTCTCGGCGTGGCCGGGGCTCGGCGGGCTAGGCCCCCAGATGGGCAACCGTGGGAATCGGCAAACGCTGTGGCCGGTTTGTCCATCGACAGGTTCACGGCTGGTGCGTAGCGTCGAATAGGCCCCGCCGAGACTGTCCCGGGCCGCCCCTGCTGGGCCGGGGCGGACCCGGAAAAGCGAGGGCAGCCCCATGAGTTATGGCGTCGTTCACCAGTTCAAAGGCGGCACAAAGGATCAATACGAAGCCTCGATCGCGGCGGTGCACCCGGCCGACGGAAGCCTGCCGGCTGGGCAGGTGTACCACGCGGCCGGCCCCTCCGCAGACGGGTGGACCATCGTTGCCGTGCACGACACGAAGGACAGCTGGGAGACCTTCCGCGACTCGACCCTTATGCCACGCATGCAGCAAGGCATCCCCGGCGGGTTCACCGATCCCCCGCAGGAATCGGTGTTCGAAGTGGTCAACGAAGTCAGGGCACCTGCGCACGCCTGAACCGCCCAGGCCGCCATGACCGAACCCGAGGAAGGTGCCAGAGTCCGCACCGCCGTCCTAGGACCCGGACTGCCAGGAAGTCCGGGTCCTAGGACTCCCGAGCGGGCCCGGCCAGATCCGGCCCGATAGGCGCGTCACTCCGCCGCGTTTAGGGGCGGTATGCCATGCGTGGGCTCGAAGGCGACGAACAGGTTGGTCTATCGGCGCCAGCGCCACCAGACAGTAAACGCACTGAGCATCGCGACGACGCTGACTGCGATCGCGACTGGTGTGGCCCACGAGGTCGACGCGAGGTCTTGCATCTGAGGGACAATCGAAATGACCGTCCCAGCGGCTGATATCACCGCGGCGACTACGGCCAGAGTCCGCGCCCCCATCGCCGTGCGACTCTCGTAAACCCTCGTGAACGAGGCGTCCGTTGTCGCCGCTAGAGATTCGAGTTCAGCAAGGACCTCGGCTCGCTTGGCCTCAGACTGCATCGGGTGCGTGATCACTCCGGTGGTGACGGCCCGCTGAAGGACGACTACAGATTGAGCCAATTTTGAGGTGCCTTGCACGAGCAGCGCTATGACAACAAGAACGAGGGCCAACCACGATCCGCTGAAGGACAACGCGCAGTAGACAGCAAGGACCAGGATAGGGGGACTGACATTGAGCCTGAATTCAGCCTCAGACATAAGGCGGTCGTACTCTCCGAAAACGGCACTGTTAGCGATCAGCAGGCGTGCACGAAACTCGGTCGATGGAGTCCCAACCTCACTCAACGCCAATTGTCGGGGCTCAATATCGTCAAGCAGGCGCCCCTCGAACCCGCGAAGAACATCTTCTCTCAGAAATGAGGCGTAGAGCTTCAGGGCGTTCTGTCCAGTTGGGGTGATGAAGTATGGCGACAAGGCGGTGAGGAGTCGGCCGGCGCCAGTGTTCTCCACGGACACTGTCAACACCGACCCGAGCAAATAGGCAGCGAATGACGCAGCTGCCAGCGCCGCGCCGATGCCAACGCTTTGTCCCATCGTGAATAGGCGCTTGACGACTCCGTCGTCGCCTGGCTCGGTGAGTGGGATAGATGGCAGGAATATGAGCCAAAAGGTCGCGAGCCAGAGATATCCCACGGTCAATGGAGTTCTCACGTCCCTTAGGCCGGGCAGAAGGCTGGCTAGCACCTGCCACTCCTCTCTCGTGCGAGCAGCGTGAATACCGACCAATGGTCGGTTGGCGTCGATGTCGCTGGTCTGTCCGTGACCTGAGTGCGGTCGGGCCCAATCTGAATGGTGCCCGGCTTCTTTGATCGGCGCACTTCGTCGGCCCAGACGGCGCACAGAGCGCCTGGGGACCCTACGGTGGAAGCAGTCCATATCTGGGCCGCGTCACTTCGCCGCATCTGCTCGCCCAACGGGCCGCACGCATGGATCAAGATCGAACTCGTGTGGATCCAGACCTAGCTCGTGCTCGTTGATTGCAGCGACCAGCAGGCCGGGCTGGCCTCGGCCTGCTGGGGGGCGCTTCGTTCTACTCACCTCGACGTCCGCGAAGGAACTGACCTTGGTCGAATGCTTGGCGCCCCTCGCAAGTGCTGCCTTGATCTAGTTCGGCATCCCGACCACCTAGCAGGAGAGGCAGCCCCCCACGCCCCGGACGCAGCGGTGGACTGGGATCCAATGATGACCGCGGAGCCGGATGGCTGCATGGGGGGAGGCGCCGGGTCGTGGCTTTGCTCAGGGCTGCGCGCGGAAGTTGTGACGGGAGGATCTTGCCTCGACTACCGAAGGGTCTTCGGTCAGCGCCGCCGAAACGCCGATGGAGGCTTCGTCGGGTGTCGCTGCAGGCGTCTACAGTGGCGCCATGCCCGACACGTTGCCCCCGATCGAGCTCGTCCTAGAAGAGGACATGCAGACTGCTTGGGTGCCGCACGTCCTGGGCCTTCGATCTGGGGCCGACTTCGATGCCGAGCCAGGAACAAGTGGCGAACGCATAGAAGAGATGCACGTCCCAAAGCCCGACGGTAGCCGGTTGGTTGCCCCCATTTTGCCGCTCGATCGTATTCTGCAGCTTCACGATGCCGCTGAGCCGTTCAAGGACTTTGTCGACCATTCGCTTGAGGTTGGTGTCTGCGGGTACCGCCGAGGAGCCGAGTCGGGGATGACTTACCGCACTGAGCATCGTCGCTTCACAGAATTCGTCGAAGGCGAGACAGAGCGGGCCGCTTTTGTTGTCTCGGCGGACATACGTCAATTCTTTGTGAGCACCAACTGGGACCTCGTACTGGAAGCTGCCCGGACGATTCCCGGTGTTTCGACCGCGCGACTTGAGGACGTCGCCAGAGACTTCAGGTCCTTGGGACTCGACCACCTGCCGGCTGGATATGCTGACGCCCGGTTCTTGGCGAACATGGTCCTTCTTCAGGTTGACGCAACCCTCCGTCTCCCGTTTGCACGATGGGTCGACGACTATCGCATCTTCGCCGCTTCTGAGGCGGACGCCTTGGAAGCGGTGCGCCAACTGTCCAATGCGCTCGAGACCATTGGACTCAGACTCAATGCCGACAAAGTCCATATCCAACCGATGCAGCTCTTTCGAGCCAGTCGACAAGCGACCTTGACCAGCGTCTATCACCCGGACTCTGAACCGACTGAGCAGGTCCGCGCCTCCTTGCGAAGCGTCTTCATATCGGCCTCGAGTGACCCCGTCGCGCATCGCCGCGAACTCAGGTTCGTGTTGCCCCGCCTCGCAGCAGAGGGTGACAACATCGCGGTCGAATGGGCGCTTGCCGTTCTGCGAGACGTGCCCTGGGAGGCGCCTCGCATTGTGGACTATCTGTATACGTTTTCGGATGACGTTAGAGTGCGCCGTGGCCTGGAGAATCGCCTAATCGAGTCTTTGGATGAAGGACACACGTGGGTCTCATGTCGACTCGCAGTTGGCCTCTTCAACAAGGATCTCTCGCGTGGCGCTGCACACGCTGTGGCAGGCGCCTTGCATGCAACCGAATCGCCATCACTTTGGGGACTCCTGCTCCGATTGCTGGCGTTTAACGGGTATGCGCAGGAGGCGACCGAGGAGATAGCCAAGCGCTGTCTGAGTCAAAACGCAGTGATTGCTGCGCGCATGGACATGGAAGTGCGAGGGGCAGACAACACGCATTTGGCAGCCGCGCCCCCTCCGAACCCACACTCCATTCTCTGACCAATGGCCGAGGGCATCGACGCTGCCTCGTTCGAGTTCTACGAGGGCATACGAATCTTCATTCCCGGGGCCATAGCAGTCGGCATGGCTGGTGGAGTCGGAGTGACCTTCGACGTGAAATGGTTGGACCCAACCGGAAATACGCTGGCTGCTGTCGTTGCATCGCTACTTGTCGGTCTGGTGTTCTATTTCGTTGATGCACCTGCTCGTTCCGCTGTAATCAGGCCGCTCCAACCGACTGAAATTCTTCGCTCATGGGGCGAGCGCGGCGAACTCAGTACGCTTAACACCTACCTACTTCTACTAGATACGGAGGTGCCCCCCGCCATCCGGGCTAGGGCGCTCTACATGGGCAGTATGTTCCGGATCGGGTTCGAGGCGATCTTTCTATTGATTCTTGGCGGGCTGGCAGTCGTTCTGTCTCCCATCGCAATTTACGAAGTGTCCGGGGTAGACGGCGGCGCAGCCACTCCCACCCGGACGTGGCTAATGGCTGGCGTCCTTTCATGTTGGGTGTTTGCGGTATGGCGACACAAACAACAGGGAAGGGCCAGCCGCCCCGAAGCGACGTCAGTCGGCGATGTACCAACCGTGACGACCAACCGTGTCGACTATGCGCTCCTAGCGGTCGCAAGTGCCGTGTACGGGGTCCTCTTCCTGCGCCATGACCATTTCCAGTCGCGCACCCTCGTGATTCCCTGTGTGGCCTTAGCAGCGTTGTGGGCGGTGAGGTACTTCCGGGGGTATGCGCCCATCGCCAGGGGCGCAAGGCGCCCTGTCGATGCCGTTCACGCCGTCTTGCTCGCCTCTGTGCCGATTCTGATGGGTATGGGTAGCCAGTTCCTCAATCCGCCCCGGGCCCGTCACATGTCGCTCTACGAAGAAGTGACCTGGGACGCTGTCATGCTCGTTGGTCTGCTATTGATCACGGCAAGGGGGCACGAGCGTCGTCTCCGTGGCGCCTACTCGTCCCAGAACTCTTGGCTTGTCAGCAATAGGCGCAGGATCCTGCAGGTGCACTACGGGGTTGGTGCCTCACTCGTCAGGCCCGAGTCACCCAGCAACGGCGACGGATGTTGACGGGGTAGAACCAGACCCGCATTTGTTCCCCAGACGTGCTCATAGTGGATCTGGGTGATCCGCGCGCTTTCGTCCTAATGCCACAGGGGTTGGCCTCCCATGGCGTGAGCTCTAGAGAGCAACTTCGGCGTCCGAGGCCACCGCAACTTGCTGGTCGGATCTCTCGAAACACTAGATTTGGAAGCGTGACAACTCCGCCGTACCTGATTCGACGCAAAGGTGTGGCGCTGTGCCTCAGTGGAGGAGGGTACCGCGCGGCACTGTTCCACCTAGGGGCCCTCCAACGACTAGATGAGATAGGACTCCTAACGCAAGTCACGACCGTAAGTTCGGTGTCTGGCGGTTCGATCGTGGCTGGCCTACTGGCAGACCCAAGACTGGACTGGCAGCGACCGCAGCTTGGCGGATTTGTCGAGCACGTAGAAGGAGCCCTACTTGAACTGACCCGCCACAACATCCGTACGGTTGCGTTGACAGCTCGTGCTCGACCCTCGAATGTGCTGCGCGGCGGAGCGTCCTTGAAGGCCTTAGAGCGTCAGCTGGTCAAGTACGTGCCCCACCTCGGGCGTCATCTGAGCGAAATTCAAGGCCAGGGACCCGCTCTGAATATCGCTGCTACGGAACTGACAACGCTGGACGGGTGGTACTTTCTGACGCCGAGGATGGATCACCCACATGGTCGAGTGGGCGGCCCTGGGGTCGGTTATGACATACCCGCGCCAGGTGACACTCTCGCCACCGCGATTGCGACATCCGCGGCATTTCCTCCATTTTTTAGCCCTCGGATCGTCGACCTGACAGCGGGGCAGTGGAAAACCGGCGTGCATGGGCAATTGGGTCGTCCCCTACTACTCGATCGATGCCAACTTACCGACGGTGGCGTGATTGACAACACGGCTTTGGAGTCTGTTTGGAGGAATCACGGAACCGTGTTCTTGAGTGATGCTTCTGCCTTCTCAGGGGCAGCGCCTTTGATCATTCGCACGCGACTAGGCATCGCGACTCGGGCTCTCGCAGCCACCACCGCGCAGACCGCCTCAATAAGACGACGCTGGCTCTTGACCCAGTACGCGCGGGGCGTCGTTGCTGGAGGATTGTGGTCCATAGATCTGACGCCAGATCATGGCTTTCGTGAGGAAACGGTTAAGGCCATTGCAAGTGTGCGCACGGACCTCGACGCCTTTTCCGAGCATGAGCAGATGGCCCTGGTAAGGCAGGGCTACTTCGCGGCCTCAGCCGCCCACCTGGTGGATGTGGAAGAAGGACACGTAGCGCCTGGGCCGCGCCCGGAGCCCAATGCTGAGCAGCGAATGTTGCGACACCTCAGTAGGTCACACAAGCGAACGCTGCTGGGCCGGTACTGAGACTTTGCGGATTGATGTCCGGCACAGATCGGGGGGACCGGTCGGGCAGCCGAAAGGCTCAGGGCGCCACGCGATGTTCAAGTTCTAGGACGCAGAACGTCGATACGGAGGACTTCCTGCAGGCCCGACACCCGATTTACATCAGGCTGCCTTACGAGCTGCCCTACCAAGCCACTTGTGCCCCCAGACGGCGCCTGCGTGTGCTTCCCAGCCAACGACCAGACCAAGTTCAGCCTTCGAGCCTGCACCCATGACTGCCGCCCCGACAGCAATGTCACTCTGGCTGGGCAGCGGTGGCTCGCGGGTCCGGTCCCCTCGATTACTGCACTGCAAGGACCTAGACCAAGGGGCGAGGTCGTTGCCGCCGCGCCGGACGGATCCGCTCATCCGAAATCTGCACGCCGGCCCACATGCGTCCTTCCGCCGCATTGGCACTGGGGCTGGACGTGGTAACACCCGACTGATCGCGCACGAGACGCGTTTGACCGCCGGCGCTGTGCGGAGCAACTAAGTTGCTCGCATGGATCACGAGTCACGCCTGCAACTCCTCGGCCTCACTACGGCGATGAGCCATCAGTTGGAGCTCGTAACCGCACAAATCCTAGCCCGCACGTTGCTGATATCGGAGTCGACTGCCCGTCTGGTCGCTGGCGCGATGGGCGTAGGTTCGGCCCTCGGAGTAATGCAAACCTTGACTACCAGGCAAGAAGGCGGCTCCCTGGATCCCAGCGCCCTTCGTTCGTGGCTCAATCTGGGCAAGACCGCCAACGAGGCCAGGAACCGGGTGATCCATACGCCATGGGTCGAATCATTCGATGGCCCAACGCGAGTCCTCGCCAAGGGCTCGATGAAGTTGGAGAGCCGTACGGAGGATGACCTGATGGCGGACATTGAGGCCATCAAGGTCGCGGTCCGCAGCGGCTATCAGCTCTTGGGGGAGTGAAAGCCCGTGGCGCCGTACGCGTCAGTCCGGCAGCGCGATGGTGGCGGCCGGCTCAGAGCGCCTCGCATCTTTCCACTGCGATCGCGCCCTTGGTGAGACGGCCGTGGTTCCGCGAACGACAGTGACGGCAGCGGCGGTGCGCTGGTAGAACGGGGACAGGCGCCCGAGACGAGGAGACTTGAGATGCCAGGTCGAGCAAGGGTCGGTAGCGTGGCGGACTTCGCCGATGGGGAGCTGCACGCCGTGGATGCTGCGGGCACGTCCGTCGTGGTCGGTATCGCTGGAGACTCGTTGTGCGCGGCGCGCAATCGCTGTCCACACCTTGGCCTCTCCCTCACCAGGGGGCCAGGTGGTCTGAGGTACGCCGACGGGCAAGTCGTCTGCCCGTGGCACAACTCCCGCTTCGACCTGGCGTCAGGCGAGAACCTCGACTGGGCGCCCGGCTTCGGCGGTAGGGACATGCCACGCTGGTCGCGCAGGATGATCGCACTCGGCCGGAAGCCATCGCCGCTGACAAGGTACGACGTCGTGGTCGATGGAGACGACGTCTACGTCGAGCTCTGAACGCCGTCTCCTCCACGCTCGGCGTGCATCTCCGGAGTGGCATGGGCGGGCCGTTGCCCGCAAGCCCGCCGACAGAACCTGGGAGGAACGCCCGCTACTGCCACGCTGTGGCCGTAACGTGGTCGGCAGCGACCGCGTCATACCGCCCCCTTGGCTCGTCGCGGGTCATGAACCCCTAAGTGTCTTCTCACGACGATGGGCGATTTAGGTCAGGACCGAGTCAGGTCGGCGTACTCATCCTGAAGGATGCCATCGTTGACCCATCCGTCGGCCCGCGCGCCGTGCTCGATGCTCGCGGCAAGGGCCTCGGCGCCCCCTGCAAACCTGGCGAGCACCGCCCCTTCACCCGGCTCCTCGTCCGGGTCGACGGGAGGGAACTCGTACAGATCCAGGAAGGCGGCACTCCCCAAGTCGCGCACGCGGTGCCGAACCAACGCGACGCCTGACGACTGTGGCGACAGTCGAAGCCACTCGATGCCCATGTGGTCGGTCGTCGGCTGAACTATCAACTGCTCGATGGGGCGCCCTCGATCGAGCGCCCCCAAGGCTTGCTCCTCGGTCAGGTGCCTCATGGGTACATCATGGCCCGAACGCCCGAACCTGCTGCGATGCGTGCGGCGATCCTCACAGTCTTTCCGGCTCCCTTCTGTTGTCAACGGGCGTGTCTGAGGGACCTTCGCGTTGTGGTCTTCCGGCCCGGGTCGGTGCGGCGTAGCGTCGGTGTTGCGGGTCCGGGAAGTGGCTGATCCGAAGTGTCGATGTGCGGGGGCAGGTCGACCGCGCTGGATTGAAGTGACGCCCCGCAGTGCCCTCCCGGGCCCGCCTCAAGTGCCATCGCTCGTGCTGGCTGGGCGGCGCGGCGGGCGTCGGCGACCAGC
>NZ_JBFUEH010000012.1:0-3306 GCF_056404295.1 Pedococcus sp. P2_D7
CGGTGAAGGAGAACGTGACCTGGTCACCGACGCCGGCCAGGCCGTCGTTGTTGGTGTCGGTGCTGATCGTGGCGGACTTCACCAGGGTCAGGCCCGACCCGGTGGGGGTGGGGGTGATGGTGGTCGAGGGTGGGGTGACCACCGGCGGGCCGGTGGGTGGGGTCCCGGCCGCGGTCGCGGTGTTGCGGACCGCGCCGGTGTCCACGTCGGCCTGGGTCACCASRTACGGGCTGCTCGAACAGACCATGGTGGCGCCCGGGGCCAGGGTGGTGCCCGGGCAGGTGACCGTCACGGCCGGGCCGGCCGGGGCGAYCAGCTGGTCGGCCACGCCGACCGAGGTCAGGGTGACGTCGCCGGTGTTGGCCACGGTGAAGGAGAACGTGACCTCGTCACCGACCCCAGCCAACCCGTCATTGTTGCTGTCGGTCGACAGCGCCGCCGACTTCACCAGGGTCAGTGCCGCGGTGGTCGGGGTCGGGGTGACGGTCGTCGAGGGCGGAGTCACCACGGGCGGGCCGGTGGGTGGGGTCCCGGACGCGGTCGCACTGTTCCGCACCGCGCCGGCGTCCACATCGGCCTGGGTCACCACATACGGGCTGCTCGAACAGACCATGGTGGCGCCCGGCGCCAACGTGGTCGACGGACACGTCACGGTCACGGCCGGACCCGCCGGGGCGACCAGCTGGTCGGCCACGCCCACCCCGGTCAGGGTGACGTCGCCGGTGTTCTCCAGGGTGAACGAGAACGTGACCTCGTCACCGACCCCAGCCAGCCCGTCCTGGTTCGCGTCCGTGCTGATCGACGCCGACTTCACCAGGGTCAGTGCCGCGGTGGTCGGGGTCGGGGTGACCGTGGTCGAGGGCGGAGTCACGACGGGCGGGCCGGTGGGTGGGGTCCCGGACGCGGTCGCACCGTTCCGCACCGCGCCGGCGTCCACATCAGCCTGGGTCACCACATACGGGCTGCTCGAACACACCATGGTGGCGCCCGGCGCCAACGTGCTGCCCGGGCAGGTCACCGTCACGGCCGGACCGGCCGGCGCGACCAGCTGGTCAGCGATGCTGATGGCCGACATCGTGACGGCCCCGGTGTTGGTCACCAGGAAGGAGAACGTGACCTGGTCACCCACCCCAGCCAACCCATCCCGGTTGCTGTCGGTGCTGATCGACGCCGACTTCACCAGGGTCAGCGCCGCGGTGGTCGGGGTCGGGGTGACCGTGCCCGAGGGCGGAGTCGTCACCGGGCCGCCGGTCGGCGGGGTCCCGGCCGCGGTCGCACTGTTGCGCACCGCGCCCGCGTCCACATCAGCCTGGGTCACCACATACGGGGACGAGGTGCACACCATGGTGGCGCCCGGGGCCATCGTGGTGGCCGGGCAGGTCACGGTCACGGCCGGACCCGCGGGGGCGACCAGCTGGTCGGCCACGCCGACCCCGGTCAGGGTCACGTCGCCGGTGTTCTCCAGGGTGAACGAGAACGTGACCTCGTCACCGACCCCAGCCAACCCGTCATTGTTGCTGTCGGTCGACAGCGCCGCCGACTTCACCAACGTCAACCCCGACCCCGCCGGAGCGGGCGTCACGGTCGTCGAGGGCGGAGTCACCACGGGCGGGCCGGTGGGTGGGGTCCCGGACGCGGTCGCACTGTTACGGACCGCGCCGGTGTCCACATCAGCCTGGGTCACCACATACGGGCTGCTCGAACACACCATGGTGGCGCCCGGCGCCAACGTGCTGCCCGGGCAGGTCACCGTCACGGCCGGACCGGCCGGCGCGACCAGCTGGTCAGCGATGCTGATGGCCGACATCGTGACGGCCCCGGTGTTGGTCACCAGGAAGGAGAACGTGACCTGGTCACCGACGCCGGCCAGGCCGTCGTTGTTGGTGTCGGTGCTGATCGTGGCGGACTTCACCAGGGTCAGGCCCGACCCGGTGGGGGTGGGGGTGATGGTGGTCGAGGGTGGGGTGGTCACGGGCGGGCCGGTGGGTGGGGTCCCGGACGCGGTCGCGGTGTTSCGGACCGCGCCGGTGTCCACRTCRGCCTGGGTCACCASRTACGSCGAGGASGTGCASACCATGGTGGCGCCCGGGGCCAGGGTGGTGCCCGGGCAGGTGACCGTCACGGCCGGGCCGGCCGGGGCGATCAGCTGGTCGGCCACGCCGACCGAGGTCAGGGTGACGTCGCCGGTGTTGGCCACGGTGAAGGAGAACGTGACCTGGTCACCGACSCCGGCCAGGCCGTCGTTGTTGGTGTCGGTGCTGATCGTGGCGGACTTCACCAGGGTCAGGCCCGACCCGGTGGGGGTGGGGGTGATGGTGGTCGAGGGYGGGGTGRYCACSGGCGGGCCGGTGGGTGGGGTCCCGGMCGCGGTCGCRSTGTTSCGGACCGCGCCGGYGTCCACGTCGGCCTGGGTCACCAGGTACGGCGAGGAGGTGCAGACCATGGTGGCGCCCGGSGCCAGGGTGGTGCCCGGRCAGGTCACGGTCACGGCCGGACCCGCGGGGGCGACCAGCTGGTCGGCCACGCCCACCCCGGTCAGGGTCACATCACCGGTGTTCTCCACGGTGAACGAGAACGTGACCTCGTCACCGACCCCAGCCAACCCGTCATTGTTGCTGTCGGTCGACAGCGCCGCCGACTTCACCAACGTCAACCCCGACCCCGCCGGAGCGGGCGTCACAGTCGTCGAGGGCGGAGTCACCACGGGCGGGCCGGTGGGTGGGGTCCCGGACGCGGTCGCACTGTTCCGCACCGCGCCCGCGTCCACATCAGCCTGGGTCACCACATACGGGCTGCTCGAACAGACCATGGTGGCGCCCGGCGCCAACGTGGTCGACGGACACGTCACGGTCACGGCCGGACCCGCCGGGGCGACCAGCTGGTCGGCCACGCCCACCCCGGTCAGGGTCACATCACCGGTGTTCTCCACGGTGAACGAGAACGTGACCTCGTCACCGACCCCCGCCAACCCGTCATCGTTGCTGTCGGTCGACAGCGAAGCCGACTTCACCAGGGTCAGTGCCGCGGTGGTCGGGGTCGGGGTGACCGTGGTCGAGGGCGGAGTCACGACCGGCGGCCCGGTGGGTGGGGTCCCGGACGCGGTCGCACCGTTCCGCACCGCGCCGGCGTCCACATCAGCCTGGGTCACCACATACGCCGAGGACGTGCACACCATGGTGGCGCCCGGCGCCAACGTGGTCGACGGACAGGTCACGGTCACGGCCGGACCCGCGGGGGCGACCAGCTGGTCGGCCACGCCCACCCCGGTCAGGGTCACGTCACCGGTGTTCTCCACGGTGAACGAGA
>NZ_JBFUEH010000013.1:0-1476 GCF_056404295.1 Pedococcus sp. P2_D7
GTCTTTCCGGCTCCCTTCTGTTGTCAACGGGCGTGTCTGAGGGACCTTCGCGTTGTGGTCTTCCGGCCCGGGTCGGTGCGGCGTAGCGTCGGTGTTGCGGGTCCGGGAAGTGGCTGATCCGAAGTGTCGATGTGCGGGGGCAGGTCGACCGCGCTGGATTGAAGTGACGCCCCGCAGTGCCCTCCCGGGCCCGCCTCARGTGCCATCGCTCGTGCTGGCTGGGCGGCGCGGCGGGCGTCGGCGACCAGCTGGCGGTACACGGCGTCGGAGATGCGTCGCTTCAGGCAGCGCATGGCTTCCATCGGCGTCTTGCCCGCGGCGCGCTTGCGTCGGTAATAGGCCCGGCCGGGTGTGTCGAGCCGGATCTGGCTGGCCGCGGCGATGTGCAGCATGTGGTTGACCTTGCGGTTGCCGGCGCGGGAGAGGCGGTGACGGATCTGCTCACCGGAAGAGGCGTCCAGCGGTGCGGTGCCGGTCCAGGACGCGAAACGGTTCCGGTCCGCGAATCGGGCGATGTCACCGACGTCGGCCAGGATCCGGGCTGCTACGACTGGGCCGACGCCGGGCAACTCCATCAGGTTCGAGCCTGTTGCCGCGACCATCGTCTTGAGCTCCTTGGTGGAGGCCTTGATCCTCTTGTCGACCGCGACCAGGTCGGCCAGGAGTTCGGCGGCGAGTCTGCGCCTGGTCTTGCCGGCCAGGTCCCGTGGCCGCACCGACGCCAGGATTGCCTTGGCCTGCAACGCCGTCAGGTCCTTCTTCGACGTCCCCGGCGTCAGCTCCGAAAGAAGACGGTGGAGCCGGTTGACGGTCTGAACGCGGTGCTGCGCGAGCTCGGCGCGGCGGTCAGCCACCATCCTCAGCGCCTCGAGTGCCTCGTCGTAGGCCAGCACGCGCAGCCCCGAGGTGCGGACCGCGACGGCCGCGACTGCGTGAGCGTCGTGCGCGTCGGTCTTTCGGTTGTGGCCGGTGTCGAACAACCGCGCCCGGGCGCTGAGCTTGGCCGGCACGTCGACGACACGTTCTCCGTCAGCGAGCAGCCGCTGCGCCAGCGGTCGGCCGGCACCGTTGCTGCCCTCGACCGCCCACGTCCGCTCCGAGTACTTCGCGACGTGCCTGCGCATCGCGGAGTAGCCGGCCTTGTCGGTGCCGAACCTGCCGGTCGCCAGCACCGTCTCACGGTCATCGACGACCTCGATGGTCGCCGACAGCTTGTGGGGGTCGACCCCGATGAACACCCTCGCCACACCCAACACCTCGCTTCGTCGCAACAACGGAGGAACGCGAGGTGGGCATTGCTATTACGAGCAGGGCAGTCCCTTCTTGAGCCACGCCTCGCCACGGTGGACGGTGGGCACGCAAACCGAAAGAGAGCCACACCGATTCGGTGGGCAGCCGCGATGGCGAGCATTCCCACCGACCACCTGGACCGAGTCTGGCCGGACACCGGTCCTAAGGGAATCGTCTAACAGCCGC
>NZ_JBFUEH010000014.1:0-1369 GCF_056404295.1 Pedococcus sp. P2_D7
CTTGTGTTACTTCGGCTGATCCCGGTCATCCGGGCTTCGGCTGTTGGGTAACACTGTTTCGGTTGATGGGTGACACCTACTTCGGTTGATGGGTGTCACTCGATCTGACCCTACGTTGCCCGCCCGGGACTTGGGCGCGTTTGACTCTGACCTCCCCGGCGCTTCGGCGCTGTTCGGTGCGCAGCAGGTAGTCGCCGTCGTAGAACTGCAGCACCTGGCCGGTGACCCAGACATCGATGTTGCGGCCGGCGGCCGCGACGCCGAGGCAGACCTGCTGCCAGTTCACGCACACCATGCCGACGGCCGATGCGCGGCGGGCCACCCAGTAGCCGTCGATCCGGTCCTCCGCCGGCCGCCCCGACCGTGAGGTCGTCCGCAGCGACGTCACCGGCGCTGGTGCGGTGGTCAGGAATCGTGCCGCAGGGGTGGCCATGTCCAGGGCCTGGTGCGGACGCCGGGTGTTGTACTCCTCGACCCAGTCGTCCAGCTCGGCCTGCGCGGTGGCCAGGTCGGGAAACACCCGGTCGGTGCGGAACTCGGTGCGCAGCGCCCGGTGGAAGCGCTCGATCTTGCCGGTGGTTGTCGGTGAGCGGGGCTGGGTCAGCAGGTGGGTGATCCCGTTCTCCCGACAGATCCGGTCGAACAACACCTCGACCGGTGGGGCGTTGAACCGGCCGGTGAACACCTTGCCGTTGTCGGTCAGGATCTGCTCGGGCACGCCGTAGGCACGCAACGCCGCGGCCAATCCCTCGCACACCCGTTGGGAGTTCTCTCGCAGCATCAGGTGGGCGCTGATGCAGAACCTGGAGTGGTCGTCGACCCCGGTCAGCGCCTTCGCGCGATGACCGTCGGCGAGCACGAACCCGCCCACCACATCCATTTGCCACAGCTCCATCGGAGCGCCGCGCTCCCAGCGCTTCCACTTGCGGTCCCGCCGTCGTCGGACAGCAACGTCGATCAGGTTCAACCGGACCAGCGCCCGGTACACCGCCGACTCGCTAGGCACCGGATCCAGCCCGCTCCGGGCCAGCTCGAAGACGAGCCGCCGCGGCCCCCAAGAGGGATGTGCCTGCCGCAGCCCGGCAATGGCCGCCTCGACCGCGGGACCCATTTGATGCGGACACGACCGTGGCCGATGAGACCGGTCACCCAGGTTCTCCAGCCCGCCACCCTCGTACCGCGACAGCCACTCATGAAGGGTCTTGCGTGCAACCCCGAACCGGGCCGCCACTTCGGTGACGGTCGCGCCCTCACCGATCACCGCCAACACCGCCTGATACCGCTGCTCAGCCACACTCATCTCCCGCATCTCGAGAGTGTCACCGATCAACCGGAGTAGAACTGTCACCCATCAACCGAGGGACTTCAG
>NZ_JBFUEH010000015.1:0-512 GCF_056404295.1 Pedococcus sp. P2_D7
GCCGTGATCTGGGCGACCGGCCGCAGGTGGACGCTGGCACGATCCTTCAGCGCGACGCTTCATGTGCATGCGCACCTTGCGGCCTACACACGCTTCTTCGACCGCGCACCGGGCGATTGCCGGATGGTCATCGAAGCACGCCCCGAAGGCTGGTGGTACAGCGCCGACCTGCCCTGTGGCAGCCGGGTGGTGGCGTGCCTCACCGATCCTGACCTCGGCAGCGCGTTGCGCGACCCGAAATCCTGGTACCGCGCATTGGCGGCGACACGGTTTATCGTACCGCTGTTGCCTGATGGCGCGCGCGAAACCTCTGTCACGGTGAAGTCGGCGGGTACGGCAACGATCGAGCCGGCCGCCGGCGAGCGCTGGGTCGCGGCGGGCGACTGCCTGTTTGCCGCCGATCCGCTGTCGTCGCGCGGCATCGTGCACGCGCTGCGCTCAGGCATCCTCGCCGCCTACGCCGCGTCGGACATGATCGACGGCCGCGACGAACTCGCACGCAGGCGATACGC